>JANODO010000041.1:0-30420 GCA_031412735.1 Rariglobus sp. | reverse complement strand
CGAGGATCGAACATCGCGAGCAAGCTCGCTCCCACCTAAGCAGCCTGAGCTGGACATGTGGGTGGAGACAGAAAACAAGAAACCTCCGCCATGCCCGTTTCCCCGCGAGAACTCCCCATCTACGAACTCGAGTCGTCCCTCGTGGCGAGTTTGCACGCGCGGGGACGTCTTATTGTTCAGGCGCCCACTGGTTCGGGCAAGTCGACGCAACTCCCGCAGATGCTCAAGGCTCACGGCTTTTTGGAGTCGGGCGAGGTGGTCGTGCTCCAGCCGCGCCGCCTCGCCGCGCGCATGCTGGCCAAGCGCGTGGCCGAGGAGATGCGTTGCGAGCTCGGTGCCGAGGTGGGTTATCAAATCCGGCTCGAATCACGGGTGTCGGCCAAGACGAAGATCCGGTTTGTGACCGAGGGTATTCTGCTCCGGCAGATGTCGTTTGACCCGGTGCTTAAAGGCATCGCGGCGCTGGTGTTCGACGAGTTTCACGAGCGGCATCTCTACGGTGACATCTCGCTCGCGCGCGCGTTGCAGATCCAGCAAACGACACGTCCCGACCTTAAAATCGTGGTCATGTCGGCGACGCTGGATGCGCTCATTTTGAAGGACTATCTCGCGCCGTGCGAAGTGCTCACATCACAAGGCCGCAGCTTTCCGGTGGCGGTCGAGTATCTCCCGAAGGCGGCCAATTTCGATAAGGAGAACGTGTGGGAGGTCGCCGCGCGGGAGTGTGCGCGCGTCGCGGCTCGCACGGCGGCGGGTGACTTCCTGGTGTTCATGCCGGGTGCCTACGAGATCAACCGCACACTGCAGGCCTTGCAGGTGGAGCGGGAGCTGCGCGACTTCGTGATTTTTCCGCTGCACGGCGAACTTCCACCCGAGCAGCAGGACCGCGCGGTGTCGCGCTACGATCAGCGCAAAATCATCGTCTCGACCAACGTGGCCGAGACCTCGCTCACCATCGACGGGGTCACGGTGGTCGTGGACTGCGGGTTGGCGCGGGTGGCGCGCTTCGATGCCAACCGCGGCATCAATACGTTGCTCATCGAAAAAATCTCCATCGCAAGTTCCGACCAGCGCGCCGGTCGCGCCGGTCGCACCGCTCCGGGCGTGTGCGTGCGGCTTTGGACCGAGCGCGAGCATTCGCTGCGGCCGTTGCAGGAGCTGCCCGAGGTGAAGCGCCTCGATCTTTCCGAGGTGGTGTTGACGCTGAAGGCGAGCGGCATCGACGACATCGCGGCGTTTCCGTGGCTGGAGAAACCTGAGCCGAAGGCACTCGAACGCGCCGAGTTGTTGCTGGCGGATCTGGGTGCGGTGGGCGGACGGCGCCGGGTCATCACCGAGACAGGCCGGCGCATGCTCCGTTTCCCGGTGCACCCGCGTTATGCGCGCATGCTGTTGGAGGCCGATGCTCGCGGCTGCGTGCGCCCGGTGGCGCTCATGGCATCGCTTACGCAAGGGCGTTCGTTTCTCCAGCGCGGTGTGACCCGCGAGGTGGAAGATGCACGCGATGACGTGCTCGGCGAAGAAACCGAGAGCGACTTTTTCCTGTTGATGCGCGCCTGGCGTTTTGCCGAACAGAACAGCTACTCCGTGGACGCGTGTCGGCGCCTGGGCATCCACGCGCAAGGAGCGCGCCAAGTGGGGCCGCTGTTCAAACAGTTCCTCGAGATCGCCGCTAAAGAAGGTCTCGATGTGCGGGAAGCGCCGCTGGACGGTGAACAGGTTCGCAAGTGCGTCCTCGCGGGTTTCTCCGATCAGCTGGCGAAGCGGCTCGATGGCGGGACGCTGCGCTGCGACCTTGTGCACAACCGTCGTGGTGTGCTCGCCCGTGAGAGCGCGATGCAAAAAACCGCGTTGCTCGTCGCCGCTGAGATCAGCGAGGTGGAGGGGCGGGGCGGCGAGGTCAGCGTGTTGATTTCACAGGCGACGGCCATTGAGGAGTCGTGGTTGAAAGAGCTTTTCCCCGACGACTACCGGGACGCGGTGGGTGTGGTTTACGATGAGACCGCCCGTCGGGTGATCGCGCGCCGCGAGCGGCGTTTTCGCGATCTGGTGTTGGACGCGAAACTGACGGCGGAGACCCCGCCGGAGAGTGATGCGGCTTCGCTTCTCGCGAAGGAGGTCATGGCGGGGAATATCGTTTTGACGGAGTGGAATGAAAACGTGGACCAATGGATCGTGCGCGTGAACCGGTTGGCGGAGTGGTTCCCCGAGCTGGAGGTGACGCCCATCACGGAGGCGGACCGCGCGACCTTGATTGAGCAGATTTGCTACGGTAGCTACGGCGCGCGGGAATTGAAGGACAAGCCGGTCATGCCCGCGCTGCGCGACTGGTTGCGCCCGGAGCAGCTCGCTGTATTGGATGACTATTTGCCAGAGCGGCTCGTAATGGGCAATGGCCGCAAGGCGCGCCTGACTTACAACAAGGAAGGTCCGCCCGTCATGAGTGCGCGGATACAGGAACTCTACGGTGTCGAAGGACGCTTTACAATCGGCCACGGGCGGGTGGCGGTGAAGTTCGAGGTGCTTGCGCCGAATCAGCGGCCGATTCAAGTGACGGATGACCTGACGAGCTTTTGGCGGGATATGTATCCGAAAGTGAAGGCGGAATTATCGAGACGGTATCCGCGCCACGAGTGGCGGTGACTCCGACGTGGGTAGCGAGCTTGTTCGCGATGGTTTGGTGTTCCCGTCGGGGGTGTTCAAGGCAATCGCGAGCAAGCTCGCTTCCCACGTAGTTCAGAAAAACCCTAGGCGTTCACGGGCTTGCAGGCGGCGCTTTCCGCCACGAAGCGTTCCAACTCGGCGACCGCAGTCGCGGGACCGTTTTCGGACAAGAGTTGGGTGCGGACTGCCGCCGCTCTTTGGGCGTGCGACGGGTTCGCGGCGAGGCGGGTGAGTGCGTTGTGTAGTTGCTCGGGCCAGACGTTTTTCTTGATGCGAAAACCGCAACCCAAGCGTTCGACTTCGCTGCCGAAGAATTGTTGGTCGCCGATGTGCGGGACGACGATCTGTGGGACGCCGGCGTGGAGCGCGCTGGCCGTCGTGCCGGCGCCGCCGTGGTGGATGACGGCGCTCGCTTGCTTGAAGAGTTGGTCGTGCGAGACCTTGCCGATCACTTTGATGTGGGCGTCGTCGCCGAGTTGGGGGAATTGAGCCCAGCCGCGTTGGACGATGATTTTCCGGTCGCGCGGCCAGGCACGCACGAAGCGCTCCATCCAGGCGCCGGCGTTCTCGTAGACCATGCTGCCGAACGTGAGCACCGGCACGCGTTCGCCTCCGGTGAAGGCCTTGATTTCGGCTTCGATTTCCTGGCTCTCGGCGGATTGCCAGCGGCAATAACCGACCCATTTAAACCGCGCGTCCATCTCCGCACCGGGCGGACGCAGGAGGGGCTCGGACACCGTGACGAGCACGCGACCGGCAGGCTTGGAAAAAAAGTTGCGGACCTTCGGCAAACGGGCGGCGCGCAGTTCGGCGACGATGCAGTTGTTGATGACCCGGTCGACCACGGCATTGGCGACCTGCCACAGCCAGCGGTTCCAGGCGCGGCGGGTGGTCTGCCCGAGCCAGCGCGGCGACGGTAAGTTTTCGGGCGGGTAGTCCGGCGAGGGGATGACGTGCGGGGCGAAGGCGAGGGTAGCGAAGGGGACGTTGTATTTCTCGGCAATCCCGCGGTTCATCGGGAACAGGTAACTCGAAACGACCAAATCCGTCTCGGGCATGATCGCGTCCATGCGGGAAATCATTTCCGGGATGTATTTTTTTGCGCCGACATAGATCTCGCGGAGTTGGTAGATCGGCGTGCGGATTTTTTGAAGACGCCCCATCCAGTAGCTGAGGTCGGCCTGTTCCCAATTGGGGCAGAGCGGATAAAATTCCACTCCAGCCGCTTCGATTTCCTCTTTGTAATGGGGAATAGTGGCGAAGCGGACGCGGTGGCCGGCCTTTTGTAAGGCCACGGCCAAAGCGATCACGGGGTAGATGTCGCCGGTGGAACCATGAGAAGTGAGGATGACGCGCATGTTCTCCTCAAGGTGACGAACCCCGGCGTGGATGCGAGCGGGTGAGGGTAACGTTTCGGTGACGGGTCAGGCGGCGGGAGTGGCGGTGGATCGAACGTGGGAAGCAAGCTTGCTCGCGATGGGTTGGGATCGGTGCTGGGGAAGCGGAAACGGAAACGGAGGTCGATCCATCGCGAGCAAGCTCGCTTCCCACGGTGGAGTCGGAATCGCGAGCAAGCTCGCTTCCCACGGTGGAGTCGGAATCGCGAGCAAGCTCGCTTCCCACGGTGGAGTCGGAATCGCGAGCAAGCTCGCTTCCCACGGTGGAGCCGGAATCGCGAGCAAGCTCGCTTCCCACGGGGGATCAAGGGAGGTCTTTGGCCCACGCGGGAGCGGGCTGGGTGTCTTTTGCGTAAGGCTCAAACCAAGTCCACACTTCGGGTCGCCACCACTGAAACGTCCACTCGGCGCCGTTCGTGACAAGGCCGGCGCGGACCGGATTTATGTAGAGGTAATAACAGAATGGCAGCCGTGGGTCGTCGGGACGGAGCCGATGATCGTGATAACCTTCCTGCCATTGGAGGGTCTGCGATAGTAGCACTCGCCGGGTTCGGCTTTTCAACCGTGCCATCGCATGAGAGAGCGCAAGTGTATCAAGCAGCTTTATGCAGAGATGCACGTGATCGGGCATCAGCATGAGAGCCTGAGGTTGCCAGATGGAGTCGGCCTCCATGCGCTTTATTTCTTCGAGCAGCGCCTCAAAGATTACGGGGCGGTCGAGACCTGTCGCGCGCTCGTGGGTGCAGAACGTGAGCAGGTAAGTGGTCCAAGGAATTGAAACGCGACCGACGCGAAGCTGGTTCGAGCCGTTGTTCGGGGTGGGCATTTCGGCGTGTGGGTTCGAACGTGGGAAGCGAGCTCGCTCGCGATTGCTGAGCAAGAGTTGCGCCACTGCGGGTTCCGAAGGTCGATCCATCGCGAGCAAGCTCGCTTCCCACGTCGGAGTCGGAATCGCGAGCAAGCTCGCTTCCCACGTTGGCCGCCGCACTTAAAGCCCGACCAACAGCGCGCGCAGCTCGGCCTCGGGGTCTTGATGGTCCTGCTCCACGGCGAGCGCGAGGGCCTCTTCCAACCAGGGCTTCGCGTCTTCGCGACGATCGAGTTGCAGAAGGGTTTTACCCAACATGATACGGGGCATCATCCAGTCGGCTTTTTTACGCGCGCACTGTTCGAGATGCTCCAAGGCGTCGGCTCCGCGGTCCTCGTTGAGAAGAGCTTGGGCAAGACTGAAACGAAAGAGCTCGTTGTCGGGATGTTTTGCGACGAGCGCCGCAAAATGAAGGGAACGGGCGGCGTCCGTCATGAGGCTGCGTCGATGTAAACCAGCACGGCGGTGAGGTTGTCATGCCCACCGCGTTTCATGGCGAGATCGATGATAACCTTCAGCATCTCGGCCGGCCTTTCAGGGCCGCGCAGAATGTCGGCGAGTTCGTCGTCTGAGATCATCCGGCAAATGCCGTCGGTGGTGAAAAAAACACGATCACCAGCCGTAACTGCGAACTCCTGAAGATCGACTTCGGGAATGCCGGGTTGGCCGATGCAACGGGTGAGGGCGTTGCGGTTATCCGCAGTGACCGTCACGTGCTCGCCGCGAGCGCGCAGCCGGCGGGCTTCGTTTTCGACCGTGTGGTCTTCCGTCAGTGTCAAGAAGTCTCCCTTTTGAAGGACGTAAGCGCGTGAATCGCCAACATGGACGAGTTGCAGCTTGCCGTTTTTGAGGAGCCCGAACGTGAGCGTGCTGCCGATGCCGTAGGGGGGGTTGAGCTCCTGGCCGAGGTCTTGCACGGCTTTGCTGACCGCCTGGGTGGTCGCCACGAGGTCGTTATCCCCGCCTTCTTTGATGAGGCGCGCGATTCCCTGCACAGTGCATTCGGCCGCTTCGCCGCCGCCCGGGAGGCCGCCAATGCCATCGGCTACCCCGAAAAGACCCAACGCGTCGTCACACAGGAACCGGTCTTCGTTTTCGAAGCGGGTCTTGCCGATGTCGGTGAGGGCGGCGGAACGGAATTTCATGCGAGAGGGCGAGGGACCACCCTAAGCACAAGGTGTTCAAATAAAAGGCTGAAATTTCTCCACGCGATTTTCGCGGTTCATGCGCACGGAATTCTTCTGCGGGATGCAATCGAGGAAGAGCCGTCCGTAGGCTTTCTGAGTTATCCGGGAGTCGAGAATCGTGACCACACCGCGATCCTTGGCCGTGCGTATGAGGCGGCCGATGCCTTGGCGAAAGGTGATCAACGCATCCGGCAGCGTGAGGTCGTTAAACGGATTGCCCCCACGTTCGCGAATCCACTCGGTGCGCGCTTCGAGCACGGGATGCGTGGGCACCTCGAAGGGCAGGCGCGTGATGATCACCTGCGACAAGGCGTCCCCGGGCACGTCGATGCCGGTCCAGAAACTATCGGTGCCGAAGAGAACGCCGTTGCCCGCTTCGCGGAGTTTGTGAGCGAGTTCGGTGCGCGAGTAGTCGCGGCCCTGCATGAAGAACGGCCGATTCGCGCCGTTGTAGATCGGCTCCATTGCCTCGGCCACGCGCTTCATGTCGAAGTAGCTTGTGAAGAGCACCAGCGAACCGCCCTTGGTCCGCCGCGTGCAGAAATCGATGTAATCGATGAGCACATCGAGGGCGAGTCGGGCTTCCTTCGGCGTGGGCAACGGCACGTCGGCAGCGACGAAGACGCGCATGCGGCGTTCGAAATCGAAGGGCGATTGCTCGACGGCCGTCTTGACCTGTTCCGCGCCGACGCGCGCCTGAAACGGCTCGATGCGCCCGCCCATGGCCAGCGTGGCGCTCGTGAAGACCACCGAGGTGCCGCGTTTGAGCAGTTCGTCGCGGATGAACGGTGCCACATCGATGGGTGCGGTGCGCAGCGCGACGATGGTCTGGCGCTTGCCCATGCGCTCGACCCAGTAAACGGTTTTGTCGGCGTCGGCGACGTTGAGAAACTCGCGCAGGTTGGTCTGGAGGGTTTTGATTTTGCCGGCCTGCTCCATCAATTCATCGCGCTCCTTGCCGTCGTCCATCTTGTCGATGCGCTTCATCAACGCGCGGTGCAGCGCGAGCAGCGGCCCGTCCATCCACGCCTCGGCAAAACCTTCTTCGCGGATGCGCACGATGGTTTGCTGGGAAAGCAGGCGTTCGTCGATGTGGGCGAAGAACTGGTGGGCGGCTTCAATCGCATCGATCACGAGTTGCTGGGTCTCCGGGGTGCCATGGCGCACGAGCAGGCCCCGGCCCTTTTTGGGGTTGAAGAGATACTTCAACATTCGGTCCACGCCGTAGCTGGAGAGCCGCAGTCCGCAGTGATCGGTGGCGACCTCGGGGACAGTGTGAGCCTCGTCGAGCACGAGGAAATCATCGGGGAACAGCACGCCGCGGGCGCCGCCTTTTTCGGCGGCCCCACCGGCGCTGATGTGGGAGAACAGCAGTGAGTGGTTGACGATGATGACGTGCGCCGAACGGATGCGGGTGCGGGCGCGTTGGTAGGGGCACTGGTTGCAATCGCAGAACTTGCGCGAACAGCCCGAGGAGTCGGCGTTGACCATCTCCCAGATCTCGGGAAGCGGGGCCGGGTTGAGTTCGTGGCGGAGGCCCTCGCTGGTGGTCCCGGCCCAAGTGGCGACGCGTTGCAACTCCTCGTGCTCGGGCGTGGCGAAGAGCTCGTGTTTATCGCGCAAGGCGGCCGCGAGGCGCGTGGTGCAGAGATAGTTGGTCTTCCCGACGAGCACGGCGGATTTGAAGCCGGCGTAAGGCTTGGTCTCCTCGCTGGCTGAAAACACCCGGCGGCACAGGGGGAGGTCCTTCTGGTCGAGTTGTTCCTGGAGGGCGATGGTGTGCGTGGACACGATCATCTGGCGCGATTGGTCCATCGCGTGGATGATGCCCGGGAGCAGGTAGGCGAGGGATTTGCCGACGCCGGTGCCGGCCTCGAAGAGAAGGGATTCGTCGCCCTTCATGGCGGCGGCGACGGCGCGGGCCATTTTTTCCTGTTGAGGGCGATGTTCGAGACCGAGGCTGGTCTGGAGCCAGCCGCCTTCGGCAAACAACTTCGCAGCAAACTCCGGCGCGCGCGAAGGAGGCGGCGGGGGCGGGAGGGCTTCGGAAGTGTCGTCGCGGAGACCGATCATGGAATCAACCGGTGACAAGACGCGTGCCGGGAGGTGAGCGCAAGGGGCTTTACGCGGTGAGGGCGGCGCACGGTGTGACCCGCCCCCGGGCGCTTTTATGCTGTTGCGGCTTGGTTTCTCAGCGTGAAGAGCCGTTTGAAGTTATGGCTTTCAGCCCGACAGGCTGCTGGCCGGAGCTCAAGGTTTGAGTAGCCGCTCAAAGGCACGGCTGGGTTTTTCCCAGGCGGACTGGGAGGTGGATTCCATTTCCCGGTAGACCCGGAGAACTTCGCGGCCGGTGGCGGAGCCGCGTTGTGCGCGATGCCGAGGCGGGTGGCGTCAGCGGGGTTGCTCTTAATGTAAAGGGAGGCCTGCGCGAGCCTGCGAGGGGCATGATGGCGAGGGAACCGGAGGCGCCGCCGTGGCCGACGGCACCGTAGAGGACAGCGACGACAAAAGCGGGACGCGGAGCGGAAGCCAATCGATGAGCGAAGCGGACACGGCGATGGAAGTGAAAGTAACGCGGAAGGTCGGCCGGCAAACGTGTAATCGCGTGATTATCGGGCCGATGGTCGACCGCGCCGTATCAGCAGTCGGCCCAGCATACCGGGACCATCGCGCCAAAGACGAAGTTTGCCGCCGGCGCGTTGCTCCCAACGAACCGGGATTTCGCGAATCGCCGCGCCCGCTGCTCGGCAGGCGAGGAGCAGTTCGACGTCGAAACTGAAGCGCCGCTCACGCAGTTGCGGGCGAACGGCCTGGTAAAGCGCCGCCGAAACGAATTTGCAGCCGCACTGACTGTCACGGATGTCGAGTCCGGTGCGGAGTCGCACGGCGGCGACGAAGATACGGCTGAGGAGGCGTCGGAGCGGGGAACTCCAAAGAGCGTCGGCACCGGGCAGATGGCGGCTGGCGCAAAGGCACGCAGGCTCTGGCGCGGCGAGCGCGAGGCGCAGGAGGCGCACAATCTCGTCGGCTTCCACGCTGCCATCCGCGTCGCAGAAGCCGAGCCAGGCGGCATGGGGCGGGGCCAAGTCCCAGCCGGCATAAACCGCACCGCCTTTGCCTGTGTTGGCCGGCAGTCGGTGCAACGGCCGCAGGCAGGGCCAGCGGCTGTGCCAGATATCGCAACGGGCGGCGAGGGCACCGGCGAGGTCGGCGGGAGAGCCGTCATCGACAATTTGCACCGCGAGAGGGAGGCCGCTGGCGGTGAGAGCGGGCAGGAGTTGGGTGACGAAGGCGTGGAGGCGCGCTTCTTCGCGCCATGCGGGGATCACCAGCCAGAGGTGCTCCACTCTGGTTTTATTCATGACGACGCGGAGCGAAACGAACACGGGCCGGGCAGGGGAAACGCACCAAAAAGTTCCAGCGCTTCGGCCCGCTCCTCGGTCGCGAGCACGGCGAAGCCGATATCCGGACAACGGGTCCCCAGTTCTGCCAGCTCGGCGCGTTCCAGGAGCATGGCCGCCGTGGAGAGCGCGTCGGCGGCAGCGGCCGTGCCGGCGCTGGCCCACGTGCGGAAAAACCCGTGGCGTGCCACGCCGTCGCGAGGGTCGAGGATGTGCTCTCCCTTGACCGTGGCACCGGAGGCGCCGAGCGCGGTATTGGAAAGCCAAATACTCTGGCGGGTGGTGAGGCCGATCTCCCAGCCAGCGGTGCCGGGCGGGGCATCGAGTGCGAGCAGGCTGCTGCCTCCGCTGAGCAGCAAGGCGTGCGGGAGGTCCCATTCGCGGAGGAGCTCGGCGGCGACGTCGAGTGCGTAGCCTTTGCCGATCGCGCCTAGGTCGAGGTGGACGGGGCCGCCTTCGCAGGCTGCGAGCGGTTGCTCGGGGTCGAGGAGAAGACGTCCGCGGGGGAGGGACGTGTCTGGTTGCAGGGTCGAGGCGGGGCGCAGGTGGCCGAGGGCGGGATCAAAGGCGCCGCCGGTGGTTGCGGCGAGGTCGAGTGCCTTCCGCAGACACGCCGCGGTGTCGGGGTGGAGGCGCATGGTTTCGCCGCGAGCGAGGCGGCCGAGCTGGCGCACCTCACTGTCTTCGCGGTAACGGCTGAGCAACGCTTCGAGCCGGTCGATGCGGGCGAATATTTCCTGCGCGGCTTGCGCGGTGTAGGTGACGTCCTCCGCCGAGATGCGAACCTCAAACCACGTCGCCATCGCCTCGTGGCGGTGGATGCGCTGCGGTAGTGAGGAGGCGGGCGGCATAGAGCGGAGAACGCTCGTTATCTTAGTGGGTTGCGACCTTCGATTTCTCCGAACGCGCGGGCGAGTCGGCGTCGAGGCTGACGGCGCGGTAGCCGCCTTTGCTGCGGAAGTAGAGGAAGAGGCCGATATAGCCGGCGAGCAGGAAGGCCGGGAAGATCGCCATGTGGGCAAGCGCATCGAACTGGCCGGCGAGTTGCGCGCTGGCGATGTGGGCCTGGGCGGCGGGCTCGATGATGGCGGCGGCGTTGTCTGGCTGGATGGCTTGATAGCCACCGAGCAGGTAGGACTTTTCGGCGAGCACGCTTTGGGCGAGGGCCGGGGCTTCGGCGACGAGGTGGGCGGAGGCGGTTTTTTCCTGGAGGGCGCCGATGTAGGGGAAACCTAATACGCCAACCGCGATCATGCCGACGCCGCCCATGGCGTTGAGGGTGAGCGCGCCGCCCTTGGGGCTTTGTTCGGCGGCGACGCCGAGCATGGTGGGCCAGAAGAAGGTCTTGCCGACCGCGTAGAGCGTGGCGGCGGCGAAGATCGCGAGGAGCGAGGCCTCGGCGCAGCGGGAGAGCAGCGTCAAACCGACGATGGCCAGAACGGCGCTGCCCATGAGCAAGCCAATCGGCGAGAGGCGGTGGACGATGGGACCGGCCACGAAGCGCAGCACCATCATGATGGCCGAAGTATAAACCAAGACCCAGCCGGGGTGGTGGCCGGCGGCGGCGAGCGGGTGTTCCATCAAGCTGCTGATCCAGCCGTCGGTGCCGATCTCGGTCGTGGCGAGCGGCATCATGAGGAGAATGAGGAACGCCAGCAGGGCGTTGCCGAGGCGGCGGGTGTAGGCGCCGAACCCGATGACGACGGCGGCGGTCAGGCCGATGGAGATACCGGTGCTCCAGCCGAACACCTGGCCGAGTTGGGCGAAGATCAGACCGAAGGAGACCATTGCGCCGAACATGCCGAATTCGCCGAGCATCTCGCGGTAGGAGACGCCGGCCTGCTCGCGTTCGCTCCGCGGGAAGTGGGCGCCGATCAACAAGGCGAAAAAGGCGACCGAGGGCAGGGCGATGAGGCCGAGGACGATGCGCCAGTCGCCCTGACTGGCGGTGGAAGAAAGACCGATCGTGATCAGACCGCCGAAGACCAGACCGGCGGGCCAGCCGGCGTGGAGTTTGTTGAGCCACTTGGTTTTGTTTTCCTTGAACATCGTGGCGACGAGCGGGTTCACGAACGCTTCCACCGTGCCGTTGCCGAGGCCGAGGAGGATGCTGCCCCAGTAGAGAAGCGTGTAGCCTTTGTGTTGGGCGGCTTGCAGCGCGGCGCCTTCGAGGCCCTGGATGGCGAGGTAGGCGAACGACGCCATGGCGAGATAACAGGCGTAGCACACGAACGAGAAGATCATCGAAATTCGGTAGCCGACCCGGTCGATGATGAGGCTGAAGAGGATGATCGAGATGGCGAAGGGCCAGATGCCGGCACCTTGGAGTTCGCCGAGCTGGACCTTATCGAGACCGAAATCGGTCTGGAACCGGCCAAGCAACATCATGCGGGTGATGAAGCCAAACGAGGTGGCGATGAGGGCGATGAAACAGCCCCAGAATACAAGCATGCTGGGGCGATTGGTGGTGGGATGGTCTGAGTTCATGGAAAGTTTTTTAAGGAATACGAGTCAGGAAAAGAGTGAGTCCGGGGCGCACCTCGTAAGGCGTGAAGCCGCCGCCCTGGGTAGCGATGGCTCCGAGATTTTCGGCACTGACGAGCACCCAGCCTGACTTAAGGGTCGCGGGTGGCTCGGGCCAGAAACCGGCGGCGTGTCGGCGCAAGGTCCACGGCAACGGCCAGAAGTCGGGCGCGACGACCTGGACGACGAGTTGCCTGCCTCCGGCGAGAGCAAGGTCGGCCTCCAAGCGGGCGAGATCCGGGCTGCCGGGGGAGTAGGCGAAGGGGTTTGTAGGATTCACGGCGTGGCGGATGCAACGGGCGTAGGTTTCGGAGGCGAACAGCCCGGTGACGAGGGCGGCGGACACCGCAATGAGTCGCCGGTCGCGGAGCCGCGTCGCGAGCTCCGACGCGCCGAGACCGGCGAGCAACGCGAGCGGCAGCAACGGGGCGAGCACGAGCCATGGGGTTTTGTAGGGCAACACCGAGAAGAACACTGCGAGCAGCGCGAAGCCCAGCGCCAACGCAAGGGCTAGCGGATCGGCCCGCCGTGTCCACAGCCCGAGGCCGCCGAGCGCGAGCAGGAGCCAGGTGCTCCACGGCCAGCCGACCGGCGACGGAGCGAGGAACCATTGGGCGTAGGTGAACCACGGATACGCATGTTCTTCGCCTGTCCCGCGGCCGACCTGGTTGCCGATGGCTTTGAACAAATCGAAGGCGCGTTCCGGGTGCCGGCCGAAGTCCCCGTAGAACACTAGGACGACGACCGACGCGACCACGGCGCCGAGCCCGAGGGCGGTTGCGAGGCGTTTCCAAGGCGGGCGCGCGGTGACCACGATGGCGAGACCGAGCAGGATCATGAGCGGAGCGCCGGTCTCCTTGGTGGCGAGGAGCAGGCCGGCCCAGACTCCGCCGAGCACGGCCGGTCGGGCACCTCCGACGGTGGCGCATCGCCAGGCACACACCCACCAGCCGAGCAGGAAGAACAGAACCCAGGTTTCGTGGATAAAGATGCCGCCGTAGTAGGCGAACGGGGCGGCCACGCTAAGGAACACGGCCGCGTTCAACGCGGAGCCGAACCCCAGCAGCGGGGTCAACCACGCGCAGGCTCCGGCGGCGAGGGCCGCACCGGCGAAGGCGGGGATGAGCCGCAGCATCCAGATGTCCCACTCGGCCATGCGGGCTGGACCGGTGACGCCGAGCACCCCGGCGGCGAGATGGTATAGGGTCGGGCCGTGGTGGTCGTGCTGACGGTAGCGGTAGCCCTCACCGGAAATCAAGCCGTCAAGTAGGTGCGCGTTGACGGCCTCGTCGGGATGGACGGGGCGAGATTCGAGGGCGGGCAGGCGTAGCAACAATGCGAATACAAACACGAGCAGACATGCGTGGGAGTGCCTCATTGCCTGCGCGAAGGGCCGGGGCGGTGATCAGCCGTTTAAGATCCAGCCTTCGCGGTATTGGCGGCCGAGGAGCGCATTCGCTTCGGGGAGGTTGGTGATGCGTCCGGCCGCACCGTCATACTCCACCTTGGCACCTGCACGGTAGGCGACGACGCCCAGGAGCATTTGTTCGATCTTAAGACCGGAGTAGTCGAAATCACACGAGGTCTTGCCCTTGCCTTTGCAGGCGTCGAACCATTGCCCCATAAAGTCGCCGAGGTTGGGAAGGCGGGTTTCATCGGTGGGCGGGGTGTAGTAGCTCATGTCGGCCTTGTCGCCAAAGGGGATGAGCGTGCGGCCGTTGAAGTCGGAGACGAGGAAGCCTTTGTCGCCTTTAAACATCACGCCGTGGTCGATTTTATTGAGATCGATATATGAGCGGGGCGACGGCGGCATCATGCCTCCCTGATGCCAGCTCACGGTGATGGGACCGCGCCAGCGGTTGGCGGGGTGCTCGAACGTGAGCTCGAGTTCCACGGGACTGACCTCGGGGTTGAAGGCCTCTCCCTTGGCCGAAGCGGAGGTGGGCAGGCCGGCATCAATGGCCTTCCACGCGAGGTCCATGGTGTGGCTGCCCATGTCGCCCACCTGGCCGTTACCGAAGTCCCAATACATATTCCAACTCAGGCAATTCATGCCGGGCTTTCCCTCGAAATAGCCCGGGTTGTAGGGATGCACCGGGGAAGGTCCGAGCCAGAGATCAAAGTTCAAGTGGGACGGCGGGGCGCCGGCGGCGGGCAGGTAGCCGGGACGGGCGAGCTTGCGGTTGCCCCAGGCATAAACGGATTTGAGATTGCCGACGGCGCCGCCGCGGATGAGTTCACTCACGCGGTTGAAATTGGGCAGGGCGTGGCGCTGGGTGCCGGTTTGGGTAGCGAGCTTACCTTTGTTTTTGAGGTAGGTGGCGCGCACCAGGCGGGCTTCCTCGACCGTGTTGGCGATGGGTTTTTCACAGTAAACGTGGAGGCCACGATTCATGGCCCACGTGGCGATAAAGGCGTGGGTGTGGTCGGGGGTGCAGATGACGACTCCGTCCAGGCCAAGCGCTTTGTGGTCGTCGAGCAGCTTGCGCCAGTCCGCGTAAAGTTTGGCACCGGGGAAGCGTTCGAGGACGGAGGCGAGGTGGTTCTCATCGACATCGCACAATGCTACGACTTGTTCGCGCGTCAGCGTGTCGTAGAAGGCGTGGGCGCGACCCCAGACGCCGATGAGGGCCAGTTGAAGTTTGTTCGATGGGGCGTCCGCGCCGAAGAGCTTAAAGTTGGTGATGATGAGGGGTGAAGCGGCGGCGATGGCGGCGGAGCGAAGGAAGTGACGACGATTCATGGGCGGGGTAGGAAGTGAGGGTGAGGCTTGAGCGGACGGGTTCAGATATCGCAGATCTCGAAGGACCGGCGGAGCGACGCCAACGGGTCGGCGTTTTTCGGATTAAACTCCTGGGCGACGTAGCCGCGGAAGCCCGTCTCGAGGATGGCGCGCATGATGCGCGGATAGTTCAGCTCCTGAGTCTCATCAATCTCGTTGCGGCCGGGGACACCGGCGGTGTGGTAGTGGTCGATGTAGGTGTGGCTGGCTTTGATGGTGGCGCAGATGTCGCCCTCCTGGACCTGCATGTGGTAGATGTCGTAGAGCAGCTTGAAGCGCTCGGAGCCGACGCGCTTGACGAGCTCAACGCCCCAGGCGGTGCGGTCGAATTGGTAGTCCTTGTGGTTCACCTTGCTGTTGAGCAGCTCCATGCAGACGGTGACCTTGAGGCGCTCGGCGGTGGCCATGATGCGCTTAAGACCCGCTGCGCAATTGGCGAGGCCCTGCTCGTCATCGAGGCCGGCGCGGTTGCCGGAGAAACAGATGAGGCGCTCGTAGCCAGCGGCGGCGGTTTCGGCGAGGCGTTGTTCGTAGGCGGTGACCAAGCGGTCGTGGTGTTCGGTGCGATTCCAGGCGCGGCTGATTCCGCCGAGGCCCTCGACCACGGGGTTGTTCACCATGGAGCAAACGATGTCGTAGCGTTTGAGCTCGGCGAATTCGGACGGGCCGACCAAGTCGACGGCGGTGACGCCCATGTCCTTGATCGCGGGATAGAACTTGTCGGCGGGAACCTTGCTATAACACCAGCGGCAGACGCTGTGGCGGATGTTACCCTTGGGTTTGAAGGCGGGCACGGGGGCGGGGGCGGCGGCGGGGGTTGGGTTTGCCTGAACGGCGGCGGGGAACAACGAGGCGCCCGCCAGTAACGCTCCTCCTTGGGTTAAGGTTCCGAGTGCTTGGCGGCGCGAAATGTGGCGGGGCATGGGGGGAGGGTAGGGGTAACGATTTTGCTCAGAGTTTGGTGCCCCAGACCTCTACCTCGATGTAGTGGTTCAGGCCGTTGGAGGTGTTGCCGTGACTGTAGAGGCGGACGTAGCGGCCCTTGGTAGCCTTGGCGTCGATCGCGCGGCCCTCGTAGGTTTCGATGTAGGTCGGGTCCTTGCCAGCGCCGCGGCCGCAGAGGTTTTTGATGTCGTTGTTGTAGACCGTGGTGACGCCTGAAATGAAGTCGGGATCATCGGAGATCTGGACCACGACACCGAGGTAAACGCGTTGTTGGGAGTGGAAATGCCAAAGGTAAAGAGCGTTGATTTCGGCGGGAGCGCCGAGGTCGATCTGCACCCACTGCGTGCCGGGCGCGAGTTCGACGAAGCAGCCCTCGGAGGCGTCCTTGTCGCCGTCGGTGACGAGCTCCGGATCGCCGAGGAGCGGGGCGGGATCGCTGCTGGTGACCGGCATGTTGAGCGCGAGGTTCTTCGCGGTGGCGGGCACGAGAAACGCGGGCGCGCGACCGGTGCGCGGGGCTTCCAAGTTATCGACCTTCATGGGCACCGGCGTGCCGACGATCATAGGCTTGGGCAATTCGGTGACGAGCGGGACCAGCTCGGCGGCGCGGGCGATGCCGGCGATGGCGAAAGCGGTGAGCAAGAGGTGGAGGGAGCGGTTCATAAAATGATTAAATGATCGGTTCTTCGATGTTGATGAGCTGGCGTTTCTCTACGGCCTGAATGGCCATGTGGATCGGGTATTCGCTGCGGTAGGCCTCGTCGGCGGGGCAGGTGAGCTTCGCCTTGCCGCGGATGGCTTGGAAGAAGTTTTCCAAGTGATATTGGTGGATGGCTTTGTTGAGGCTGATCGGCAGCGCGTAGGTGGCGAGGGCGGCGGTTTCCCGGGCATCGACCTTGGCGTCGGCGGCGGGTGCGGCGGCGGCCGGAGCGGCATCGGCGCGCAGGTAGTTCTTGCGCACCCAGTCTTCCCACGACGGCGCGGCGGCTTCGCGGTAGATTTTGGTCTGCGTCGGGTTTTCGGAAATGCGCACGGTGCCCTCCGCGCCCATGAACTGCTCCCAGTAACCGCCGCCGGAGCTGGTGGTCGTCTGGACTTGGTAGAAGGCGCGGGCCACGCCGCCTTCGGGTTGCGGGAACTCGTAAATGACCATGGCGTTGTCGAACCAGTCGTGGCCGGTGTAGAAATCGACGCCGCCGCTGGCGATGACGGTCGAAGGTAGGCGTCCGAAGAACCAGCTGAAGATGTCAATCTGGTGCGCGCCGAGATCGGAGAGCGGGCCGCCGCCGAATTTTTTATACCACCGCCAATTGCGGAAGGTGGCCATGTCGGGGTAGCCGTAGTGGGCGAGCTTCTCGGCGGAGACGTCGGACTTCTTGGGCCAGCCGAGATCCTTGGTGACCGCGCGATTCCACTGGGCCTGGGCGGCGGTGATGCGGCCGGGGAGCTTGGCTTCGCCGAGCAGGCGGTCGCGGGCGAAGATGTAGCGCGGGTTGCTGCGGCGTTGGTGGCCGATCTGGAGCAGGCGGCCCGTCTCTTTCATGGTCTTCACCATGGAGAGCGCGCCCTCCAGCGTGTTGGACATCATCTTCTCGCAGTAAACATGGAGGCCGGCCTTCAAGCACGCGTTGGTGTGCGGGGCGTGGAAAACGTCGGGGGTGGAGATGATGGCGGCGTCGAGGCCCTTTTCCTTGGCGAGCATTTCCTCGAGATCGCTGTAGCCGGTGAGGGTCACGCCGTTGGACTTGAAGTAGCGCTCGCCGTAGGTGCGCGAGTAGTCCCAGAGGTCGCAGAGGGCGACGAGTTTGATGTCACCGATCTTGAGCAAGCTCTCGGCGAGCACCCGGCCCTGCGCGCCGTAGCCGACGAGCGCGACGCGCAGCGGCTTGTCGGCGGCGACTTGGGCAAGGATGCGCGGCGCGGTGGCGAGGGCGAGGGCGCCGGCGGAAGTGGCTAGAAAACGACGACGGGTGAGGCTGGAAGCGGCGGGGGTGTTCATGAGCGCGTAACGGCGAAGCGGTTGTGATCAACGAGCGTGAGGGCGAAGGCGACGAGGCCGATGTGTAGGGCCAACCACGATACGCCGGCGTCTTGGCCGATCAGGATGAGGCCAAGCGTCAGGGCGGTGTAGAGCCCGCCCATGGCGAACAAGGTGAGGCGATTGGCGACTCCGATCAGAAGAAAAATACCCAGGATGATAAGAGTCGGGCCGAGGATGGCGTAGAAGGGTGCAGTGAGAAAGCCGGGGAGCAAAGGTTCGGCGGCGAACTTGGTCTGCAAGGTGTCGGGCAAGGCGTGGTAATATTTTAGACCGTAGATCTTTTTCTCCACGTCCATCATCGCGCCGCTCATGTCGGGCTGGCCCTGTGCGTCGAGCAAAGGCTCTTGCACGGTGATCTTGGCGGAGAACTTCTCCAGGCCGGTGATCAAGGCCCGGGAGCCGAGCCAGAAGCGCAGGCTGAGAAAGGCGAAGGCGTGGCCACTTACGCCAAAGACGGTGGAAGAGGAGTGGGCCGCGACGGGCGCCGGGGCGGAGACGGTGCTGGAGCTGTTCATAAGATTAAGGACGGAAGTTCAGATTCAGGCTTTGGTTTCAGGGGCGGGCGGCGGGGCGAATTCCTTGAGGAAGGCCTCGGCGGGTTTACCTTTGATCCCGCGGACGGCGGCGATCACGGCGTCTTTTTCTTCCTGAGTGGATGTCACCGCCCAGATCGCGCGGTAGTGGCCGATCCGAGCCGCATTGGTAAGGTTTTCTAAAGCCGGCAGAGTTTCGATGCAGCCGCGCACGGCCAAGACGCGTTCGTCCCCGGTGGGAGTGCTCGCGGCTGTTTTTAAGAGCAGTTGCAGCGAGCCGGGCGTGCGGGCCGAGCCGAGGGCGCGGATCACGTCCTTGCGCGCAGCCGGCTCGGGTGCGGCGAGGAGCCCCGTGAGCGTGGCGGCGGCAGCGGGCACGTCCATTAAGGTGAGCGCGCCGATGAAGCTGGGGCGTTCGGGGAGCGCGGGGTTGGCCAAGGCGTCGCTTAACAGCGCGGCGGTCTTGGCGGGATCCGGATTGCCGTCCACGGCACCGTAGAGGGCCTTGCGCCAGTCGCGGCGGTCCGCGCTCTTCTTTGCGTTGGCAACCAGCTCGATGATGAGCGGTAGATCGCCTTGCCCGGAGATATCGCTCAGGGCTTTGAAGGCCGCGGCGCGAGGGGCGTCGGCGGCCGAAGCGGTCACGGTTTGGATGAGCGGAAGGGCGTTGCGCACTTTGCGGTCGCCGAGGAGCGAGACCAGAGCGGCTTGCAACGCAGGGTTGGTCTCCTTGCCGGCGAGATCCATCAGGCGGGTCGAGATTTCGGGCGAGGGCGTGCGCGCGAGGGCGAGTATGGCGGCGTCGCGAGCGGGGCCGGCGGTGGCGAGGCGGGGCGTCAGGCTGAGCAGCGTAGTGACATCACTAATACGAGCTGCGGCATTGATGGCGGCGGCGGTTACCAGCGGGTCGGTGCCGGTGAGGGCAACGGTGATAAGGGGCGAACCGGAGCCGTCGCGGATCGCGGCGAGCGCGGCGATTTGTGTATCGTTGGCCAGCGCCGCCCAACGGGCGCCGAGTGCCTGGATGCCGGGACGATCGCAGCTGGCGACCAAACAAGCGACCGCAGTCTGACGGATGCGGGGTTGAGGGTTGTCAATCAACGCGGTGTAAAGCGTGGAATCTTGAGGGTCGCCGATGCGCGCGAGGAGTTCCAGCGCCTCGACGCTGTGAGAGGCCGTGGTGGCCTGGGGGAGAATCCGGCGGATTATTTTGGCAACGCCCGTTCCCGCCGCAGAATCGCGTCGGAGCACAAGATCGGCGGCGGCGAGCACGGCCGTGGTGTTATCGGGACTGACCGGTAGGTCGCCCAAGGCGGTTACGCTTGCGGGCGTGGCGATCGCGACCAAGGAGGCACGCGCAGCGCGGGCATCGGCGGGATTGGGCTCGGTGGCGATGGCCTTGAGTCGTTGGATTGCCGGGCCGGACGAATAGGAGCCGAGCGCGTCGATCACGGCGGTGCGGGCGCCGGCCGGCAGCGATTTCGACAAGGCGAGTAGCGCGGACTCGGCGTCGGGCTGGCGCAATTGGGCGAGCATTTTGGCGGCGCGCTCCGGCATGCCGGGTTCGGAGGAGGCGGCCAGCGAGCTGAGGGTGGGCACCGACTTGGCGGTGCCGGCGAGGCTGAGTGCGTCGAGAGCGACGAACTTTGCCGCAGCGGAGGAACCCGGTGCGTTGAGGATGGCGAGCAACTCGGCTTCGCGCTCGGCGCGTGCGGCGGGCGCGAGAGCGCGTAGCGTGGCGGACGTGACGACGTCGGCTTTAGTGGCCTCAGCTGCCGGGGGCCTGGCTGCGGTGGGGGCCGTGACAGCGGGCAGGCGCTCTTGCAAGGGTGTGCGATCATCCGGCGCGAGGGCGGGGGCGACGGCGGCGGCGTTGACCGAGGGAACATCATCGGCGGCGAGGTCGCCGAGGGCGTAGCGCAGGCCGTCGAACATGTGGCCCAGCACGGACGGCGCGAAATAAACATCTTCGCGGTGACCGAGCGACGTGTAGAAGACGCGGCCCTTGCCCTCGGCGCGAAGCCAGCTGATCGCGAAATCGTTGTCGGTGCGTTTGATTTTGTCGGCGGGGCGCGCGTTCTCGGGCTTGCTCATATCGAGGCTGAGCAAGACGCGTTGGCGTTCGCGAGAGTAGGGCGCCTTGAGCTGATAAATCTCTTCGCGGATCCAAAAACCTCGGCCACCGAAAGACTGGGTGAGCGCGTGGGCGGGTTCGTCGATCTTGACGGCGCTCAGGTCTTTGGCGTTCCACGGATGGCCATGGAAAACGCCTCCCATGAGGGCCTGGCCTTCGGGCCACGTTGGAAAGTTGTCGGTCGCGGCGTGGATGCCGGCGATGCCTTTTCCGCTTTTGACAAAATCAAGCAGGGCCTGGCGATGGACGGGGCTCTCAAACTTCAACCCGGTCGTGTTCAGGAACACCACGGCATCAAAGCCGGCCAAGGCGGAAGGTTCAAACATTGCCATGTCTTCGCTGGCAGTCGTGGTGAACGCACCGGTGCTTTCGCCGAGACGCTTTACCGAGAGCAAGCCGACCGGGATGGACGAGTGGACGAAGCCCTCAGTCCGATAAAATACCAGCAGGCGTCGTGGTTTGGCCGGGGACTGCTTCTGCTTGGGCAACGCGGCTTCGATGCCCGCGATTTGAGCGGGGGTGACGGGCGGGAAAACCCGTCCGGGCTCGGCGTGCAGGCCGGTGAACGCGGCAGTGGAAGCCCAGACAAAAAACGAAAGCAGGGCGGGGCGAAGGGGTAGATTCATGGGGGTATGAGTCGAAAGGCGGGTTAGTCGGCAATGGGGGTGACCCAGATGTTGCGGAAACGAACCACGTCGCCGTGGTCTTGGATCATGAGCGGGAGTTTGTCCGGATGGACTTGGTAGGGCGGACGGTTTTTATAGGCGTTCGGGCCGGTCAGGATGGAGTCCTGTTGCACGCGGATTCCGTTGAGATCCACGGTGAGGCGGGCGGGACGGACCAAGGCGCCAGAGGCATCGAAAATCGGCCGGTGAAACTCGATGTCGTAATACTGCCATTCGCCCGCGGGACGGAGTGCATTGGCGAGCGGGGGAAACTGCCCGTAAAGCGCGCCGGCCATGCCGTCGGCGTAGGTGGATGCGTCTAGCGAATCCAGGATCTGGACCTCGTAGCGGTTGCCCATGAAGAAGACGCCGCTATTGCTGCGTTTTTGTCCGCTGCGTTCTGGCGGCAGGCCGGGAGGCGTCCACCATTCAAGATGCAGGCGGCACGAACCGAAGTGTTCGCGCGAGACGAGCCAGGGTTTTGCTTTGCCCGAGCCCGGGACGATTTCGAAGTAGTCGGGCGTGCTCTTCCAGTTTGTTGGATTCCAAGCGTCAAGGCCTTGGCCGGAAAACAGGATCACGGCTCCGGCGGGTGCGGTTGCTTTCTCGCGCAACTCGGATTCGGGGCGAGGTTCCATGCGCGGCGGGCGGGGACGGTTGAGATCGTGCGGTGTCCACGTGAGATCGGCTTGGGACCCGCTGGTGGAGGTCGGCCGGGGCGCGGATTCGGCGTGCAGCAGGCCGGAGGCCGTGGCGACGAGCAGAAATCGGAGCGGGAGTGATTTCATCGGGAGGACCTCAAGCCAGGGAGTAAGGTGCGCGATAGGTGCGCGTGAGGAACCGTTGGGCATCGGGAGCTCCGGTCACCTCGCCGGTGGCGGCATCCCAAGCCAGACGGGCGTTGCCGCTGCGGAAGGCCGCATTGGCAAGTATGGCCACGCGGTTGGTGCGCACCACCTCGGCGATCGGCGCGCGCGTTGTAGCGCCGTTGCGGATACAATCGACCAGATTTTGGGCGTGGCCGGTCGTGCTGGTGCCGTAGATCTGATACTCGGCCGGGATCGACGCGCGGCGCAGGTTGCCGGAATGTTCGATCTGGCCGCGACTGACATGAATCCAGCCCTCGGTGCCTTCGATGCGGAGGCCACCGCGAATGCGGTCGGAAACCGAGATGACCTGTCCGCTGCGGTAAACCGCCTGGAAGCTGTAATTGGTCGCGGCAGGGGATAGCTCGCTCTTCGCTGCGGGAATCGTGGCGGTTGCCTCGCGGATCTCCGAAACCTCCTCGCCTTCGAGGCCTAGGGCGAGGACCGCGATGTCGTAGTGGTGGCAAATCCAGTCCGAGAGCTGGCCACCGCCGAATTCGTAATACCACCGCCAGTTGAAATGGCTAAATCCTTGTCCCAAGTCGCGGTAGGCGCTGTAAGGCGCGGGCCCGACCCAGCGATCATAGTCAAACACGCCCGGATCGGGCGTGGGACTCAGGTTTGCTAGAGCTGCAAACCTGCCTCCGCCCGGCAGGCCGACCTCGACCTTCGTGATCCGGCCCAGCATGCCTGCGCGGGCGAGGCTGATGGCGCGGCGAAACTCGGCCATGGAGCGCTGCATATTACCGATCTGGCACGTCACGCCGGAACGTTCCACGGCGGCGACCATCGCGTCGCATTCGGCGATGGTGTTGGCGACCGGTTTCTCGCAGTAGAGGTGTTTGCCGGCGCGGGCGGCGGCGATGACCGGCAACGCGTGCCAATGGTCGGGAGTAGCGATGATCACGCCGTCCAGGTCGGGACGGGCGAGCACCTCGTTGTAGTCCAAGTAGGTGTCGCAACCCTTGTAATCGCCGGTCCCCATGCGCTGCGCGTAGGCTTGCTCCACGCGCGCCTTGCACTTGTCGCGTCGCTTGAGATCCACATCGCAGGCCGCGATCATCTGGACTCCAGCAGTGTTGAGAAACCCTCCCATGACGCCGTTGCCTTGGTCGCCCGCGCCGACGAGTGCGAAGTTAAGGCGATTGGAGGGAGTGATGCCTCCGCCGAGGCCGAGGGTCTGGCTTTTGACGATCTGGGGGAAGGCCAGGGCCGCAGGGGCGGCGGCGAGAAGGCGTAGAAACGAGCGGCGTTGCATAAGGGGTGGGGTAACGGGTTATTGAGAGGCCGCGTTTAAGCGGCTTTGATATGGGTGGCGCGGTAACGGCGCGGCGTGGTGCCGAATTGCCGAGTGAAAATGGCAGTCATGTGGCTCTGGTCGCAGAAGCCGCAGGCTTCGGCTATGTCGGCGAGCGAGTCGTCGGTGGTGATCAGGAGATGCCGGACGGCACGCAGACGGACGGTGTTCAGATAGCGCAGGGGTGACGTCTTGAAGGCGTCGGCAAAGTGGCGCTCAAAGGCGCGCGGAGAAAGCGAGGCGAGCTTCGCGAGGTCGGGGATGGTGAAGCTCCGCCCATAGTGTTTCCCGATGTGCTCCATGACGGCGAACACGCCCGGGTGGCAGGAGGCGTTTTTATCGTGCACGCGGCAGGTTACGCCGGCCACACCGATGACCCTATTAGCCGAGTCATGTAGTGGAACTTTGGAGACCGCGCGCCATTCGAAGGTGCGATCCGCCTGGGGGACCGGCTCGATGTGCTGCTGCAGAGGCTCCCCTGTCATCATGACGGCGCGGTCGTCCGCAACGAACCGGTCGGCGATTTCGGTCGGAAAGAAATCGTAGTCCGTGCGTCCCAAAACCTCAGCGACGGTCTTGGCTCCGAGCATGGCTATAAATCCGGGGTCGGCCTGAACAAAGCGACCCTGCTCGTCCTTGGCGAAATAATTGACGTCCGGCACCTGTCCGAGCAGGGCCACGATATGGTCGCAGTGGGCCAAGCTGCGGTTGAACGCAGCAGCGTCAAATGACCGGGGAGAAGAGCTGGACGGGGCTGCTTTTTTAAGCACGGGGAACCGGGGTGGGGTAGTCGAGAGTCAGATAGGCAAAAAATATTAAATCAACGCCAATCTTGCCGGTTTAGGCAGCAGGAATCGATATTGTAATAACGCACTACAAAGCTGTGGCTTACAGTTTCGGGGTAGATGAATCTCATAAGCGATATTCAGGCGGGCGGTTTGCGGGAGGAGTAGCAAGGCATGATCGTTGCAAACTGCACTCTGTGTCATCGCGGCGGCAGCAAAGGCGGGCGATATACCGGTGGCATGCCGGCGTGAACCGGACGACACGGAGGTCGCCCCTCCTTTGGTCATTCGGAGGGCGAATTGTGACGCAGTCTCAGGGGGACGCGCGTTGCTTACGGTGAGGAAACACGTTGGGTTCTTCCATTCTTATGCAGCCCTTGTGGACGGATACTTTGGCGGATTTTCTCAAACAAGAGCCCGGCGTGGAAGCCGTGCGGCTCGATCCGACCGCTCGCAAGGTGGCGATTGCCACGTTGGGGATAGTTGATTTGAAGAAGCTGGAGAAACGCCTCGCCGAGACGCTGGCGGCCATCGAGCCGCAACTCGCTAGAAGCGCGAAGGCCCCGCTGGGTTTTACGGTGAAGCGTGAGGGCGAAGTCACCGAATTCTCTGAGGTGAGTTGTGCCACCGCGCCCACGTTTTGGAAGTGGCGCGAGGTGAAGTGGCCCGAGCTGGCTCCGGTGGTGGATGTGCACGCCGAGGAATCGGAGTGGAAGGAGCTCACGGTGCTGGCATCGCTTTGCGCGGTGTTTGGCATCGCGGGCTTCGTGTCCGGGCGCATCGACGCGGCACCGGCGTGGCTGGCCACGGCGTTCTACGCGGTGGCGTTGATCGCGGGCGGCTGGGATGCGGCCATCGACTCGTGGGAGAATATCAAAAAGGGGAAGTTGGACATTCACTTTCTGATGCTGGCGGTCGCCATCGGGGCGGTGTCGATCGGGGCCTGGACCGAGGCGGTGCTGCTGCTGCTCTTGTTCTCGGCTTCGGGTGCGATGGAGGAGTTCGCGATGGATCGCACGCATCGCGAGGTGAGCGCGTTGCTCAAGTCGTCGCCGAAGAAGGCCATGCTTTTAATCCCGGGGGGCGGCGAGCGGGAGGTGACCATCGAGGAGATCGGCATCGGCGACCGGTTGTTGGTGAAACCGGGCGAGGCGTTCGCGGCGGACGGGAGCGTGGAGAAAGGCAAGAGCGCGAGCGACGAGTCGGCATTGACGGGGGAAGCCGTGCCGGTCGAGAAAGGCGTGGGCGACCCGGTTTTCAGCGGCACCCTCAACTTGTGGGGCGCGGTGGAGTTCAAGGTCACGCGTCTGCCGTCGGAGAGCACGTTGCAGAAGATCATCCGCCTCATCCAGACGGCGCAAAAACTGCGTGCGCCGAGCGAGCGGTTTACCGACAAGTTCGGCGGCACTTATACGCTGGCCGTGCTGGGAGTGTGCGCGGTGATGTTTCTCGTGTGGTGGCTGGGCTTCGACCTGCCGCCGTTCCATAACGTGGGTGAGGTGCGGTCGGCGTTTTACCGGGCCATGACGTTACTCGTGGTGATGAGTCCGTGCGCGTTGGTGTTGTCGATCCCGTCGGCGATTCTCGCGGCGATTGCCTGGGGCGCGCGGCACGGCGTGTTGTTTCGCGGGGGCGCGGCCATTGAAAAATTGGCCGACATCCGGTGCGTGGCGATGGACAAGACCGGCACGTTGACCACGGGTGAACTCGCCGTTGTGGGCTACGAGAGTTTCCCGGCGGGGCGTGACCAGGAGATCATGGAGCTGGCCTACGCGTTGGAGGCGAATTCGCATCATCCGCTGGCGCGCGCCATCGTGCGGGATGCGCGGGCGCGGGGCGTGCGCGAGCTGGGGCTGGAGGAGTTTCGGTCGATCACCGGGCAGGGCGTGGCGGGGCGCTTGGGGGGCTCGCAGGTGCTGTTGGGCCGACGCGAGTTGCTGGAAAAAGGCCCGCTCGCGGAGTGGTCGAAGCAACTGCCGCCCGCGCCGGCCGAGCTCGCGGAAGTGTGGGTGGTGGGCAAAGACGTAATCGGGCGGGTGTTGTTGCGTGACCAGATACGCGCGGAGTCGCGGGGCGTGTTGGGCGAATTGAAGCGTCTCGGGATCAAGACCATCATGTTGACGGGCGACCGGCGTCAGGCGGCGGAGTCGGTGGCGCGCGAGCTGGGTATCGACGAGGTCAAGGCGGGGCTCACACCCGAGCAGAAGGTCGAGGCGATCCAGGTGGAGCGTGCGCTGGGCCACAAGATCGCCATGGTGGGCGATGGGGTGAATGACGCGCCGTGCCTGGCGGCAGCCGATGTGAGCGTGGCGATGGGCGCGCGTGGGAGTGACGCGGCGTTGGAGCAGGCAGAGGTCATTTTGATGCACGACCGCATCGAGAATTTTTTGGCGGCGTTGCGTCTCAGCAAACGAGCGAAGCGCATCATCGTGCAAAACCTGGCGATCTCGCTCGGCGTAGTGGTGCTGATGGCGGTCGCGGCGATTTTCGGGATCATCCCGCTGGCGGTGGGCGTGGCCGCGCACGAAGGCAGCACGGTGATCGTGTGCTTGAATTCGCTGCGGCTGCTGTTCGGGAAGAATAAGTAGCGCTGGCTTCCAGCCTGCCGGCTTTGCCCGATGCAGACTGGAAGTCTGCGCTACTTTCTCTTACTCAATCCAAACCAAATCCCCAGCGCGCACCTCTTCGTAGAGGTCGATGATCTCAAGGTTTTTCATCAGGACGCATCCTGCGCTTTGCGGCGTGCCGAGGCGGTCTTCGTGGTTTGTGCCGTGGATGTAAACGTAGCGGTCGTGGGTATCGACGTTGCCGCCTTGGTTCACGTCTGCCTCGAGGCCACGCAGCCAGAGGATGCGGCTGGTGATCAAGTTCGGGTGCGTGTCGGCATCGGGCAGCTCGGAGTAGTGCCGGCCGGTGGGCACGCGGGATTTGAAAACGATACCGGGCGGCTGGCCGGCGCCGATGCGTTCGGCAATCGCGTGGAGTCCGACCGGGGTGCCCAGCGAGTCCTTCACGTTGGAAGGCGTGCGTTTCGACGTGGAGATCACGTAACTGCGGACCAGTTCGGGGCCGCGGAAAAACTGCATGGTTTGCGTGGCGATGTGCACGGCGAGCCACCGGTCTGCGGGCTTGATGCCGAGGCGGGTGCATGTTTCTGTGACCGACTCCCAAGGAGATTTCATCGTGAATAATACGCGTAACAACTACGTCATTGGTATCGTCGGTGCCACGGGTGCCGTCGGTCAAGAGCTCGTGCGTTTGCTGCATGAGCGTAACTTCCCTATGGGCTCGCTAAGGCTCTTCGCCTCGGCTCGCTCGGCAGGAAAAGTCGTGGAGCGTTTCGGTAAGAAAATCACGATCGAAGAAGCCAAGCTCGGTGCTTTCGCGGGCGTGGACCTCGCCTTCTTCGCGGCCGGCGGCTCCGTCACGCGTGCCCTCGCGGCCGATGCCGTGAAATCCGGCTGCGTGGTCATCGACAAGAGCTCGGCTCTCCGCATGGAGCCAAACATCCCGCTGGTCATCCCCGAGATCAACCCGGAGAAGCTGCGCAACCACGGTGGCATCATTGCCAATCCCAATTGCTCGACCGCCGTCATGTTGATGGGCCTGTGGCCTCTTCACCAGGCGTTCGGCCTGAAGCGCATCATCGTCTCCACTTACCAATCTGTCTCCGGCACGGGTGCCGAGGCGGTCCGCGAGCTCGCCGACCAGATTCAGGCGCACGTCGCCGGCCAGCCGATCACGCACAAAGTCTATCCTTACCAGATCGCGTTTAACTGTATCCCGCAGATCGATTCTTTTGGTGAAAACGGTTACACAGGTGAAGAAACCAAGATGGCCGACGAGACCCGCAAGATCATGGGCCTGCCCAATCTCAAGGTCTCCGCCACCACGGTGCGCGTGCCCGTGGTGCGCGCCCACTCGGTCTCAGTGAGTGCCGAGTTCGAGCGCCCGGTAGATCTAGCGGTCGCCCGCGCGGCCATCGCCGCCTTCCCGGGCGCGGAGTTGGTCGATGACGTCGCCAATAAAAAGTATCCGACCCCGCTCGATTTCGCCGAGAAGGTAAAGTGCGGCGTGGGTCGCCTGCGCATCGACACGGCGTGGGACAACGGGCTCTCGTTCTGGGTCAGTGGCGACAATCTGTGGAAGGGTGCCGCGCTCAACGCCGTGCAAAACGCCGAGCTGATGATCCGCGAAGGCATTCTCAAGCCGCAGCCGGCGGCCGTCTGAGGACGTAGCGGGGAGCGCCAGCGACCCGATTCGGAACGGGTCGCTCACGCTTCCCGCTACCTTCGGGCATGCGCCCGACCGTTGCTCGTCCGAATAAATCCTTGTCAGCCACCACCACCGCCCGCTTATCTCTCAACTTTGGTTCGGACGATTAGCTCAGTTGGTTAGAGCACCTCGCTTACACCGAGGGTGTCGGGGGTTCGAGTCCCTCATCGTCCACCAACTCATTCCTCCACTCAAATAACCCGCAATGCGACACACGATCTCAGTCCTCGTTGAGAACAAGTTCGGCGTTCTGGCCCGCGTGGCTGGAATGTTTTCCGGTCGTGGTTTCAACATCGATTCGCTGAACGTCGCCCCCACGCACGACGCGTCGTTGTCTCGGATCACCGCAGTTCTTATGGGCGACGATGCGTCGCTCGACCTCTGCATCAAACAGCTGCGCAAGCTCGTGAACGTCGTCGATGTGGTTGATTTCACCGAGGGCCAGGCCGTCTCCCGCGAGCTCGTGTTGATCAAGGTTAAGGCCGACACCAAGACGCGCTCCGAAATCATGCAGATCAGTGACATCTTCCGCACGAAGATCGTCAACGTAGCCCACGAATCATTGATCATCGAGATGACCGGGGACGACGCCAAGGTGAGTGCGTTCCTGAAGCTCTTGGAGCCGTTCGGCATCATCGAACTCGCCCGCACCGGTGCCTTGGCGCAGATGCGGTGACCGCATCCGCGCAGATTAAGTTGGAAGATTAAGTTTAAGACAGAACCTTCCCGCTGATCTGCCTTCTTTTTCCGCTTAAACTTAAACTTCCCCCTTCAACTTTTCCCACACCATGCCCGCTAAAGTATACACCGACAAAGATGCCGATCTCGGCCTCTTCAAAGACAAGACCATCGCTGTGCTCGGCTACGGCTCCCAAGGCCACGCGCACGCCCTCAACCTGAAGGACTCCGGCGTCAAGGTCATCATCGGCCTCTACGAGGGATCCAAGTCGAAGCCCGTCGCTGAAAAGCACGGCTTCACCGTCGTCTCCACCGCCGAGGCGGTTCGCCAGGCCGACGTCATCTTGGTCGGTCTTCCCGACATGAAGCAGGCCGACGTCTACACCACTGACATCGCCCCCAACCTGAAGAAGGGCAAGACCCTCATCTTCTCGCACGGCCTCGCCATTCACTTCGGCCTGATCACGGTCCCCGCCGACATCGACGTGATCCTCGTCGCCCCCAAGGGCCCCGGCCACATGGTCCGCCGCCTCTACGTCGAAGGCAAAGGCATGCCCGCCCTCATCGGCGTGTTCCAAGACAAGTCCAAGAAGGCCAAGAAAAACGCTCTCGCCTGGGCCAAGGGCATCGGCAGCACCCGCGCCGGCGTCCTCGAGACCACCTTTAAGGAAGAGACCGAGACCGACCTCTTCGGCGAACAGGCCGTCCTCTGCGGTGGCGCCTCCGCCCTCGTTCAGGCCGGTTTCGAGACCCTCGTCGAGGCGGGTTACCAGCCCGAGATGGCCTACTTCGAGTGCTTGCACGAGCTGAAGCTCATCTGCGACCTCATGTATGAAAAGGGCATCTCCGGCATGCGCTTCTCCATCTCCGAGACCGCCAAATACGGCGACATCACCCGTGGCCCCCGCGTGATCAACGCGAACACGAAGAAGGAAATGAAGAAGATCCTCACCGAGATCCAGAGCGGCAAGTTCGTCAAGCAGTGGGTCGCCGAATACAAGGGTGGCCTCAAGAACTACAACGCCCTCCTCAAAGCCGGCGAGAAGCACCAGATCGAGAAGACCGGTGAACGTCTCCGCGGCCTGATGCCTTGGATGCCCAAGCGTGACATCAGCGGCGTGGCCGGCGCTTACGCCTCGTAAAAAGAAGTAGCGGGTAGCCGGTAGCGAGTAGCGAGCATTCGGACTCGGCTCATTGCCCTTTGCTCCTGCTGAAATGAATAGCCAGAAAGGCCGTTGGCATTCGTGCGGCGGCCTTTTTTGTCAGGTTTAGCTCGTGGCTCGGAATGGAGGAGCCTGCTTGCAGGAGCCTGCTTGCAGGCGATGACTCGAAAGTGGGAAGCGAGCTTGCTCGCGAGGATCGGAAGATCGCGAGCAAGC
>JANODO010000040.1:0-17161 GCA_031412735.1 Rariglobus sp. | reverse complement strand
TCGGCCTCCTCGCCCAAGGCCACTGCCTCTTGATCGGCGTGCCCGGCCTCGCCAAGACGCTCATCGTCAAAACGCTCTCCGAGGCCATCGACCTCAAGTTCAACCGCATTCAGTTCACGCCCGACTTGATGCCGAGCGACGTGACCGGCTCCGAGATCATCGAGGAAAACGACCACGGCAAACGCGAGTTCCGCTTCATCGCCGGTCCGGTGTTCACGCAGCTCCTCCTCGCCGACGAGATCAACCGCGCGCCCGCCAAGACCCAGTCCGCCCTGCTCGAAGCCATGCAGGAGCGCCGCGTCACCGTGGCCGGCCGCACGCGTGAGTTACCCGCGCCGTTCTTCGTTCTCGCGACCCAAAACCCCATCGAACAAGAAGGCACCTATCCGCTACCCGAGGCGCAGCTCGACCGCTTTTTGTTCTGCCTTCATGTCGGCTATCCCAGCGCGACTGACGAAGTGCGTATCCTACTGGCCACTACCGGCGCTCCGCCGCCCGCGTTGGAAAAAGTCTGCACCGCCGACACTTTGCTCGGCCTGCAACGCGCCGTCCGCCGAATTCACGTGCCCGCGAGCGTCGCCGAATACGCCGTGCGCCTCGTGCAAGCCAGCCGGCCCGACTCCGCCGACGCACCTGCCGCCGTGAAGCGCTGCGTCCAATGGGGCGCCGGCCCGCGCGCCTCGCAGGCCCTTGCCCTCGGCGCGAAGGCCGCCGCCGCCCTCGACGGTCGCCTCAACTGCGCCGCCGCCGACATCGCCGCCGCCGCGAAGATCGTCCTGCGCCACCGGCTCATCTTGAACTACCGCGCCGAAGCCGAAGGCCTGAACGCCGACGCGCTCATCGGCGACCTGTTAAAGGCTGTAAAGGCCTGAGGCCGCAGTTCATGGGCTTGATCAACCAGTCGACCTCCGGCGGCCCCTCCCGGCCCCAACCGCCGCTTCGCCCCAGTGGTCATTCGTCATTGGGCATGGGTCATTCCCGCCCCGTGGCGGGCTATCTCCCGCCGCCCGTGCGCCCGCTCGACATGGCGGAGCTCTCCGCGCTCGGCACGCTGCCGTTGCGCGCCCGTCGTCTCGCCGATGCCTTGGGTGCCGGCGGACACACCAGCCGGCGCAAGGGCGCGAGCATCGAGTTCGCCGATTACCGCGACTACCAGATGGGCGACGACCTGCGCCGCATCGATTGGCGGCTCTACGCGCGCACCGATCGCCTGCACATCCGGGAAACCCACGAGGAGACGCCGCTGCGCGTCGTGTTGCTGCTCGATGTTTCCCCGTCGATGGCCTACGCGAGCCGCCCTGGCCTGCTGTCGAAGCTCGACTACGCCCGCATGCTCCTCGGCGCGGTGTCGCTGCTCGCCCGCCGCCAACGCGACGCGGTCGGCGGCGCCCTCCTCGCCGGGGAAGTCGTGAAATGGCTCCCGCCCTCAGCCGCGCCGCTCCGCCGCCAAGCCGTGTGGAGCTTGCTAGACACCCCGCCGGCGGGCAACGGCACCGCGCTGGCGACCGCGTTGAACCAAGTCCTCGACCTCGCCCCGCGTCGTTGTCTCTTCGTGCTCGCGAGCGATTTCTACGAGGAGTCACCGCTCCTCGCAACTGCGGTCCGTCGCCTGCGTTACGAACGCCACGACCTGCTCGCGCTGCACATCGCGGACCCGGCGGAGGTTGATTTCAATTTCACCGATCCGTCCCAATTCTTCGACATCGAGACCGGCGCGCAAATCACCCTCGACCCCGCCGCCGCCGCACGCGCCTACCGCGAAAACTTCGCCGCCCATCGCGACGCGGTTCACGACACGCTGGCCGCGCACGGCTTCGATCACCTCTTCCTGCGCACCGACACCGTGCCGCTCGACCCGCTGCGCACCCACCTCGCCGCCCGCGCCGGCCGCAGCTGACGTCATGAACACGCACCCCTCCCGCTGCGGCACACCTCCGCCCATTGGTCATTGGACATTGGTCATTGGTCATTTCGCGCAGCTTCTTCCCCTTTGCGCCGGCCTCGCGCTCGGCTCGGCCGGAGCTCGGGCCCTGCTTCGCGTCGCGCCTGACTCCGCCGGCGCAACCCTCTCCGCCTCTCCGGCAACTTACCTCAACGCCGCACCCACGCTCATCCTGCCGCAGCTCCTCGCAGGCGCCGAGGCGGACGCCGCGCTCGCTGCCTACCTCGCGCTTCCGGCCCTCCCCGACAACTTCCCGGCCACGGAAACCCAAGAACGCCTCGCCCGGCTGCACGCCCTGCTCACGCTCCTACCCACCGCGCACATTGATCGGCTCCTCACCGCGCTCGCCACCCACCCGGGCCGGGGCAGCGGGCAACTCCGCCGTGCCGCCTTTGAGATTTGGACCGAACGCGATGCACCCGCCGCCGCCCGTTGGGCCGCCGCCGTTGTGCCTGGCGAAACACTCAACACCAACGAGCGCTCGCGCCTCATCACTCAGGCCGCGCTCGCCTGGGCTCGCGACGATTTCTCCACCGCCTACGCTTGGGTCTCCGCAATTCCCGACGCCCCTTTCGGCCGCGATCTCGCCAACCGCCTCCTCGCCCAACTCGCCGCCACCGATCCACGCCAGGCCCTCGCCCTGTCTCAAGCCGGCGGTGACGAATTTTTTCGAGCCACCCAGGTCGGCGTATTTCGCGCCTGGGCCAAACACGACCCCGCCGCCGCCGTGCGCGCCCTCGGGCCGAGCCTCCTCGCGGAGCAAAGCCACGATGTCCACAACGCGCTCGCCACGTGGGCCGCTCGCGATCCTTCGTCCGCCCTCGACTGGATAATCGCCCAGCCCGTCGCCCCGGATAACAATTCACACCTCCTCAACAACGTGGGATGGAGCCTCGCCAATTCCCCCGCAGCCGTTCGGCCCTTTATCGAGCTACTGATGAGCCGCGAAACCGTCCCGAACCGCAGCACCGAGGTTCAGAATCTCTTCGCCGCCTGGGCGCGCAAAGACACCCGCGGCGCCCTCGCTTGGATCGGCACGATAACCGATGTCGCCCAACGCAGCGATCTCGTCGAGCAGTCGCTTAATCGGATCGATCAAAACCGTCCCGACGACTTCCTCACCTTCGCACGCCTCCTCCCCGCCTCCGCTGATCGGGACGAAAAAATATCGACCCGCCTTGCGACCTGGGCGGAGGCCGACCCCAACGCAGCGCTGGCGTGGTTGTCCAAAAACAACGCGCCGGAACTCGCCACTTTCGCGCGTAAGATTGAGGGCACGTTGATCGCCACCCTGGCCAAGACCGATCCCGCCGCCGCCGTCGCCCGCTGGCAATCCCTGCCCGCCGACGCCGCTCAAGGCGAAACTGCCGCGAAGCTCGCCACACATTGGGCGCGGACCGACCCGGCCGCAGCGACTCGCTGGTTTGCCAGTTTGATTCCCGCCGACCCGCTCAAATATCGCACCGACCCACACCTCTCGTTCTCGCTGCAATCGATCGCGACTCACTGGGCCCGCCAAGACCCGCTGGGCTTGCTCAAATGGAGCGAATCTCTGCCCACCGATTCCCAACGCGAGATGGTGATCAACTCCTTTGCCCACATCTCCGCAAACTACAGTGACCGTGAGCCCGATCCACCCCCTCGCGCGTCCTTCGCCAACCAGCTCGCGCAGATACAGGATCCCGCCATTCGGGAACGCACACTCTCCTCGCATTTGAGCCATTGGCTGCGCTCCGACCTCAAAGCCGCCCAAGCGTGGATCGAGTCCAGCGAGGCCCTCTCTCCGGAAACCGCCGCCCGCCTGCTCACCCAAGACGCGACCGCGCACTAACGAGCATCATGAAGACCCGTCCTCTTCTTTTCTGCGTCGGTGTTCTCCTCGGCGGCTTGACGACATGGTTTTTGCTTCGGCCAGCTCCCTTAGCAGAAACGCTGGGCCAGCCCTCCGCCTCCGCACCCGTCGCCGTTCCCGTCCGCTTGCCCCCGTGGTCTTGGCGCGATTCGCCGACGCCCCCTCTATTAGGTAGCAATACCGCCTCCTCCGCGATCTCCGGTTGGCTCGCCTTGGGCGCCCTTGACGGCGGCGTGCCCACCTACGCTGCCCGCGTCGTGAGTTTGCGCGCGCTGCTTCTCCGCCTCCCCGCCGAAAGTTTCCCTCAACTCATCGCCGCGCTCTCGTTGTCCGCCCGCGTCGACGATATCCGCCTGCGGGCCGTCGCCTTCGGCACCTGGACCACACGGGACGCCGCGTCCGCCGCCCGTTGGGCGGCCGCCCACGGTCCCGACTCCCTCGATCTGGCCCGCGACGCCGTCCGCGTCTGGGCCGGACAAGACCCGGCCGCCGCCGCCACCTGGGCCTGTGCGATTCCTGATGACAAAACCGCGCGCACGCTCGCATCGTTGACTCTGTCAACTCTGGCCGAAACGAATCCCTCGCGCGCTCTCGAACTTGCCCGCTCCCGCGACGACGCCTTCCGCAACGGAGTCCTCGCCTCCATTCTCCAGACCCTGGGAAAGAGTGATCCCGCCGCCACCGTCCGCACATTCGCCCCCGAGCTTTGGAACGACGGAAAGGGGTTCCCGGCTTTGCGCGATGTCCTCCGCTTATGGACCAAAAAAGATCCATCGGCCGCCGCCGGTTGGATCACCTCCCAGCCTCGTCGCACCGATTACGATCTCTCGAACTGGCTCATAAACCTCGGCGACGACTCCGCTGCCTGGCGTCGCACCGCCGCCGACGCTTTCCTCACCGCACCCGGCCTCACCCATCGCACCTCCGCGCTCCGCAATCTCCTGTTCAATTGGAGCACCAGTCAGCCCGCCGAAGCCGCCGCCTGGCTCAACGGCCTCCCCGATCCCGAGCTTCGCCTTAACCTGCTCGACTCAGCGTCGCACAGCTATCTCAGCAACAACCCGGAGAAATCGCTCCCGCTCGCACTTATCATGCCCGAGGGAGCCAACCGCACCCAACGCCTCTCCCAACTGCTCGGCGCGTGGGCCAAGATCAACCCCGACGCCGCCGTCGCTTGGATGCGCGAACACCAGGTGGAGCCTGGCGTTGCCAGCGCCTCCCACGCGGTCCACGGCGCCCTTCTCGCCGAGATCGCACGCGACGACCCCGAGGCCGCCCTCGCCGACTGGCGCGCACTTCCCGACGCCAAGGCCCGCCTCGCGGCCATCGGCTCCATCGCCAAAGCCTGGGGAGAGAAAAATCCCGCCGCCGCGCTTAAGTGGGCTGAACAGGAGCGCGAGACTGCGGGCAACCGGAGTTATGGGCACGAGACCGAATTGCTTTTCCGCTGGTCGCAGACTCAGCCCGAAGTCGCCCTCCGCTGGATCGAGGACCGCATCGTGAACCTCCCCGATGGCACGCGCGAATTCGTCTCGTCACACTACCTCGACGCGCTCGGCGGCACTTGGAACGAGAAGGCGCCGCGCGGCCCCACTGCCGATCTCTACGCCAAGATCAAAGACCCCGCGCTCCGCAGCGAAACACTCACGCGCCACATCCGCGAATGGTTGACTAAGGACCCCGCCGGCGCCCGCGCGTGGCTCGACTCCCGTGACGCCCTGACCCCCGCCCAAGCCGCCGCCCTCCTGACGCCGTAATAAAACCATGTATCCACCCTTTTACCACACGCCTCCGCTCATTCGTCATTCGCCATTAGTCATTCGTCATTGGTCATCCCCCATTGGTCATTGGACATTGGTCATTGGTCATTCCCCCCGGGCCCTTGGTCATTTCGCGCAGCGATGAACTGGCTCACCCCCCATTTCCTCTTCGGTCTGCTCGCGCTCGCGTTGCCGTTCGCCCTGCACCTGCTGCGCCGCCGCGTCGTGCGCACGGTGCCGTTTCCCGCGCTGCGTTTCCTCGCGCCCAACCGGGCCGACCAGCGCAAACACAACCTCCGCCGGCGCATCGTGCTCGCGTTGCGCTGCCTCGCCCTTGCCTTGCTCGCCTTCGCCTTTGCCCGGCCGTTTCTCGGCACACCACCGCCCGCTACCGGGCGCGCGACCGTGGTCGTCATCGACAATTCCTTCTCGCTCCAAACCGGCTCGCGTTGGCCCGAACTCGTCCGCTGGGCTCGCCGCGAGGTCGGCTCTCCCTCGCGTGGCGACTCCGTGGGCCTCCTCATGATGAATCCCCGGCCGACCTGGCTGATCGCACCCACCCAAGATCTACCTACCGCCCTCGCCGGGCTCGACACGCTCACCCCCGGTTGGGAATCCACCCGCGCCGAGCCCGCCCTCCGCCTCGCCGCCGACCTGCTCGCCGCCACGCCGGCGCGCGATCGCCGCATCGTGTTTCTCTGCGACCACCAGGCCCTCGGCTGGACCGGCGCCGACTTCGCTAAAAAACTCCCGCCCGGCGTCTCCGTCGTGTTTCCCGACGCCTCGCCCGCCCCCGCCAGACAGGCCGCGCTCACCGCCGTCACCCTCACCCGCGAAGGCGACACGTGGATCGCCACCACGACCGTGCGCAACTTCACCGCCGCCCACGCCCGCACGCTTTCGCTCTACGCCGAAAACGCCGCCGCGCCGCTCGCCTCCGCTTCGCTCAACCTCGCGGCCAACGACACGGTAACGCTCAAGCTCACCTTGCCGGTCGCCTCGCTCGCGCCCGCCTACGTGCGCGTCGCACTCGATAGCGACGACCTCCCGGCCGACGACATCGCCTGGACGCTCGCCCCCGCCGCGCGCGGCGAACGCTTGCTGCTCCTTGATCGCGCGCCCAACGGCAACGCCGCCAGCGCCGATTACATCGCCACCGCCTACGCCGCCCTTGCCTCCGTCCCGCCGGCACTGCGCGTAGCCACCCCCGCCGGGGCCACGTGGCCCACGCCCGCCGCCGCCGTCTTGCGCGCCGACTCATCGTTCACCGGCGAAGCCGCCGCGCGCCTCGACACATTTCTCCAAAACGGCGGCTCCGCCCTCATCTTCATCGACGGCGGACCCGCCCAGCGCGCCTGGCTCGCCGCGCGCGGCGCTACCCCGGCGGCCGTCGCCGCCTCCTCCGCGCGTATCCGCGACTGGACGCTGGACCACCCGCTGATCGCGCCGCTCGCCGAGCGCAACCTCCGCTCCTTGGTAGGCTGGGAATTCGCCCGCGCCTGGTCGTTGCCCGCCGACGCCGCCGAGCCGCTCGCGCTCTGGGCCGATGGCAGCGTCGCACTGGGCGAACTTCGCGCCGGTGCCGGGCGCGTGCTCGTCGCCGGTTTTTCCGCCGACCGCCGCGACGGCAACTGGCCTGTGCAACCCGCCTTCGTGCCATTCCTGCACCGCTCCGCCTCCTACCTGCTCGGGCTCGCGGCCACCGCGATCGAAACCCCTCCCCGCGTCGGCGTCCCCATCGAGTTGCCGTCAGCCGCCGGCACCTGGAGCGCATTGTCCGGACCCGCGACCTCAACTCCGGCCGCGACGGTGTCCGGTTCCATCACGCCCAGCGCCCCCGGTGTTTATGAGTTCGCCGCACCCGATTCGCCGCGCCGCCTCTACGCCGTCGGCCTCGCCCCCGAGGAAAGCGAACTCACCCCGTGGCGCGAGGGCACGCCGTGGACGGACCTTGTCTCTTCCGAAAAACCCCGCGCCGACTCCCTCGATACGCGAGTGGCCGTGGCCCATATCCAGTCCGAAAACCAAAGCCCTCTCTGGTGGTGGGCCTTCGCCGCCATGGCCATTTTCGCCCTCGCCGAACTCTCCCTCGCCAACCGCACCGCGCGATGAACACCCCCGACCGCTTCCTCCACCGCGTTCACCAGCGAGCCCGCTTCAACGCCCTCGTCTGGTCCCTCACGCTCGCCGCGCTCGCCACCTTCCTCCACCTCGCCACGTCCCTCAACTGGCTCCCGCCCTCCGCGCCATTGGTCATCGGACATTGGTCATTGGTCATTTCGTCAGCCATCGTGCTGACGATCTGGATACGTCGCTCCCGCCGCCTGTCCGCCCACTCGCTCGCCCGCCGTCTCGACGCCGAATGGTCCCTCGCCGCCCGCCTGGAATCCTCTGCTGAGCTCGCCTCCGACCGCTCCGCCCTCGCCTCCGCCCAACGCGCCGACGCCGCCCGCCACCTCGATGCCCACCCCGCGCCCGGGGCCGCCGGCTGGTTCTCCGGAGTCACCCTGCTCGCACTCGTTGGACTCCTGTTGCTGACCCAAGTCTCCCTCCTCGGCCTCCGCGCGCTCGGGCCCGACCCGGAGGTCGCCCAACCCGCCGCCCTTCCACCCGATATCTCCGCCACAATCGTCTGGGAAACTCCCGAATCCGAAATCAAAGCCACCGCCATCGAGGAAATTCTCCTCGTCGCACTCGCCACGTCACGCACCGGCCTGCGCTCGCTCTCCTTAGAAATCGCCGTCAACGGCGAGCCCCGCCTTTCGCGCCCGCTTGACACCGCCATGCTCGCAACCCTCGCCAAACCCGGCGCCCACCCTGTCGATGTGGCGCTCTACCTCGACGAGGTCGCAGCCGAGGAATTCGACCTTGTTTCGTATCACCTCCGCGCGGAGCGCCTCACCGCCACACCCACACCGCCCGTCGCATCGCCGCTGCAATTCATCCAGATCCGCCCGCCCCGCGAAGACGTGATCCACCTCAAAACCCCGCCCGGCGGCGGCGGCTCGGACCTCAATCTTCTCGCCACCCTCCTCGGCAACTTGAAGGCCGCCCAGCTCCAGCTCCTCAAGCAAAACTTCCTCCTCGCCCACGCGACCATCGATCACGCCTCCACCGCATGGCGGGAGGAAAACACTCGCATCACTGCCGACCAAAAGCTCCTCGCCCAGAAAACCACCGAGGCCCGCGAATTCGCCATCACCGAGGCGCTCCCGACCCTCGTCGTGGACAACCTCACCCAGTGCATCCCGCTCATGGAATCCGCCGCCGTGCAGATCGCCGCCGCCGCCAACGAGCCCGCCGCCAAACCCCAAGGCCAGGCCCTCGGCCTGATCGTCGCTTCCGAAAAACTGATTCGTAAAATCATGATCGAGAGCCAGGGCCAGGCCGGCCCGCCCGGCCCCAAGAATCACGATCCCTTCAAAAACGAACAAACGTTCAAGCTCCCACCTCGCGCGAACACGCCCGCCGGCCAGCTCGAACAGCTCGCCCAAGCCCAAGCCAACGCCGCCGCCGGCCAAGCCGCGTCCAACAAAAAAGACCCCCTCGCCGAGCAAGCCGATCTCGCCGCCAAACTCGCCGCGCTCGCCGCCGCGAAGTCTCTCGATCCCGCCGCCCAGGCCAAGACCGCGCAAGCCGCCCTGGACGCTGCCGAGGCCGCCCGCCAACTTGCACAAGGCGACACCGCCGCCGCCCGCGCGCCCGGCGCCGCCGCCGCGCAGGCCCTCCGCGAAGCCACCGCCGCCCAGGAAGCCGCCGGCCGCGCCACTGCCCAAGCCGTCCTAGAAAACATCCGCCGCGAACTCAACGCCGCCGAGTCCCTCGCCGATCCCGCCGCCCGTGCCGAGGCGCTCGCCGCCGCCACCGCGCAGCTCCGGGCCGAAGCCATCGCCCAGCAACAAACCGGCTCCGCCGAAGCCGCCCGCCAACTCGCCGCCACCGCCGCCAAAACCGCGCAGGGCGCCAACTCCGCCGACGATGCCGCCGCTGCGGCGCAAGCCGTGCTCACCCCGCGCGATCACGCCCTCGCGCGCGCCGCCCGCCAGCTCTCCCGCGCCAGCCAGCCCGGCCCGGGCTCCGTTGGTTCCGCGCCCGAGGTCGAACTCGGCGCTCAACTCGCCGCCCAACTCCTCGCCGATCCCGCCGCGCGCGAACTTTCTGGTAACCTGATCGCCGGCCTCCGCGCCCGTAGTGGTTCGGCAAATACCGTGGTCCCGCCCGACCTGCGCGGTGCCGCCGATAAACTCGTCGCCCTCCTGGAAGCGGCCCGCCAATCCGGCCGGCGCGATGAGCAAGTCCGCCGTTTCAACCCCGACGACCTCGATGCCGTCTATCGCCCCGCCGTCGAAGCCTACTTCGAAAAACTCTCCCGCGACGCCAAGTAACACTGACCCATCCATGACTGGCCGCAAAAAAGCGCAGAAGGCGCAAAAAACAAACCTGCTCGGCATGCATTCCTATCTTTCGCCTGAAGATCACGCCGTCGCGTTGAAGGCGTGCATTAAAGACGTGCCTGAATTCTTTGCGCCTTCTGCGCCTTTTTGCGGCCAAGCCCTTCGTTGATGAACTCTCCCGTCCACTCCTTCGCCTGGCGCTTCGGCGGACCCCTCGGCGGCCTGCCGCCTCTCGTCGCGTGGACACTTCTCGGCATCGTCGGCGTGCTCGGCGCCGTGTGGATCGTCGTGAGTTACCGCCGCACGCTCGTCGCTCTCGCCCCTTCACCTCGCCGCATCCTTGTCACGTTGCGTCTACTCCTCTGGGCCGGCCTCCTGCTTGCCCTCGCCGGCCCCACCCGCGTCGAGCGCACTTACGCAAAAAAGGAAACCCGCCCCCTCGCCGTCTTGGTGGACCAGTCCGCCAGCATGACCACGCCCGATAACCGCCGCCAGCGCCGCATCGATGATGCCCTTCGCCAGTGGCGCTTGCTCGCCCCCGCCGCCCAGGCCGCCCACGGCCAACCGCGCGTGTTCGCCTTCGCCGATTCCCCCGCGCCCGTCGCCATCGCAGCCGCCTCCGTCAACGCCGACCTTCCCGCGACCCAGACGCGCCTCTTCGCCTCCCTCGACCGCCTCCTGGCCGACGCCCCGCCCGGCGGCTGGGGCGGCATCGTCGCCCTCACCGACGGTCTCGACACCACGGCGACCACCGCCGCCGACGCGCTCGCCGCCACCACGCGCACCGCCCTCGCCGCGGGCACCCCGTTCTACCTTTTACCCGGTCGCAACCGCTACGCCGGCGGCGCATTTCTCACTCTTCGCGAACTCACCGTCCCGGCCCAAGTCCCTCCGCGCAGTTCGTTCCGCCTCGAAGTCACGCTCGATAGTTATCAACCCGCCGCCCGCGATCTCCCGCTTCGCCTGAAAGTTGGCGACACGTGGCGCGAGCCCGAGGTCGTCCGCCTCGATGCCGGACGCCGCGCGCTCGCTTGGAGCGCCGACATCCCCGCCGACGCGCCGGGCACCCTTGCGATCGAACTCGTCGCCGGCTCCGCACCCGACGCCCCGCGTGCCCGGGCCGAAGTCCGCATCGCCGCGCCCACCTCGACGCGCATCCTCTATTATCAAGGCGCGCTCGACTGGGGTTACCGGTTCCTCGCCGACATCCTGCGCCGCGACCCGGCGTTCACGCTGATGCCGATTTTCAACCTCGCCCCCGTCGGCTCCGCCCGTCCTCGCGCCACACCCGCCGGGGCCCTGCCTCGCTTGCCCGACGTGGCGGCCGGCTACGACGCCTTCGACGTGGTCGTGCTGGCCAACGCCACCGCCGCCCAGCTCTCGTCCGCACAACAAACCGCCCTCTCCACCTGGGTGCGGGGCGGCGGCGTGCTGCTCTTCCTCGCGCCCGATGACGCCGCTTCGCATAGCTTCGCCGGTTCCGAAGTAGAAAAAATGCTCCCCGTCGTCTTCGGCTCCGGCAACACCGCACAAGGCGAAGACCCCGCCGTCGCCGCCTTCCGCCAAAACATGCGCCAAGTGGGCGGCGCCCACACCGACAGCGAAGCTCGCTTCGACAGCGAAGCCGCCCGCGCCACCCGCACGCCGCCGCTCTCCACGTTCGCGTGGGAACCTCGCGCCGCCGTCCTCTTCGGCACCGAGCTCACCCAGGCCGCCCCGCGCTTCGCCAACTATGCCCGCGTCCGCCGCGCCAAACCGGGCGCCGAGGTCCTCGCCCGCCACCCCGCCGACCCGGCACCCGAAGGCGATGAACGCGCCATCTTGCTCGCCCTCCAGCGCTACGGCCGCGGGCAAACCGCCGTCCTCACCAGCGACGCCCTTTGGCGCTGGAAACTCGACCAGCCCAGCCGCGAGCGCGGCGTGGAGATTTTCTGGCAAAACCTCTTCGCCTGGCTCGGCCGCGAGCGCCAGCGCGGCGTGCGCTTCGAGCGCGCCCCGCTCCTCACCGAAAACAACCGCGAACTCACCCTGCGCCTCGTCGGTGCCTCCGGCCTGCTGACGCTGTCGGCGCGCCGGGATGACTCCGCCGTCGACACCGCGCAATCCCTCCTCCCCGCCGGTGAAGACGGCCCGGCCCGTCTCTTCACGTGGACTCCCCCCGCCGACGGCTCCTGGGTGATCGAAGCCCGCCTCGGTGCCGACTTGCCCGTGCGCCACTGGATCACGGTCGCCACCTCACCGGGCGGCGAGACCTCCGGCGTTCCTCCCGACGAGGGCCTGCTCCGCGCTCTCGCCGAACGCACCGGCGGCGCCGTCCTCGCGGGCACCGCGCCGTCCGCCTGGCGAACCGTCTCCGCCGAAGCCGACGCCCAGCTCCTCCGCGAAACCACCGAGCCGCTCTGGCACCAAGCGTGGATCTTCGCGGCGTTGTTGTCGGTTTACGCCGTGGAACTCGTTCTCCGCCGTCGGCAGCGCCTCTTGTAACCAAAATCTGAAACGCAGCCCCGCATGTCGCACCTCCCGCTCTTTGCCTTTATCGTGCTGCTAGCCACCGCGCCGATGAACCGCGCCCAAACCATCAACAGCGGCGTGCCCGAAGACGCCGCGCGCGGCGGCATCGTTGGCTGGGCGCGCCTCACCACCAGCGATCCTCATTGGCAGCGCCACAGTCGCAGCGATGGCAACCTCTCCACGTTTATCCGCACGCAGACCAGCCTCAACCTCGACCCGACCTGGTATGCCGTCGCTCCCGACAACCTGGCCGCGCTCACGCGTTATCCGCTGTTGTTCTCGACCGACGTCTCGCCCGTGACCGTGACCTCTGAAGTCGCCCATCTTAGCGAATATCTCCGCCGCGGCGGGTTTCTGTTGGTGGACGCATGCATCAACACCCGCGACGTCAACCCCGACCCCGATGCGTTTCTCGCCAACAACACCGCAGCCTTCCGTCGCCTCGTGCCCGGAGCCGAGGTCCGCCCGCTTACTCCCGGCCACGAGATCTACCGCTGCTACTTCACCCTCAACGAAACGCCTCCGCACTCTTACATGAACTCGGTCTATGATCCGAAGTGGGCGCGCCATCCGCTCTACGGCGTGTTTGCAGGCGGGCGCATGATCGGTCTCATCAGCCTAAGCGGGCTCCAATGCGGCTGGGATCGCATGGGCACGGCCCCCGGCCACACCGAACGCTGCATGCAGATGGTCGTAAACATTTACGCCTACGTGATGACTCAATCATGATCATCCGGACGCATCTTGCCCTGCTGATTCCGTTGCTCCTGGGCGCAGGTGCGGCGCTGCTTCGCGCCGGCCCCGAAGCTTCGTCCGCCGACCCCGCACCCCTGCGCGGCGGTCGCGTGGGTTGGGCGCGCCTGAGCACGCCCGACGCAATTTGGCGCCGTCATGCCGAGAGCGACCCGGTCCTCTCCACGTTCATCCGCACGCAGACTAGCCTCAACATCGACCCGACGTGGTATGAAGCCCGCATCGCTCACCTCGACGAGCTCTGCGCTTATCCCCTGCTCTTCACCAACAGCATCGATAAAATCACCCACCCCGCCCACCGCGCCAACCTGGCGGAGTATCTGCGTCGCGGCGGTTTCCTCGTGGTGGACGCCTGCATCAACCGCGACCTCACGCCCAACCCGGATGCCTTTTACGAAGCCCACCTCGCCGCGTTTAAAACCATTCTGCCCACCTGCGAAATCCGTCGGCTCGCCGAAGACCACCCCATCTACGGCAATTTTTTCCCGATGTCCGAAAGGCCACCCCATGCCTATCACGGGGGACAATATAATCCCGCCTGGGCCAAACACGGGCTCTACGTGGTTACCGTGGAAAACACGCCGGTCGCCCTGATCAGCCTCGGCGGCATGCAATGCGCCTGGACCTTCGGCAAACCCGACACACGCGACGCCAGCCAAGCCCTGCGCATGCTGACCAACATCTACGTCTACGCGATGACGCGGTGACACCGCCCTTCAACCCAAGCCCCATCGGGTCACAACCCCAGCAACGATCCGTTGCGCTTGAGCCATTTCTCGGCCTCGCGCCAGGCGGGACACACTTCCTCGACGCGCGCCCAAAATCGATCCGAGTGATTCATCTCCTTCAAATGCATCAGCTCGTGATAAATGATGTAATCGCGCACGAAGTCGGGCGTCTGAATCAGCCGCCAGTTGAGCGAGATGCCGCCGTCCGCCGAGCACGAACCCCAGCGCGTTCGCTGGTTGCGCACCGACACCGTGCTCACCGCCATGCCCGTGATCGCCGCCAGTTCCCACGTGCGCGCCGGCAGCTCCGCCTTGGCTAGGCGCAGAAAATGCGCTTCAATCGTGGGCCTCAGGTCGCCTTCGAGTTTGAGCACGCGGAAGACGTCCGCCGCGAGGCACACTTGGGGACGCTCGCCGTCGCTGGCCTTGCGAATCTCGGACAACTCGCCGCGCCACAAGACATGGGCGCCGAGCGTCCACACGGTGACGCCGCGCGGCTTGTGCTTCTGGCGTTCGCGCGCGCGCTCGAGCCACTCGCGGTGCTCCTCGACGAAAACGCGCGCCTCGCGTTCGCTGCCCCGTAGTGGGATTATCGCTACAGCGGTGCCGTCTTTTCTCAGCGTGAGCCGGTAGCGGGTGGCTTTGGCGCTGCGTTCAAAAACAACGTCCGGTTTTTCCGGCGGTGCCTCGACGCCGGCCTGCACACCGGAGCCGCCAAAAAAATCGAAGAAACTGGGATGCTTGATCTGGCTCACGTTAAGAGCCGCGAGTAAAAGCATCCGCCCACCGGGAGCCAGTCCGTTGTTTGTGGCGAGTGTAGCGGGGAGCACCCTCGCCCCGTTCCGAACCCGGGTCGCTGTCGCTTCCCGCCACGACCTACAGCTTTACCAGCTTCCATAGAAATCTTCCCGCTTCCGCCTCCAGCCATGCAAAGCTGCACCCTTTGCCCCTAGGACCCGAAATGCACCCTGGACTCAGCCAGCGCACACCACGCACATCGACGTCATCGCGGGGCACGTGCAGATGCCCGTGCAACACCACCCGTGTTCCCGCCGGCACGTGCTTCGGCGGGATATGCACCAAGTGAAACACCACACCCTCGCGCTCCAGATCGAGCGTGACCGGCCAGGCCTGCCCGTGGTCGCAATTGCCGCGCACGATCCGCACCGGCACTCCGAGTTGTTCAAATTCAACGAGCGTCTCCGGCTCGCCGACGTCGCCAAGGTGCCAGATTTCGTCGGCCCCGCGCAGGCGCTCGGGCAGGCCGGCGGGATAGGAACCGTGGGTGTCGGAAATAACCGCGATGCGCATTAAAGAGTGTTTGTCGAAACCGGATCTTAGCTGGGCAAACGGCACCAATGAATCACCCCCCGCCGGTGGGGGAGGGAGCGATTGAACACCACGTGAGTGTAAAAGACCGTCTCCGAATTTACGGGTGTTACTCGCATGTAAATAAATCCAAAAACGCACGAAAACCGTAGCCAAGGAACGGACCGAGCTACAAAGGAAAACGCTGAATGGTTAAATATTAAAAAAAATTTTAGATGTTTTACGCTCATCAAAACCACAGGGGCCGCCGGACTACCGCGCCCCATCGCAGGGCGCTGACGCTGATCGAAGTGCTCGTCAGCCTGAGCCTGTTTACTGTCGCGATGGCCGGGATTATCTCGTTGCTGTTCCAGTCCTACGAGACCGCCCTGCGCACGCGCTTGATCGACGAAGGACGGAGCGTAATGCGCACGATTGCCGACCAGTTCATGCGAACCCAAGCGGAGGACGCCGTCACCAAGACACTCAAGACGCAGTTCACCCCGACCACCGAGACCGGACCCACCGGAACGGGTCTTGTGTTTAATGGAGTGGCCGGAAATTCGCGGTTTCTATCCGTGACATTGGGGGAAACCGCAGGAGTCCCTGTCGTCGCGCGCATCACCCGTGAAGTGGTCAACCTCGACAGCTCGGGAAACCCAACCGCCTCGGCAATCGAGTCTGCCGCAGGCTATCTCGTGCAAGCTCGCTTCAACCTCCGCGTCACCGCCGGCAATCGCTTGCTCGAAGACGAGGTCGTGCTCGTCCGCTTAATCCCTAATTTATGAACGCCGCCCATTTCCGCCGACCGACCCCTCGCGGCCAGAGGGCCACGAACACCCAAGGATTCACACTGGTCGAGGTCTTGGTGGCGACGACGCTGTGCCTGGTCGTGATCGGCATGGCAATGCCTGCCTTCGTATCGGGGCTGACTCTGAGCGCGAAGAGCATCGCAACCACCAAAGTGACGGATGGCCTGCGCTTATCGGCCGAACACATGTCCGCGCAGATCGCCCTCAGCACCCGCGAACCCGTGCTATCAAATATGAACAGCGAAGGCACCGGTGCCGCACGCTTCACCTACAGAACAATGCTGGGCCTCCCGGGACAGGCTCTCGCCACCGCCGCTTCATCCAACACGCTCAAAGTTGCCGTCGACGGAACCTGTTACCCGAAGGTCGGCGACCTCGTCTTCGTTTCGGGTTTAAATGGAGAGGATGGCTTGATCGTCACCGCAGTGGAAGATACCCGAACTGCGAAGTCTGCCAGCCAAAACAGCGTCGTCACGCTGACATTTGCCAGCAGCTTCCAAACCGCAACGGCCACCACAACCGACATTCTAGCCGGTCAAAGCGTTTCCATTTTCCGTGATAGCGCGTATCAGGTCATCAAAGAAAACGGCGAAAACCAACTGGCCTGGTATCGACACGCATCGGATGCTGAACCAACCCAGATCATTGCACGGCTCGCGGCCTCATCGGCCGAACCTTTCAAACTGGTGGATGGACAGTTAAACTTTAACTTCGACGCCGAAAACACCGGCAACGCCCCAACCGGTAGCGGCACGGGCAAACGCAGCGCATACACGCGAGCCGGCCTCAAGGGACAGCTCATGAGCAAGTCCGGTAACCCATTCGCATTGATCACAACTCCAGCTAAAACAGAGGAGACCATCACGTCATACCCGCGAGACTCTGGATCTTCGGACGATATCTCCACCGACACTCTGGCCTCGACCACCACGAGCACCGGCTCCTCCACGCCGGCCACCGTCTCCACCACTCCGGCCAAGACTACACCAGCCATCGTCTCCACCACGCCGGCCAAGTCCACGCCGGCCACCGTCTCCACCACTCCGGCCAAGTCTACACCGGCCATCGTCTCCACCACTCCGGCCAAGACTACGCCGGCCA
>JANODO010000039.1:0-6468 GCA_031412735.1 Rariglobus sp. | reverse complement strand
CGCCGTGATCTGTCCGGGTTGGAAAAGCCCGCTCACGAGAAATCGGCTGCGGAGTTCCTCGGTTGGGAGCGTGTTGGCGGCTTCAGGCGTCGGCAGATAGTGGAATTGCATGGAGTGCCCGACGCCGTCCTGCGGCGTTGTCAGCTGCAAGGAGAGACTTCATGCGACCGGGCACAAGCCGTGAATAGGGCCTCGTGTGCTTATCGGAGGAGCGACGATGGAGAAATCATCAATCGCGAGGCCGTCGTCAAAACTCGTTGCGTCGAAGTCGCTCCAACGGATCCAGAAATTTGATCCTGAGGCGATGTTCAGGGCGGTGAGGGTGTAGGAAATGTTGGTGCTGTTGGCGGAAGCATTGCCGTCGAGCGCCCCTGCAATTCCGGACGTTATTGGTGCCACGAAAATCAAATTCGTGTTTGTGGTCCATACTACGTCCGCAAGGAAAGTGGCGTTCGTGCTGAAGGCAAAATCGCGACGATCTTCGCGGGCGAGCGTGCCTAACCGCTATTGCTCGCCCGTGAATGAAATGGTGAGCTGCGTCAAGGTGCTGCCGGTGCCGTTGGTGAACATCGCGCCGAGGGTGGTGGTGACGCTGCCTGACTGAAGGGCGCCAAACGCACGCTCGGTAGAGTTGGTTGCGCCAAAGCTGTAGGTGTTGCCTGTGTTGCTGGAGCGGTTCCCGCAGAGTAGGTGGTGTTTGGTGAAGAGCCCGCTTCAACAAAGTTCCAACCGGCCGGCAGCACGCTGTTCGTTGTGCCCAAACTCGCAAGGGTGTCGAAGGTCTCTGAATACGTAACGCCGAACTGCGATATGGTGATCGCGCTCGCGGGTTGAAAGGCGATGACAAGGGTAAACGTGATCAGGCAGGCGCGAAGGGTAAGCCTGTCGATGAGGGGTGGGGGAGAATAGCCCCGCGACAGATGACTCGACGGTTAAGAGTCTGTCCGGTCTCAAGCAACCTGTTGATTATTTGCACCTGCGCTTTCAATCCCTCCCGTGGCGGTTGGAATTTGCGAATTCCGCGTAAAATCCTGGGCGAAAAAAAATGGGGTAAAATACTAATATGCTCAGGCTTTGGTCATCAGCGATTTATGCAATTGCGGTCTCTACGAGGCATGCGGTGAGTAGCCTTCTAACTTTCCCGTCCCCTCAAGGCGCGCGATTGGGAGCCAATGAATTTTCCCGCCGAGTGTTTTCGCTTTGTCCACCAGCGCGCAAAGTCAGGCCTGCTTCGCGTTCTTGCGACGATGGTCGTGTGGCTCGTTCTCGGGACAGCTCTCGCGCACGGCGCGACCACCGCAACGGTCGGCCAGACCGTCACATTCTTTGTGACCGTCGATGGCTATCCGGCGCCCACTCTGCAATGGCGGAAAGATGGCGTGGCGATCTCTGGTGCTACGGCGGGGACGCTTGTTGTTTCAAACGTGTCCTTGAGCGATGCCGGGGCATACTCGGTGGTTGCGACCAACAGCGAGGGCTCGGCGACGAGTGCTGACGAGGTTCTCACGGTCGTTTCCGGGCCTTCGAATGTCGCGCCTGTCATTGTGACGCAGCCGTTGTCGCCCCAAACGGCGCTAACCGGCGGCTCGGTGAGTTTCGGTGTAGTCGCCACCGGGGCTCCTGCTCCGAGTTACCAATGGCAGAAGAACGGGACCAATCTGTCGGGCGCAGTCGGCGCCACGCTGGTGCTCACCTCATTGACGTTGAACGACAGCGGCAGCTACACGGTCGTTGTCTTGAATGTCGCTGGCAGTGTCACGAGCTCGGCGGTTTCGTTGACCGTGAGCGAGCCCACGCCTTCGGCGCCACCACCCGCGAATATCGCGCCCGTTTTTGTGCAGAATCCTGTCGCTGCTCAGTCCGTTGTTGTCGGTTCCACGGTGGCCTTTGCGGTTTCGGCGACCGGCACCCCTGCCCCCAACTATCAATGGCAGAAAAACGGCGTCGCCATCGCTGGTGCGACGGATGCATCCTTAAACTTGGTCGGCGTGGCCGAGATTGATAGTGGCAGCTATTCCGTGATCGCATCGAACATTGCCGGCTCCGTGACGAGCGGCGTGGGTGTTTTGACGGTTACCGCTCTGCCTCCTGCGAATCCGAATCCCACCCCACCTCCGCCGCCGCCGCCTGGCTATCCGACCGGGCCGGGGGGGACGGTTATCGCGCCGTCGATCGCCCTGCAGCCGAACGCACTTCAAACCATTGTCGCAGGAACCTCCGCCACGCTCAGCGTAGTCGCGAGCGGCAGCCCCGCACCCGCCTATCAATGGCGGAAAAACAACGTCAGCATCATCGGGGCGACGAGCGCCTCGCTGTCGCTTGCCTCCGTGACTGCAGCCGATGCGGCGGTCTACTCCGTGGTCGTGGCGAATTCGGCGGGCTCAGTGTCGAGCAGCAACGCTACATTGGTGGTCCATTCCAAGCCTGCGGTCGTCAGGCAGCCCGCGGCCCAAGCAGTGACGCCGGGCTCCAAGGCGGTTTTCAGCGTGACGGTCGCGGCGATTCCTGGCGCCAGCTACGAGTGGCGCAAGAACGGCGCCGCCATCGCTGGCGCCACCGCTTCAGTTTTCCAAGTCCCGCTCGTCAGCGCCAGCGACGTGGCGGCCTACACTGTGGTGGCGACCAACTCCCTTGGCAGCGTGACCAGCAACATCGCTCCGCTTCAACTGGCCGCTCCGCCCGTCATTACCAGCCAGCCTGAAAGCCAAACCGTGGCTGCGAAGTCCAATGTCACCTTCGCCGTCGAGGCTTCGGGCGCGCCGGCGCCGTTTTATCAATGGAAGCGCAACGGTGTCGCTCTGCTTGGCGCCACGGGTTCGACGCTCGTGCTCAAGGGAGTGACCTCTTCGGATGACGGCGTCTATTCGGCTGAGGCGTCCAACAGCATGGGCTATGCGGTCTCCACAGGTGCGCGACTCACGGTGAATGCCTCGACCGGAGTGGGCGGGTCTGAAGGTGGCGGCGATGGTTCCGGTCCGTCGCAGCCGACATCACCGGCGGTTATCCAATCCCGCATCGTGAATGTCTCCGTGCGCTCGGCGGCGGGTGGCGCCGGCGGCGCGCTTATCGTCGGATTCGTGACAGGGGGAAGTTCGTCGAAGCCGCTCCTCCTGCGTGGTGTCGGTCCCACTCTTGGTCTTTTTGGAGTGGCGGACGCCCTGGCCAACCCGACCATGTCGCTCTACACCGGCAGCGTGGTCGCGGCGAGCAACGACGACTGGGGCACGAACGGCAATGTCACGCAGATCGAAGACACCGGTGCCCGTCTCGGCGCCTTCAGCCTCCCTGGCCAGAGCGCGGACGCGGCTCTGCTGACCACGCTTAATTCCGGCGCCTACACGGTGCAGGTGAACGGCAAGGATGCCTCCGCCGGTGTTGCGCTTGTGGAAATTTATGACGCTGGGACGGCGGCCAACGGCAATCTTATCAACCTTTCTGTCCGAGCGCATGTTGGCGCGGGTCCGGACGCGCCCACTCTTGGCTTTGTCATCACCGGCACCACGCCGAAACGCGTCATGATTCGCGCTGTCGGGCCTACGCTCGCGGCGTTTGGCGTCGCTGACGTGCTCGCCGATCCGCGGCTGCAGCTCTTCCAAGGTAGCTCGCTCGTGAATGAAAATGATAACTGGGGCGGGAGTGGAGCGATGGCCGCCACCTTTACCTCGGTCGGCGCGTTTCCTCTTTCGGATGCGGTCAGTCGCGACGCGGCACTCATCGCCACGCTCGCTCCGGGCGCCTACACGGCTCAGATCTCGGGTGTGAGCAACAGCACGGGCGTCGCGCTCATCGAGGTTTACGACGTGCCGTAGTTCTGCCCCGGCCGGGCTCATCGAATGCGTCGTATTCCGGCGCATTGACCTGAGACAAGCGAAGGGCAATGGTTAGGGGTTGCCGTTGACCCAGCCCCGCCTATGCGCCTTCGCTTTTTGTTTGGTTTCCCAATTGTGCTTTCGATGGCTTTCGCCGCCGAGGAAACGATCACGTTCAACCAGCACATCAGGCCCATCCTCGCGAACAACTGCTTCGGTTGCCACGGCATCGACGCCGAGCACCGCAAAGCCAAACTCAGGCTTGATACCGCGGCCGGTGCGACTGTGGAGCGCGATGGCACCCGCGCCATCTTCCCGAGCGACCTCGGGAAATCCGAGATGTGGCAGCGCATCATCAGCAAGCACGAAGATGAGGTGATGCCGCCTCCTGAGTCTCAGAAACCCCCGCTCACCGCCGCCCAGCGTGCGCTCATCAAGCGGTGGATTGAGCAAGGCGCCACCTACCAGAACCACTGGGCCTATGAGCCCGTCGCGCGTCCCGCTGTCCCCGCCGCCGCCGCCGGTGCCGCAACGCACCCGGTCGATCGTTTTGTCGGCGCAACGTTGGCCCGGCGCCGGCTCGCCTTTGCTCCCGAGGCCGGGCGTGAGATTCTGCTGCGCCGAGTCACGTTCGATCTCACGGGATTGCCTCCGACGCCGCAGGCAATCGAGGCGTTTGCCGCGGATCGTGCGCCCGATGCCTATGAACGCGTGGTCGATCGGTTGCTGGGTTCGCCCCGCTATGGCGAGCACTTCGGGCGCCACTGGCTCGACGCGGTGCGCTACGCGGACACGCACGGCCTCCACCTCGACAACATCCGCATGATCTGGCCCTACCGCGACTGGGTGGTCTCCGCCTTCAATCGCAATCTTCCCTTCGACCAGTTCACCGTCGAGCAACTCGCGGGCGACATGCTGCCCAACCCGACTACGGACCAACTCGTGGCCACGGGCTACAACCGCAACCATCTCTCCACGTCCGAAGGCGGCGCGATCGAGGCCGAGGCCGAGATGCGCAACACCGCGGACCGCGTCGACACCACAACCGCCGTCTGGCTCGGTCTCACCGCCAACTGCGCCTCGTGCCACGACCACAAGTTCGACCCGCTCTCTCAGCGCGAATACTACTCGCTGGGCGCCATCTTCAAGGGCCTCGCCGATCGCGCGTGGGACGGCAATGTGCGCCTGCCCGGCCCGATCGCCACGCTGGCGGATTCGCCGGAGGTGCAGCGCCGCATTGACGAACTCGCCGTCGCCGTGAAGCCCCTGGAGTCCGCGCTCACCGCGGCGGTCGAGCGGGCCATCGCGGGAGAACACGCGATCAAGAAACCGGCAAAGACTCCCACGACCTACGAGGTCGTCTGGGCGGAGGATTCAGATTTGGTTTCGCCTCGGGATTTTCCCCGCACGGCGCGGGTGGGTGAATGGCGTGAGGGAACAGGCGTTCCGCTCGCCGGTGGACATCGTGCGCTGCGCATCGAGGGCGAGGCCCAGCGCGCGTTCGCGTTCACGACCGGCGAGGTGAACCTCACCGTGCGCACCGAGGCCAAGCCATTTGTGCACTTCCAGCCGGACGCGACCCGGCCGCCCCGGGCGGTGAGCCTTGAATTTGTCACCGAGGAGAAAACCAAGCGTGTGATCTGGGGCGACCCGGAGGCGTTTGGGCCGGAAGCGGCGAAGGACGCCATCGTGGCGGGACCGCTGCCAGCGGCCGGCGAATTCACGCGCCTTGAGATATCCGCGAAGGACGTCGGCCTGAAGACGGGCAAGGCTTATACCGCGCTCCGCATCACGCAGAGCGACGGCGCCGCGTGGTGGGACCGTGCGGGCGCGAGCCTGACTTCGCCCGATGGCACGGCGGACCCGCTCCTCTCGAGCGCCGCGTGGGCCAGCGGGCTGCGGGGCACGGCCCGGTTCGTCGAGGGCATGCCGATTCGGCACGACATCAAGTTTCTCATCGGCCTCTCGCCCACGCAGCAGAACGACGAGGAAAAAAAACGCCTCGAGCGCTACCATCGCGACTACATCTACGGGCCGTTGCGGGCGGTGGTGGAGGCCGAGGCGCACGCCGTGCGCGAACTGCTCTCCGAGCAGACGCATTACGAATTGACCTTCCCCTCGACGCTGATCGCGCGCGAGCGTGAGGAGCCTCTGCCCGCGCACATCATGATCCGCGGCCAATACGACAAGCCCGGCGATCGCGTCGAGGCGGCGACACCCGCGTTTCTTCCGCCGAGCAAGAAGACCGGGGAGCGGCTCACCCGGCTCGACTTCGCTCGCTGGCTTGTTGACCCGGCGAATCCTCTCCCGGCGCGCGTGACGGTGAATCGTCTCTGGGGCCAGCTCTTCGGCGCAGGGCTTGTGCGCACGCCGGCCGACTTCGGCTCGCAGGGCGAGCCGCCGACGCATCCCGAGCTGCTCGACTGGCTCGCCTCGGAATTTGTGCGGACGGGGTGGGACGTGAAGAAATTTGTCCGGCTCCTCGTGACGTCGCGCACCTACCGGCAGGATTCGGCCGTGAGTCCGGCGCTGCTCGAACTCGATCCGGAGAACCGCCTGCTGGCGCGCGCGTCCCGGCACCGCTTCGATGCGGAGGTGCTGCGCGATCAATCCCTGGCGCTCGCCGGGCTCCTGCGCCCCGAGCTCGGCGGCCCGCCGG
>JANODO010000038.1:0-16493 GCA_031412735.1 Rariglobus sp. | reverse complement strand
GATATGGTCTGGGGTTCCAAGCATGAGCAATTCATCGCCTTCGAGCACCCGCTCCTCTCCGCCCGGACTGAGGATGCGCACTCGGTCGCGATTCAGGCCCGTGATTTGAACCCGATAACTCTGCTGCGGCGCTATAACGCGCAAGGTGAGCCCGACCGCGCGACTGCCCTTGGGCACGTTGACCGATTCCAATCGCACGTCGTCGAAATCGGAGACGGGCGGTCCTTCAGATACTGCGACCAAGGCGGCTTTACAGGCGCTGACTTGCTCGGCACCCCCCATCAACAAAATCTTATCTCGCGGGTATAATACCGTATCCGCCGAAGGCAGAGAGATCATATAGCCCTGACGCTCCACCCCCATCACGCTTACTCCAAATCGTGCGCGCAAATCCAGCCCCGCGATCGTCTGCCCCTGACACTCGGCCAGATCGGGCAGAACACACTCGCTCACGCGCAAGTTCCAATCTCTGCCGGCGTTCAGCCAAGGCGAGAGCGTTCCGACTGCCCGCGGATCGCCAGCCAACCGCTCCTGGACTTCCGCCTCCATTTCGCTGTGCCAGTAGATCAGTTTGCGTTGCAGCAAAAACGCTGCTCCCCCCGCCACCACGACCGTGCCGGGCACAACCCAGCGGGCCATCTCGTCCCCCGCCGGCAAAAACACCCCGAGCCACACGAGCAAACCCGCTCCCGCTATGATCTTGAAAATCGTCTCCACCACCGGGGCCAATCGCGCGGCGCGCGGGTGCCCATGCATGGACACCTGAGCGTAGAGCAAAGACAGCGCCGACAGGTTACGCCAGACCGCCACCAGCGGGACCATCACAACAACAATGAGAACAACCCAAAACGAGATCGCCACCCCGCTATTGAGCGGACTGTAGGGCTTCAACCGATACGCAACCATCGCCAGTAGCTGCTCCGAGAACATCACGACGCCGGCAACCAGCAGCAATTCGATGCCGACCTGAACAAACCGCTTTTTGCTGACCTGCCACAAACGAATACGGCGGCTTTTCGCGTGAATGCGGTCGATCCAACCTCGATGGTATTCCAGCCATGCCGACAGCCAGCGCGGCTGCCGCCTAAAGGCCCAGTTGCTGAGCGCCTCCGAGCGAGCCGTGAGCCGGGGCGCAGCCAGCGCGATTAGCAAGGAAACCCCCACCACCAACGCAAAGACCTCCGAGGTCACCATCCCCGCTCCCAATCCAAGCAACGCGATCACATAGGAAAACTCTCCAATAGGCGTCGCACCCAAGCCCACTCGCAACGCATCCCGCGCCGGTGTGCCCGTCAACGTGAGCCCCGTGCTGATGGCCGCCGCTCGCATTACGATCGTCAACACCGCCACCACCACGATTAGGCCCCACTCGGCAATCCCTCGCGGGAACTCCACCTGCATGCCTACCGCCACAAAAAAGACCGCGCCAAAAATATCTTTCACCCCCTCGAAGATCCGCTCGATCTGATGGCGATGCGGTGTTTCCGCCATGATCACGCCCAGCAGATAGGCGCCTATTGCCAACGAATACCCCGCATGCCGCGCCACCAGCGCCAGTCCGAACAACAACGCCGCCGTGCCGATCGCCTGCAACTCTCCGTCCGAGGTGATGCTCATTTTCCGCAGCACCCACGGCACCAACAGCAGCCCGCCCATACCCGCCAGCACCACAAACCCGCCAAACTCCCCCAACGTCTGCCCGATGCCCCTCGCCATCGGGTGGCCGGCCTCCAACTGCACCAACGAGCTCAGCACCGCCAACATGATAACCGCAATCACCCCCTCGATCATGGTCACTCCCATCGTCAATTGCCCGACCCGCTCGTGAGACGCCCCCGATTCCCGCAGACGCCGCCCGATGATCGTGGACGAAGAAACCATCACAATCGCCGCGAGGAACAGGGTCTGCATGCCATCCAACCCGGCCAACAGGCCGCCCATGCGGATGAAATGCCCGATTAGGAGCGCCGCCACGCACACCGCAATCACCACGGAGATCCCCAGCCTGCGCAGCTTGACCACGCTCAGCTGCAACCCGACCGAAAACATGAGGAATACCAGCCCCAGTTTCGCCGCCGCCTTGACATTATCCTCGTGCTCAACCGGCAGCAAAGGCGTGCCCGAACCCAACACACAGCCCGCGATCAAATACCCCGCCACCACGGGAAGTCCGGCCCGCCGACACGCCCAGCCGGCCAATGCGGCCGCCGCCAGGATCAACGTGAGGTCTTGAATGAAATCAATACCCGGCATAAGTCCCTTAACACGCTTACACTTCGCCGCCGGTCAAGCGCACGGCCCCCCGAAAAACCACGCCCGACGCTACAGAAAATCCCGCGTCCCCATCGGTCCACGCACCGATCCCGACGCAAGGCGCCCGGCCATCCCCTGGCCGCGAGCCGACCCGCCTTCCAACGGAGTGCATGTGAGCTCTTTAAAACACTCATCAAACGGGCTGGAAAGGCGGCCTCGTCGCACCCCCGGAAAACGCCCGGTCGCACGGGCCCTTTTCCCCTTTGACACTCTCAAGCTTCGCCCGTTTGTAGTCTCAGCGGCGCAGGCGTCGTCGCAACGCATCCCAACGCACATGGCTTCCAATCTTTTCGGCTACTTCTCCAACGATATCGGCATCGACCTAGGCACCGCCAACACACTCGTTTACGTAAAAGACAAGGGCATCGTCCTGCGTGAGCCCAGCGTCGTCGCGCTCGACACGGTTACCCGCAAAGTTCGCGCCGTCGGCGAAGAGGCCAAAAAGATGCTTGGCCGCACCCCTGGCAACATCACCGCCATCCGCCCGATGAAGGACGGCGTCATCGCCGATTTCGACGTCACCGAGGAGATGCTGCGCTACTTCATCCGCAAGGTGCACAACAACTCCCTGCGCGTCGCGCCCCGGGTCGTCATCGCCATTCCCTCGGGCATTACCGAGGTCGAGAAACGCGCGGTCAAAGACTCCGCCACCCACGCCGGTGCCCGCGACGTCATCACCATTCCCGAACCGATGGCCGCCGCCATCGGCGTAGGCCTGCCGATCGACGAACCGGCCGCCAACATGATCGTGGATATCGGCGGCGGCACCACCGAGATCGCCATCATTTCCCTCTCAGGCATCGTATTCTCGAAATCGATACGCGTGGCCGGCGACGAACTCGACAGCGCCATCGTCAACTACATGAAGCGCGCCTACAACCTCCTCATCGGTGAACGCACCGCCGAGGAAATCAAGTGCCGCATCGGCTCTGCCTACCCGCTCGACGAAGAACTCACCATGGAGGTCAAGGGCCGCGACTCCGTGGCCGGCCTGCCCAAGACGATCCACATCACTTCGCAGGAAATCCGCGAGGCGCTCAACGACCCCATCGCCGCCATCGTCGACGCCGTCCGCTCCACGCTGGAGCGCTGCCCGCCCGAGCTTTCCGCCGACTTGGTCGACCGTGGTTTCGTTATGGCCGGCGGCGGTGCCCTCATTCGCGGTATCGACCGCCTTCTCAGCGACAAGACCGGCCTGCCGGTCACCATCGCCGACGACCCGCTCTCCGCCGTCGCCAACGGCACCGGCGCCGTCCTCAACGACCTCAACTGGGTGTTGCAGAACGTCTGAGCACGCCCCGGTAGCCACGAGCGCCAGCGAGTGGTCCGGTCCCGCACCACCGGCTCACGCCGCTCTTCACCTATCCCGTGCTTCCCCAGCGTTTCGACCAGGCTAGGCCGTTTCTCACCCTGGGCATCGCCTTGCTCGCGTGGTTGCTGATCCCGACCGCGGTCAAGCGCATTGCCCGCGCCGGTTTCTTCGAGCTGCAGGCGCCCGTCGCGACCACGGCGTCCTACCTGCGTGATCTCCAGGACTTCTGGTCCCTGAAAACCCGCTCAAAAAACGAGCTGATCGAGGCCGGTCGCGACGTCGCCCGCCTCAACGCCGCCTACGAGTCCCGACTTCAGCAAGACGCCGCGTTGCGCGCCGAGTTGGAACGGCTTGAACGGATCCTGAAGCTACCGGCTCCGCCCGGTCACCGCGCCGAGCCCGCCCGGGTCGTGTTGCGCGAGTTCTCGTCGTGGTGGCAACAGCTGGTGATCCGCAAGGGCCGCAACTACGGCATCTCGGTGGGCGCGCCCGTCATCTACGCCGGCGGTGTGGTTGGCCGCGTGCGCGAAGTCTTCGCCTACACGTCGGTCGTGGAACTGGTCAGCAGTCCCGGTGTGCGGATCGCCGGCACGGTCGAGGGCGACACGCGCCCGATCAGTTATCAGGGTGGCATCAATCCCACCTTCGGCCCCGCAGTGGGTGCCGTTGAATACGTGCCGTTGGATGTCTTTGCGACGCCGTCCGCTCCGCAGCGGCTGGTCACGTCCGGCCTCGGCGGCGTGTTTCCGCCCAACCTCACCATCGGCTACATCACCCGCGTGGAAGCCAGCTCCGACGGCCTTTTCAAGTCCGGCGATGTCCGCCTCGACCACGCCCTATCTGCTCTCAACGAGGTGACCGTGCTCGTGCCGGAAACCCAGCCGCCTTCCCGCTGATCACATGAAACGCCGGGTGCTCACTCTCACCGCCGCCTCTCTACTGCTCGCGTTGCTGCTGGGCCAGCTCAACCACTACCTCGCGATCTGGTTGGTGCACGTGTGGTGCGGCGGTTTGTTTGTGGCCTTCGCCGCTCTCCGGTTGAGCTATGGCACGGGAGCCGTCGCGTCGTTCGTCGCCGGTCTGCTCCTCGATGCGGGCGAGCCGGTCGCGTTCGGCACGCAGGCGTTTCTCTTCCTGGCCGCCCATGCCGTCATTTACACGGTGCGCGCCCGCGCGCCGCGCGACGCCACGATTGTCGGCGTCATGGCCGCCTTGCTCGCCAACCTCGGGCTTTTCCTCGCGATGAGTTTCCTCCGCGTGGATCCGTCCCTGAAAGCCGATCAGGCTTGGCTGCGCATTTTCGCCGACCTGCTCGTCTCGCAAATCGTGATCGCGTTGATCGCGCCGTGGTTTTTTGCCGTGCAAACGCGCCTGCTCGAAACCACCGGGACCAACCTGCGCGATATTTCGCGCCGCGCACTCTGAGCCATGCCCGACCTTGGTTCTGAACGCGGCAGCCTGGTCGAGACCCACAAGGGCTACAATCCGCGCGTCATCGTCTTTTATCTCTTCATCGCGGCGTTGTTGCTGATCCTCGGGGGTGGCCTCGCCTACCAACAGCTCCTGCGCTCCGACACGTTTCACGAGAGCGAGCGCAAGCAGAACCAGCGGCGCATCCTCGTCCCCGGCCCGCGGGGGAACATCTACGACCGCGACGGACGCCCTCTCGTGGCCAACCGCCCGCGCTTTGCCGTGACGTTGTATCTGGGCGAGCTGCGCAAGGAGTTTCGCACCGAATACATCCGCATCCGCAAGGCGTATCGGGAAACCGGTGACAAAGATCTTCCCTCCTCCTCCCAGATGGAGCGCATCGCCCGGTTCACCGTCGTCGAGCGTTACTTGGGCCAGGTCAACCGCGTGCTTGGCCGCCAGGAAAAACTGGACTCGGAGGACCTGAACAAACACTTCCGCCAGCAACTCCTCCTGCCCTACCTTTTGGTGGATGACTTGGAGACCCACGAATACGCCAAGCTCATTGAACAACTCCCGGTCACGTCGCCCGTTCAGGTCTACTCGTCGAGCATCCGCGACTATCCGGCAGGTTCCATCGCCGCCCACACGCTTGGCTACGTCACGGCCAACGATGCGATCGAGGCCTCCGAAGATTTCCCGGGCGCCGAGCTCACGACCTTCAAAATGAAAGGCACCCTCGGCCGGGAGGGTCTCGAAGCCCGTTTTGATCCGTTGCTCCAGGGTGAAACCGGCGGTGCGATTTACCGGGTCGATCCCTCGGGTTATCGCATCAACCCGCCGCTGTCGAAACGCCAGCCCGTGCATGGTCGTAATCTGCGCACATCCCTCGACGCCGACCTGCAACGGGAAGCCGAGAAAAGCATGATCGACACCGACCTCGCCGCCTCGGCCGTGGCGATCGACGTGCGCACCGGCGAGGTCCTCGTGCTCGCCAGCAAACACGACTACGATCTCACGAGCTTTATCCCGCGACTCGGCCACGACGCCGCCCGCGACATCACCGAACGCGGCGCCTGGCTCAACCGCGCCACCCACGGCCTCTACCCGCCAGGATCCGCCTTTAAAATCCTCACCGCCATCGCCGGCCTGCGCGCCCAGACGATCGACCCGGGCGTCCTTCTCAATTGCCCCGGCTTTTACCAGGTCGGCGGACGCAAGTTCCCCTGCCACGACGGTCACGCCCATGGAGAGGTCAACCTGGCGACGGCCATCGAGAAGAGTTGCAACGTTTTCTTCTACAAGCACGGCCTCGACATGGGCGTGGAGGCCCTTGCCGGTGAGGCGCGCCGCCATGGTTTCGGGCGGCCCACCGGTATCGAGATTCCGGAGACACGCGGCACGCTCGTTCCCGATCCGGCGTGGATGAAAGCGCGCCGTGACACCCGCTGGTTTCCCGGCAACACGGCCAACTTGTCCATCGGCCAAGGCGACCTCCTCGTCACCCCGCTGCAAATGGCCACCTTCACCGCCTCCGTCGCGCGCGATGAGCTCATCACCACGCCGACGCTCCTCCACGAGCCCAACCGCCTCGCGCAGCACACGCCCCGCAGCGGGCTTACCTCCGCCCACTACGCCGCCCTGATTGCCGGTATGGAAGCTTGCACCGTCACGGGCACGGCCAAAGTGCTACAGTCCCCGTTCATGAAGATCCCCGGCCTGCGCATCGCCGGGAAGACCGGCACCGCCCAGAAACAAACCCCCAAAGGCACGATCAATTTTGCCTGGTTCATCTGTTTCGCCCCGGTGGATAACCCCAAAATCGCCATCGCCGTGGTCGTCGAAGGCGACACCCCGGGCGAGGAGACCGCCGGTGGCCGCTATGCTGTCCCCGTTGCCCGCGCCATCTTGAAGAAGTGGGACGAGAAACAAAAGAACCCGCCCGCCTCCCTGCTCCCCTCGGCCACCGTTGCGAAGTAGTCCCGTCCGACGTGGCGGTGTCGTCCCGTCTGACGTGGGAAGCGAGCTTGCTCGCGATGCTAGAACCTCGCGAGCCCCGACCCTACCGCCTCGCCGCTCGGCACGCGCGTTTGGCCCGCGTAAACGCCCCTTGCGGGTTCGGCCAGCTCGGGCGCGGTCCGAAGCGCAACCGCTCCAACTCCGCCCGCACGGGTGCCAGCGCCGCCCGCCCGACAACCGCTTCGCGTTCCGCGATCCGGCCCAACCAGCGGCCCGCCTCGCGTCGCACCGGGTCCACCCCGTGCCGCGTCCACCCACTGCGCCAACGCATCCAGAAGCCGCGTCCATACGCGCGCCAGCCCAGCACCACGCCAAACGAGGCCACGATGATCAATGCCCACGCCGCCAATCGCGCGACGTCCCACGGCTCCCGCAACCACGCGCCGATCGCCTCCAGCCTGCGGTTGACCAGGTCCTTGATCGTCTTCGCGCGGCTCTGAATCGCCTTCTTGGCATCGCGCGCCAGCTCCGCCTGCAGGTTGTGGTCGAAGTCGACGATGCGGCGATACCAGATCATCCGCAGACCATCCAGTTTCGCCGACCAACTCCGGTCGCTGATCCGCTCAAGCCTCGCCTCCGTGCTCTCCTGCGCTTGGGCCTCGTTCGTCAGGGTCGCTCCGGGCGTCGGATCAACCCGCACCCACACGTGCGCCTTGGCGTCGTAAATCTCGCACCACGCGTGAGCATCGGAATTCCGAATCGTGAGGTTTTGACTGCCGGGATTCCAGGTGCCGCCGCGGAACCCCGTGACCATGCGCGTCGGGTAGCCCGCCGACCGTCCCAGCACAGTAAACGCGCCCGCGAACAACTCACAATGGCCCGGCTGCGACGAGGCCATCCATCTCACCAGGGGATCACCCGGTTCCCTGCCCAGATCCATCTTCAACGAATACGCGTGCTGTTGCGCAAGCCAGGAACTCGCCAGGCGCGCGAAAGCCCGGGCATCGCCCGCCGGCGCTTGCAACGCCTCGGCCCACGCTTGCACCCGGGCTTGTTCTTCCGGCGCCAATTCAAGCTTCAAAAACGTCGGCATCAGCGCGGGCCCTTCCATCTGCTCGCCCGTCTCGCTCATGGCCCTCGACGGCGGCGCCGCTCGCCGTTGCACGACTTCGATGCGCCCAAGCTCGGCTTCGTTCCTCATCCCTTCGACGCGGTAGGCAAACATTTTTGCCGGGACGTTTTCCAAGCGCAGCAAACGCAGCTCGTCGTTGATCCCGTAGGCCTGCACGCCATCGCCGAATTGCACGTTGTTGAAACTCCCGAGCGTCGGCAGATACCGGCTCGTGCCACCCTCCAGGTAAAACACCCACACCGCCGAGCCCGGGCGCGGGCGCAGGCTGCCCTCCACCCGCGCCTGTTTTCTCCGCTCCGTGGCCATCTGCGCCTTGAGTTCGGGCGTCACGCTGAACACGCCGTCTTGGTAGCCGTCGAGCACCAACATCCGCCAGTAAGGGTCCGCCGGAATCTGGCGCGGGTCCGACACGTCCACGCGCAACGCCACGCTGGTGTCCTGCCGGATATCCGTCACGTCGCCAAATCCCACACTCTCACTGAAGCCGGTCCGCGACTGCTTCGTGATGAGGTTGTCCAAAAAGAACGAGTTGCTCAGCTCAAACCGCGGCAACGCGAAGAACAGCAGCGCCGACAACGTCACGACTCCGCCGAACAGGCCCGAACCCAACAACGCCACCCGCCAATCCGTCGCCGCGTGCAGACGTCGCGCCAAGCGCACCCACTCGATGTGCATCCAGCTCGGCGGCGTCGAGGCCGAGAACGGGGCCTGCGCCTGCCCCGTCTCGGCGGAGTCGATCAACGTGATCACCAGCAAAAACATCAACGTGCACCCGGTGAACACCACGATCTGCAACGCAAACGCCAGTGACACCGAGAGCACGCCCGCCACCACCACGAGAAACAATCCCAGCACGATGAGCTGCAAATCATCGCGGCGTTTGCGCGGCGTCACCGCTCGATAGAGCACCAGCATGAGCGCCAGCCGGATCATCGCCGGCAAGGGCTCGCGGTTAAGATAATAGTCGGCCGCAAACAGCGCCACGAACAACGGGAACGCCAGTCGATGAACCCAGCGCGGTATATGCAACGTGAGCACCGGCCAGCGCAACACGACCGGCACCGCGACCGTGATGAGCACCAGCAACCACGCGGCCTCGACCTCCATGTAGAGGACAGTCCAAGCCGAGAGCACGGCGAGCACGCCGCCTAGGACCCACTTGAGCTGGTGGAGCTCGGTGAGGTTAAGCTGAGGCCGCTTTTTCTCCATCGACATAGGCGATCACGCCCCGCGCCCCGTCGGGCGCGAAGGTCAGCACGTTGGCCCGGCGCACCGACACGGCACCCCGGGACGATTGATAGGCAGGGGCCTCCGGCTTCACCAGCGCCAGGCGGTCCAGAAAACGCTCCAGGTCATGCATCCGCCGCACCGGCAGCGGCGCCTCGTCGTTGATGGACACCGAGACCAGCCGGCCGGCGCGGAAGAGATCCTCCGCCATCGTCGCGGCGAGGCTGCACATCAGTTCAAACTGATCGGGGCGCGTCCAGTCGTCCGACGAGGTCTGCAACCACAACACAAACCCCGTCTGCGTCTCGGCCGCATGTTGCCTCACCATCAACCGCCGCAAACGCGCGCTCGCCTTCCAGTGCACCTCGCGATGCGAGTCGCCGCGCGCATAATTGCGCAGGGCAAAAAGATCGCCGCCTTGCCCCGCCCGCGACGCGCGCTCCACGTGCCCTGGCTGGTGCCACGAGGCCAGGGTGAACTTCTGATACTCCACCGGCGCGGGCCACACCAACACCTCGCGCGCCAGCTCGCTGCCGACCAGCTTCTTCAAAAATCCAAACGGAAACAACGACCCGACCGTGAGCAGCTCGATTTTGAGCCGCCCCCGTTTCTCCGGCTTCAGCGTCCACTCCAGACAGGCCGATCCCTGCGCGTCCAAGCGCTCGCGCAACGGCAGCCGCGCGGGGCGTTTCGCGCCGGCCGCGCTGATTTCGAACCACAGACCGTAAGAGGGCAGCACCTGCTTGCCGTTGTTCAACTCAATGACCACCGAATGATCGCGCCCGGCCCTCAAGGGCGGTTGCACGCGCAGGCGCCACGACATCTTTTTGAAGTTCAACCACGACAACAGCCCGCTGAACACCAGGCACGCCAGGAGCAGGGAAAGCGCGATGAACAGGATGTTGTTCGACGTGTTGTAAGCCGCCGCCGCGATGCCCATCGCCACCGCGATCACGATGCCGCCGGGCAACGTGAGCAGCAGGCGATTGCCCCGGTAGGGATAAACGAGCGACCACATGAACGCGCGCCAGCGATGCTTCCCGGGACGCACGCGCCGCTCCCTCGCCGTCTGCCAATCGGTCGCCCCGCCCGCATCGGCCCCCGCCGAAGCCGGAGCGGACACGCGAGCCCGGACGGGACTGGGGGCGATTAACGACATGGCAGGCGCGCCTCGCGTCAGACCGGTGTTGGCAAGCTGCCCTGTATCCGCCGCAAGACCGCCGTCACCGCACGGCGCTCTTCCATCGGATCGGAGCTCTGCCTGAGCAACGAAAGCCGATGCGCGAACACCGGCACCATCAGCTCCTGCACATCCTCGGGAATCACGAAATCACGGCCGAGCAACAGCGCGCGCGCTTGGGCCGCGTGCTTCAGCGCCAGGCTCCCTCGCACCGAGATGCCTGCCTTGAACTCCGCCTCGGTGCGGGTGGCACCCACGATTTTTAGAAGATACTCCAACACCGAGTCCTCGACGAACACCTGCTGCGAAACCTCCTGCAAGTGCAGCACCTGCTCCCGTGTGGCGACCGCGTTGAGCGCGATGGAGTCATAAGCATGGCGCGTCGAACGCAGGATATCCATCTCGTCGGCCTCCTTGGGGTAACCCATGTGAAGCCGCATCAGAAACCGATCCATCTGGCTCTCGGGCAGCGGAAACGTCCCTTCGTAGTCCACCGGGTTTTGCGTCGCAAACACCATGAACGGCGCGCCCACATCATGCGGCTCGCCATCGACGGTGACCTTGGCGCGGTCCATCACTTCGAGCAACGCCGACTGGGTTTTGGGCGTGGCGCGGTTGATCTCGTCGGCCAGCACCACGTTGGCGAACACCGGACCTTTTTTGAAAACGAAATTCTTCTCCTGTTCGTCGTAAATCGCCACGCCGGTGACGTCGCTCGGCAGCAAGTCGCTGGTGAACTGGATGCGGGCAAACGCGCAATCCATTGACCGCGCCAACGAGTAGGCGAGCGTGGTCTTGCCGACACCGGGCAAGTCCTCGATGAGCGGGTGCCCGCCGGCGACGAGGCAGATGAGCACCTGGTCGATGACCTCATCCTTGCCCTTGATGGTCTGCCGCATCGATGTGCGCAACCGGTCAAGGGTTTGTTTGGCATCGGTAACCGCTGGACCGGAAACGAAGTCGCTCATGAAAGGGAAGCTAGCCACCCCCACCTGCTGAGCAACCGGTATTTGCGGAAAGGGAGGGACGACCTCCGTGTCGTCCGCTTCATCCCAAAAGCACCAACCACCCGCGCACCCCAGCCGATGGCGGAACTTGTCTGTCGGAATCGGGGCCGGTCTGAACTCCTCCAACGCTTCAATTGACGAGCGCCCGAAAGACCTCCTTAGATGTTCGTTTTCCATGAGCGTAACCATGATCAACATCGGCATCTGCGGCCTCGGCACCGTTGGCCAAGGGGTGTGGAAACACATCGAGTCCAACCGCGCCGCCCTCGAATCCCGCCTCGGCGTCACGCTCAACCTGGCTCGAGCCTCCGTGCGCGATCTCAAAAAGAAGCGGACCGTGCGCATTGCCGCCTCCGCGCTCACCACCGACCCGCTCTCCATCGCGACCGATCCTTCGATCCACATCGTCTGCGAATTGATCGGCGGCACCACGCTCGCCCGCGAGGTCACGCTCGCCGCCCTCAAGGCCGGTAAGACCGTCGTTTCCGCCAACAAAGCCCTGCTCTGCAAACACGGCCCCGAGCTCTTCACCGTCGCCCGCAAACATGGCGGCCATTTCTTCTTTGAGGCCTCCGTCGCTGGCGGTATCCCGATCATAAAAGCCCTGCGCGAAGGTCTCGTTGCGAATCGCTTCAAGCTCATCTACGGCATCCTCAACGGCACGTGTAACTACATTCTCACCCGCATGGAGCGAGAAGGGTTGCCGTATCCGACCATCCTCGCCGAGGCCAAGGCGCTCGGTTACGCCGAGGCCGACGAGTCGCTCGACGTCGAGGGGTGGGATACTGCTCACAAGGCCTCGATCCTCGCATTTCTGGCGCACGGCGTCTGGGTGCCGACCGAAAAGATGCTCGTCGAGGGCATCACCCAGATCACCCAGGCGGATCTCACCTACGCCCGCGAAAACGGCTACGCCATCAAGCTCCTCGCGGTCATTTCCTGCGAAGCCGGCACGGGCGAAGTGTTCGTGCGCGTCCATCCGACCCTCATTCCGCGCACCAAGGTGCTGGCCAACGTCAACGAGGTCTACAACGGCATCTCCGTCACGGGCGACGTCGTTGGCGAAACCGTTTACATCGGTCGGGGCGCCGGCCAGGACCCGACCGCCAGCGCGGTCATCAGCGACATCGTCGACGCGGTTATCCTCCTCAATCGCGGCAACTCGCACCTGCCCGCGCCGGTCAAAGCCCGCGCCGCGCTCACGCCGCTGCAAAGCATCACCGGGCGTTACTACCTGCGTCTCGAAGTGAAGGACGCCCCCGGCGTGCTCGCGAAAGTCGCCAGCTCGACCGCGAACCTCGGCGTGAGCATCGCCAGCGTGCTCCAGCGCCCCAGCGAGACGCCCGGCGCCGCGTCGTTGATCCTCACCACGCACCGGTCCAACGAAAAGGCCATCCGCGCCACCGTTACCCGTCTCGGCAAAATTTCCAGCGTGCTGGGGGAACCGGTGCTGATTCGCATTGCGGATTTCAACGGCTGATTTTCGAAAACTTTTCCAACCACAAACCCATGGCCAGAATTGTCCAAAAATACGGCGGCACCTCGGTTGGTGACGTTGAACGCATTCGCAAGGTCGCCGAGCGCATCAAGAGCATTCGTGATGAAGGCAACGAGCTCGTCATCGTAGTCTCCGCCCGCGCTGGGGTGACCAACGAGCTCATCGCCCGCGCCAAAGCCGTGTGCGCCAACCCCAGCGAGCGCGAGATGGACCAACTCCTCTCGATAGGCGAGCAGGAGACCATTGCCCTCACCGCGATGGCGCTTCATGGCGTCGGCGTCGATGCGGTTTCATACACCGGCGCGCAGGCCGGTATTTTCACCGACGCGGTCCACACCAAGGCCAAGATCAAAACCATCAACGCCAAGCCCATCGAGGCCGATCTCAAGGCAGGCAAAGTCATCATCGTCGCCGGCTTTCAAGGTATCAACGATGAGGGCCAGATCACCACGCTCGGTCGCGGCGGCTCCGACCTCACCGCCATCGCCCTCGCCGCCGCGCTCCATGCCGACAAGTGCGAGATCTACACCGACGTGGACGGCGTTTACACCGCCGATCCCCGCGTCGTGAAAGACGCCAAAAAACTCCAGGAAATCTCCTACGACGAGATGCTCGAGCTCGCTTCGTCCGGCTCGAAGGTCATGCAGTCTCGCTCGGTCGAATTTGCCGCCAAATACGGCGTCGTGTTCGAAGTCCGCTCCTCCTTTAACTACAACCCAGGAACCATCGTGAAACAGGAAATCGCCTACATGGAAAAGGTCGTCGTGCGCGGTGTCGCCGTCGATAAAGACCAAGCCAAAATCATCGTCTCCAACATCCTTGATAAACCTGGCTCCGCCGCGAAGGTTTTCCGCGCCCTTGCCGACGCCAGCATCATCGTGGATATGATCGTGCAGAACGTGGGCCGCAACGGCATCGCGAACCTCACGTTCACGGTCCCGCTCACCGACAGCGCCAAAGCGCAGAAAACCCTGGAACCCGTGCTCGACGCCATCGGCGGCGGACAAGTCGCGATCCACGAAAACATCGCCAAGCTCTCCGTGGTCGGCGTCGGCATGAAGACGCACTCCGGCGTCGCCGCCACGCTGTTCCAGGCGCTGGCTGATGCGGGGGTGAATATCGAGTTGATCAGCACCTCCGAGATCAAAATCTCGGTGGTGATCGACAAGGCCAAGGCCGACGACGCCGCCCGCGTCGCCCACGCCGCGTTCGAGCTGGATAAGCTCTGAACGAATCCGGGATGTTGATCGGAATGTAGGAGCGAGCTTGCTCGCGATGCCCGGAATCGCGAGCAAGCTCGCTCCCACGTCAGTCCCTCCGCCTCGCCGGTTGACTCACCCGTCGCCTCGTTGCAACTTCCCGCCATGAGCATCGCCGAAGTCAAAGAACGCATCTCAAAGATGAATGTTCGTCAGCGCCACGCGCTTCAGCGGCACCTGGCTGATATTGAACTCAAGTCGGCGGAACCGAAAGTGGGCACCGTCGCCTGGAAACGAGAAATGGCGCGCCGCATCGACGAAGTGAAAGCGGGCAAAGGTTACACCCACGCCGAAGTTCGCACGTTGATCGAAAAGCACTGCCTCTGACGTGCGGTCGTATTTCCCGGAGTATTCCAACGAGGCACTCGCCACGTTTCTGAAGCTTCCCAAGCGTTCCGCACTCAAGCTTCATGCCATTTGCGGACGTCTTGCCCGCCAGCCGCACCGCCCATCTGAACGATTGGGATGCGATGATACGGGACGTTTGTTATCTTTTGTGATCATTGACCGAGTAGGTATTCACTACTGGGTAGATGATGCCATTTGTTGCGTGATCATCGTAAAACTTGTGCTTCCCCGCCGCCGCTAAGCTCCTTTGCTTTCCCCATGCGCTTCGTATCCACCCGCGGACAAACTCCTCCTCTCGGCTTTTCCGATGCCGTCGCCACCGGTTTGGCGCCGGATGGCGGGCTCTACCTGCCCGAGACGCTCCCGCAGTTCTCCGCCGCCGACCTGGCGCGTTTCGAACCGCTGCCTTACGACGCGCTGTGCTTTGAGTTCCTCAAACGCTTCGCGACCGACATCCCCGCCGAAACCCTTCGCGCGATCATTGCGAAAAGCTACACGACGTTCACGCACCCCGACATCGCGCCCATCGTGAAACTCGATGAGCGCACGTCTGTCCTCGAACTCTTTCACGGGCCCACGCTCGCCTTCAAGGATTTCGCCCTCCAGCTCCTCGGCAATCTCTACGAATACCAGTGCGCCACGCGCGGGCAGACGATCAACGTCCTCGGCGCCACCTCCGGCGACACCGGCTCGGCCGCGATTCATGGCCTGCTCGGCAAGCCCGGCACCGCGATTTTCATCCTTTATCCGGAAGGCCGCACGTCGCCGCTGCAGGAACGCCAGATGGCCTGCACCGGCGCGGACAACGTTTACGCCCTCGCCATCGATGGCTCGTTCGACGACGCGCAGGCCGCGTTGAAAGACCTGTTCGCCGACCAGGAATTCCGCATGCGCCACCGGCTCTCGGCGGTCAACTCCATCAACCTGGCCCGGGTCCTCGCGCAGTGTGTTTACTACCTTTACGCTTATCTGCGCCTCCCGGCCGCGACGCGTGCCGAGACCGAGTTCGTGGTGCCTACCGGCAATTTCGGCAACGTGCTCGCCGGTTGGATGCTCCAAAAAATGGGCGTGCCGACTCACAGTTTCAAAGTAGCCACCAACCAGAACGATATTCTCCACCGCCTGTTCACCACGGGTGATTATCGCGTTTCAGCGGTCGCGCCCTCGCTCGCGCCGTCGATGGACATCCAGGTTTCGAGTAACTTTGAGCGCTTCCTTTACCTGAGCGTGGGGCGTGACGCGGCGAAAGTCCGCGAAGTGATGAACACCTTCAAGACGACCGGCGGCTATAAGTTTGAAAACTTCAACCGCGACATCTTCAGCGCCTCGCGGTGCAGCGACGCGCAGATTCCGGCGATCATCAAAGACGTGTATCAAAAGTATGGTTACGTCGTGGACCCGCACACGGCGTGCGCGTTTTCCGATCTGTCGAAGGACCGTCCGAGCTTGGTGCTGGCGACGGCCAGCCCGGCGAAGTTCCCCGACACCATCATCGCGGCCATTGGCGTGGAGCCTAAGGACCCGAGTCTGGAACGGTTGAAGGAGCGTCCGTTGAAGAAGCACCTTTTGAAGGCGGATGCCGGCGCGATCCGCGCGTTCATCGACGCGCACGCGGTGTGAAGGCGAGCGGCGCGTTTCGAGCGGAGCGATCGTAGGCCGCGAGCTCGCTCGCGCTCCGAACCGCGCCTGCAAGCAGGCGGCCTACGTTCGGAAAATAACAGCGCGTGGCTCTTAGGCCGCGAGCTCGCTCTCTCTCCGATTCGCTACTGCATGCTGGAGGGCTAGGGGGAGGGGAATCGCGCCTGCAAGCAGGCGGCCTACGCGGAAGGGAACCGCGCGTGCCTCGTA
>JANODO010000037.1:0-18790 GCA_031412735.1 Rariglobus sp. | reverse complement strand
CCCCGCAGGGCTCGCCACCCGGGTCTCCGTCGTCGGCCAAGGCATCCTGCCCGGCACTTACTCCATCACTGCCTGGATCGACGACCCGCTCTACAGCTACACTCCGGTCGCCGGTTCGATGACGATTTCCGGGCTGGTCGTCTCAACCCCGGGCGACCTCACCGTCAGCGGCAACTCCTCCGGTGCCGTGGTCACCTTCGCCGTCAGCGCCGGCGACGGCTTCACCGCCACCACGCCCGCCACCGCCAGCCCGCCTTCCGGCGCGCTTTTCCCTGTCGGCACCACGTCGGTGAACGTCACCGCCACCGACACCAATAATCAGACGTGGACCAAATCTTTTACCGTTACGGTCTTTCCCGGCCCTTCCGTGCTACAGCAGATCAACCCGTCCGCCGGCGTCGCGCCCGGCACCGTTGAAATCGTGTCCTCTCATTCCGTTCGCATCGTGGGCGCGGGCGGCACCACCGCCGGCGGAGTCACCGCCGATCTCTGGACCGGCTCCGGCGAATCCCTCACCTACCTGTCCATGCCTTGGCAGGGTGACGGCGTCTTTACCGCGCGGCTCGCCTCGTTCACGTCAGTGGACGCCTCCGCAAAAGCCGGTCTCATCTTCCGCGAAACCACCAGCGCCGGTTCCCGCTACAGCACCCTTCACCTGCTGCGCAGCGGCTCGGTTAACTTCCAACACAAGACCACCACCGGCGGTGCCACCACCGGCACGAACTTTTTCAATGGCTCCGTCTCCGCCGTCGGCATTCCCGAGTGGATACGCCTGCGCCGCGAGGGCGACACGTTCACGCTCTCCTATTCCGCCGACGGCGCCAGCTGGACCGAGCTCTCGTCACGCGCCAACGCCCTGACCGGCTCCGCCCTCAGCGTGGGCTTCGTCGTCGCCCCGCGCACCGGCAACACGACCGCCACCGCCACCTTCGACAACATCAGTTTCCTTACCCCGCTCCAGAGCTGGCGCCTCGCCACGTTCGGCACGTCGGCCAACACCGGCCTCGCCGCCGACCTCGCCGACTTCGACGGCGACGGCGTGTCCAATCTTCTTGAATACGCGTTCGGCACCACGCCGACCAGCGCCGCGTCGGTCTCCGTTCCGACGGCTCAGGTTTCAGGTCTCAGGCTTCAGCTTTCCTTCCTCCGCGCCCGCGCCGACCTGACTTACCACGTCGAGGCGTCGTCCACACTCGCGCCCGGCTCGTGGTCCGTCATCGCCACCAACCCCGGCACCGTCAGCCCCGGCGTGCCCGTCACGGTCACCGACACGGTTGACCTCCCCACCGCCAACCCGCCGCGCCGCTTCCTGCGCCTGCGCGTCACCAGCCCGTGAACGCCTTCGTTCTCTCGGTGTTATTGGTCATTCTGCGTCTCCGACGCGGCCGCTTCCTCCGCCTCCTATCCTGCTTTATCGCGTTTTTTCTCATCGTCCAAACGAACGCCGCCGCCCAAGCCATGCGAACGTTCTACGTTGACCCCGTGCAGGGCAGCGACAGCCGGGACGGGCTCGCCCCTGCCACCGCGTTCAGAACCGTGGGCAAAGCGAAACAATCGGTGGCCACCTTCGCGGCCAACATGACCGGAGACATCCTCGTTTATCTCCGCGGCGGGCTCCACCGCCAAAGCTCCACGCTTTTATTCGGACCCGCCGACTCCGGGTCCAACGGCTTTAGCGTCATCTATAAAAACTACGAAAACGAAGCTCCCGTCCTCAGCGGGGGCGCGGGCCTCTCTTCCGGATGGACGCTCCATGATGCGGGCAAAAACATCTACAAAAAGACCGGTGTCACCGCCACCTTCCGGCAGCTTTATATCAACGGCAAAACCGGCATCCGGGCTCGGCACCCCAATCAGGACAATGAAGACACCTTCGGCCCTTACTACTTTATGATCGGCATCGATGCCGCAGCGAAGACGGCCAAAATCAACGCTTGGGAAATCGCCGCCTGGTCGGGCCTCAACGAGGTGGAAATGGTCATGAACCCGCATTGGTATCACTACCGGGGGAGAATCAGTTCCTACACGATCAGCGGTGGCCAAGCCACGGTCACCTTTCAGCCCAATGAGAGCACGCGGCTCTTCGACAAGGGCAACGGCTTTTGGCCGGAGGCACCTTACTTTTTCGAGAACTCCCTGGATTTTCTGGATGCCGACGGCGAGTGGTTTTTGGACACCACCGGCGACGTGCTCTATTACAAGCCGCTGGCCGGGGAAGATCTGGCCACGGCCACGGTGGAAGCGCCGTCTTTGGAGGTGATCGTCCGGGTGGAGGGGACCGCAGCCAACAAAGCGCGCAACCTCCGCTTCGAAGGCCTCGAGTTCACCCATAGCAATTGGAACCGCGCGAGCCTCAACGGCGCCGCCATGACCCAGGGCGCGCGGGACTTTTTGAACGCCACCCGCCCGGGCGCGATCACCGTCCAGCACGCCGAAAACGTGGACATCGTCTCCTGCGCCTTCCGCTTTCTCGGGCTCAACGGCGTTTCCTTCGTCCGGGGCGTCAGCCACAGCACGATTCTCAACAACGAATTTCGCTGGCTCGCCGGCAACGGCATCGTGATCCACGACGCAGCCACCGCCAATCCCCTGCCCGAGGATCTCTGCGACAATATCAAGATCCTGAACAATTCGATCACCCGCTACGGGCAACACTACACCAATGGCATCGGCGTCATCGCCTACTTCGTCACCCGTCTCTTGGTGGCCGATAATGAAATCGCTTTCGCCCCCTATATGGGAGTCCAGGTGGGCGGACAGGCCGGCGGCACCGGACGCAATGTCGGCATGTGGGACAATGTAGTTCGCCAAAACTACATCCACCATGTCATGCAGCTCCATGACGACGGCGGCGGCGTTTACACCTTGGGACGCCAGCCCGGAACCCTCGTCGCGGATAACTTTATCCACAACCTGCGGCTATCGATATGGACCGGCACCAACCCGGCCGCGGGTCTTTATGCGGATAACTATTCCGAATACCTCACCTTCGAGCGCAACGCCACGGTCAACTGCAGCTCCGCCCTCAAGGAGCAAACCTCCGCCGAACTCGACGCCATCAACAACCACTTCATCGGCAACGTCACCACGGCGGACCCCGCCATCGCCCAATACTCCGGCAACAAGGACAACTACATCCTGCCCACCAAGCACGAGGCGGAGAGTTTTTCCGTGACCGGAGGCGTGAACGAGACCGACACCGCCTATTCCAATGGGCAGGGCGTCCGCACCAGCACGGGCCTGGGCATTCTGGGGAGAACGTTCACCGGCGCGGACGGACTCTATTCCGTCAATACCGCCTACCTCACCGGCAGCACGGACGCCGCCAGCTACCGCCTTAAAATCAATGGCACGCAGGTCGATGCCTGGACCGCCCTTTTGTTCACGGCGGGCCTAAACAGCCCGCCCTTGCAGATCCGCCACCGCCTCAGCCGCGGACTCGCCTTGAAATCTGGGGACATGGTCACTTTGGAGCTCACGCCCGGGACCGGAGGCACGCCCGCTCGCGTCGATTACCTGGAAATCTATGGACATCAGACCATCCGCCCCGTGCCCACCCCCACCGGCTTGCGCGGCGAAGCCCTTTCCGGCACCCAGATTCGCTTAAGTTGGGATGCCCACGAAGAAGCCCTCACCTACACCCTCCAGCGCGCGGCATCACTCGCGGGCCCGTTCACCACCCTGGCCAGCGGGTTGGCGGCAACCCCTTGGACCGACTCGAATCTCCATGAGGGGCAAACCTATTTCTATCGCATCACCGCGGCTGATTTCGTGCGGTCTTCGCTCTCCGGCGATCCGGTGGCTGCGGCCACGCTCGCCCTTATCGTCACTCCGAGGATCACCCAGCAACCCGTGTCCCAGTTGCTGGCCTTCGGAGGCTCGGCCTCCTTCACCGTCACCGCCGTGGGCCTCTCCGCCTCGTATCAATGGCGCAAAGACGGCCTGCCCATCCCCGGAGCCAACTCCGCCAGCTACACCGTCCCCTCGGTCCAAGCGGGTGATGTCGGGCTCTACGACGTCATCGTCACCAACTCCGCCGGCAGCATCACCTCCCGCTCCGCGTCTCTCTCCGCGCTCAACCCCGCCGCCATCGTAAAAGCCAATAACACCAGCACCCTCAACCAGACCGGTAGCTGGACCGGGGGCACCGTTCCCGGCAGCTTCGATACCGCGACGTGGACCGGCACCTACACCAGTGGCACCGTCGGCGTGGGCTCCGGCCTCACCGTCGGCCGCCTCCAACTGGGCTCGCCCTCCGCCGCCATCACCCTCAACTCCGGGACCGGACCCCTGACCCTCGGCGGCGGCGGCTTCGACCTCTCCTCCTCGACCCAAAACCTTACCGTCAACGCCCCCCTCACGCTGGCCGCGCACCAAACGTGGGCCATCGCCTCCGGCCGCACCCTCACCGTCACCAGCGCGATCAGCGAGCCCAGCGGCGCGCGCTCGCTCACCCTCACCGGCAACGGAACCACCGTGTTCTCCGGCACCAACACCTTCACCGGCCCCCTGCTCGTTTCCCCGCCCGCCGACGGCCTGCCGACCTACAAGTTCGGCGGCAACAATCCTGCCAGCATCGCCCGTCTCACCGGTGGTTCCTTTCCCGCGCCCATCACCGTCAACGGGCGGCTCGATATCACCGCGCCCATCACTGCCCTCGGCCTCCTCTCTGGCTCCGGCGCCACCGGCCTGATCTCTAGCAGCGCCACCACCGCGCAAACCCTCACCTTCGCCGGCGGCAGCAGCTTCTCCATGTTCCAGGTCGGCGCGGACAACGCCCGCGCCACCCTGCGCCAGTCTGGCCCGGGCGGCGTCACGTTTTCCTTTTTCGGCTACAACACCGCCGCGCCCAACTCCGCCCACACCTTCGATGGCGGCACCTGGACCCTCGGGCAAATCGGCCAGAACAACACCGGCACCCAAGCCAGCGGCACCTTCACCCTCACCAACGGGGCCGACGTCACCGTATCCGCCAACGGCACCTTCGCCCATGGCACGTGGCGGGTCATCAACGGCGCCCTCCGCTTCAACACCGCCATCAACGGGCTGCACGGCAGCGCCACGGGCACCCACACCTCCCTCGTGTTTCAGGTTAACAACTCCGGCGGAGGCCCCGGCGTTCTCACCTCCACCGGCGGTCTCACCCTTGCCGACGGCGGCTCCATGGTGAACGCCAACGCCCTCACCATCGGCGAGGGCGGCACCGTCCTTCTCAACGGCGGCATCACCCTCGGCAGCACCACCGCCCGCACCGCCGAGACCGATACCGTCAACCTCCAAGGTGGAATACTATCCCTCAACGGCACTCTCTCCGCCGCCGCCGCCACCACCGGACAAACCCGCACGTTCAACTGGACCGGCGGCCAGCTCAGCGCCGCCACCCTCACACCTTCCGCAGGCTTCGCCACACCGGCCTCCGGCGGCTTCACCTCCACCGCACTGCTCCAAACCGCCGGCACCCTCGCCCCCGGCGACATCGGCACCCCCGGCCGCACCGTCATCAACGGCAACTACAGCCTCGGCGCCGCCGCCACGCTCGACCTCGACATCGGCGGCACCACCGCCGCTACCACCTTCCAGGGCACCGCCACCCAGTTCGATAACCTCACGGTCAGCGGCACCACCTCCCTCGCGGGCGACCTCTCCGTCGCCCTCCTCCCCGGCTACACCCCGCCCAACAGCGCCTCCTTCACGATCCTCACCTCCACCGGCACGCTCTCCGGCTCGTTCGCCAATGTCCCTTTCGGTTCTCGCCTCCCCACCGCAGACTACGAAGGCAGCTTTATCGTCTCCAAATTCGGCAACAACGTCGTCCTTTCCGCCTACGTTCCCTACACCGCAGTTGAGGGCTGGCGCCTGCTCCACTTCGGCACGACCGCCAACACCGGCTCCGCCGCCGAAACCGCCGACCCCGACGGCGACGGCGTGTCCAATCTTCTTGAATACGCCCTCGGCACCACGCCCACCAGCGCCGCCTCCGTCTCCCCGCCGACCCCTCAGGTTTCAGGTCTCAGGCTTCAGGTCTCCTTCCTCCGCGCCCGCTCCGACGTGACCTACCTCGTCGAGGCGTCGTCAACTCTCGCGCCCGGCTCTTGGACCGCTATCGCCACCAATCCGGGCACCGTCGGCCAGTCCGTCACTGTCACCGACACGGTTGACCTCCCCACGGCCACGCCGCCGCGCCGCTTCCTGCGTCTCCGCGTGAGCGCTCCCTGATTGCTTGGTCCCGTTTTTCCGCCGGTCACTCGCGGTTCCGGTGCGCGCTTTCAACGTTATGAATTGAATACGATTTGTTCCGCCCACCGCTCGCGCTCAGGGTTCTCTCATGACCGCAGCACCCCAACCCCACACTGCCATGTCCTCCCGTTCTGTCCGCGCTTTCACCCTGATCGAATTGCTTACGGTGATTGCGATCATCGGTATCCTCGCCGCCATCATCGTCCCCGTGGTCGGCTCCGTGCGCGCCAACGCCGCTCAGACCCGCGACATGAACCGCGTTCGCACGTTGGTCACCGCCAGTCTTGGTTTCGCCGCCGACAACCGCGGCGTCTTGCCCAACATCAATATTCCGATCCCCGGCACGACGATAGGGCAGGGGAATCGCTGGACTTACGGCGAGGCTATCGAGCGCTACTTGCCGAGACCTATCGGGGGCAATAGCGGTAGTATCTACAACTGGAAAACCAACGAGGTGTGGTATGCCGAATCCACCGAAGCTCACTCCGGCTGGGTGCCCAACCCGACCTATCCAACCGTAACCAAGGCTGGTGGCTTCGGCCGCAATGTGCATATCGCCCCGTCCACCGTCGGCCAAAGCAACCCGTGGATGGGTTATCTCAACCGGGTGCCTAATCCCGCCCGGACGGTTCTAATCGCGGAGATTCTCAACGATAGCCTGGTGGTCATCCCCGAGACCACTCCGGCGACTCGCAACGACGTCGAAACCTCTTATCGCATCAGCCGCAAGGGGGGAGCCTTCTACGGTTTCGTTGATGGCCATGTTGAGCTTCTCGAGGGCGACCTCAGCACCGCGGCCTTGGCCGCCGCCGGTAAACCGAGCATCTGGCGCTGGTGGTAGAGGTCGGAGCTTATACCAACGTCCCGTGAGATTCTGACTATTTCACCGTAGGCCGCCTGCTTGCAGGCGCTCTGAGCGTCCGCAAGCGGACGGCCTACAAAAGTCTATATCTCTCGTCCCGTTGGTATTACGCAACCGTTTGCCGACGGTTACCGTTTTCGGCAGGAGCTTACCCCTATTGTTTAGCGCGCCCGTAATCCGTCCCCCCTCGCATTTACCCCTATGAAGGCCCCCGACCGCGATACCCTGCTCAAGCTCGCCCTCGACTCCCGCGAACGCCGCTTCAATCCCGCGCTCCACCTGGTGGCCAGCGCCAGCATCAATCCCGGGTATCATACGCGCGTCAAACCGGGTCAACGGGTCCACTCGACCCTCGAAAGTGCACAATACGCCCAACTGCTGCTCATGAGCGGTGGCCCTGAAGAGGTCATCCGCGCTTCCCGCATCCTTGAGCGCTTGCTCGACCTTCAAGTCACCGACGCGACTTCGATCCACTACGGCATCTGGGGCTGGTTTGCCGAGGAGCCGCCCGATCAAATGGCTCCGGCTGATTGGAACTGGGCCGACTTCATCGGTGCCCGCTTCGCCGAGATTCTCCACGGCCACGCCGCCGCCCTCGACCCCGATCTTGTGCGCCGCCTCCAGGCCTCCTTGCGCCACGCCGGCAACGCCATCGTCAAACGCGATATCGGACCGCACTATACCAACATCTGCGCCATGGGTGCCGCCGTCACCCTCGCCGCCGGAGAGTTGCTCGACGACCCCGCCTTCGTCACCTACGGACGCCGCCGCCTCGCCGCCCAGCGCGCCGCCCTCGTCGCCAACGGCGGCGTGCCCGAATACAACAGTCCGCATTACGGCACCGTCTTCGTCATCGAACTCGAGCGCGTGCTCCGCCTCGTCCGCGATCCCGCCGCCCGCGTCGATGCCGAGTTTATGCGCCGACGCGTCTGGGAACTCACCGCCTCCCAGTTCCACCCCGGCACCGGTCAATGGGCCGGCGCGCAGAGCCGCGTTTATCACGAACGCCTCGCCCCCGATCCCGCCTTGCTCCTCTGGCAACGCACCGGCCTGCGGCCGCGCGGGGTAGGGGAGTCCATGCTCACGCCCAATCCCGATTTTCTTTTCCCGTTCGCTGCCTTGGATTGCCCGCCCGATTTGATCTCCCGTTTTGCCGCCCTCCCTTCCGCCCCTTTCGAGCAGGAGCAGACTTGGATGGCCCCCGCGGGCGATAAACCCGCTGTCCTGTTGCGCACCTGGTTCGCCGAAGACGCCACCTTGGGCAGCGTGAACAACGCCACGACCTGGGTGCAGCACCGGCCCGTCACCGCTTACTGGCGCGACTCCGAGTCCGGCATCGCCTCGGCCAAGGTCGAGCTGCTCAAAGACGGGCGCGCCTTCGCGTCCGGTCGCGTGCGCATCCTGCAAAACGGTCCCCGGCTCCTGCTCGTCCTCGGCCTCACGTCCGGCCAGGGCGACTGGCACGTGAGCCTTGATCGCCCCGCCGACGGTCGCTTCTCCGCCGAAGACCTGCGCCTCCGCCTCATTCTAAATTGTCGCTCAGCACGCCTCACTGCTTCCAGCGCCGAAGGCCCGTGGACACTAGCCGCCGGCCCGCACCGACTCGTGGCCCACCCGGGAGTCGTGCTCTTCGACGGGTATCCCGGTCATTGGCAGGCCGACTCCACCGCCGAGGGCGTTCACCTTGACGCCATACTGCACTCCGGCCCGCGCCGCACGTTCGCCCCCCACGAACTCGCCGAGACCTGCGTCGCCCTCGGCCTCGAACTGCTCTCCGCCGATCAACCCGCCGCCACCGCCGCGCCCCAATCCACCACCGACGGCAATCTCCGCCGCTGGCGCTGGGACCCTGTGGCCGGTGAAATCGAGGCTCCCGTTCGTCCCATCCTTTGATTCCGGCATTTTTTTTCATGCGTAATAACCCCTCTCTTGAAGCCGTGCTCGCGCCGGCCGGACTTCGTCTGGGTATCGTGATCCGCAAGGCCGGACCGCAACCCGAGATCGCCGAACTCGCGCCTCTGGAAGGCGTGCTTGCAGCCGAGGGGGCCTCGTGGTCGATCAGCCATACTTACACGCCTGTGGCGGATCGTAGTGGCTGCGTGGACGTGGAGGTGCGCATCGCCTGCCACGGAGTGTCGGGCGCCACTGTGGTTGAGGTGCGTGCCGACGTTGCCGGCTGGTCGAAGGAAAACTACGTGTTCGCCCCGGCCATGATCTACGCCGGCAATCGCTTCGATAGTCTCGATATTCCCTATTCGCCGTTCTGGCCCGACGCTTCGCACTACACGGTGGATAAGCCGGTCACGTTTACCAACCAGCCCCGCTTGCCGAAGGACGGCGGTCCGGGGGCCATCGAGTTGGACAGTGCTTCCCTCGCCACGCCTTGCCTGGGTTTCCACTCGGTATCGGGACACGGTGCCCTGATCTTCACTCCCTTGCACAACGAACTCGGCGTCATCGGCCTCGGTATCACCGAGCACGCCGCCGTCGGTCGTGCTCAGTTCATCTTCGCCACTCCGCGTTCACGCTCAAGGATCCCCACCGGCATGGGTTTTCGCGCGGGCGATCCCGCCCGCGACTGGTCTCCGGGAGAAACGGTCACGCTGCGCCTGCGCCTCTGGGTTTTCCCCGCGCCGCGCCTGCAAACTCTCTTCGACCGCTTCTCGGAGGCCCGCAAAGATGAGGGCACCCGTGCCTGGTCCTGCGACCTGCCTTTCAGCGAGGCCGCCCGTCTCGTGCGCAACAAACTCAACGCCTTGAACTGGGACGAACGCCTCGGCTACTACCGCCACGGCATCGACAAAACCAAGGCCCGGCCCTTCGACTGGTTCCAACTGGGTTGGGTCAGCGGCGGCGTCACCACCCTGCCCATGCTCGCCCAGGGCGACCCCGTTTCCCAGGCCCGCGCCCGGCGCAACCTCGACTTCATGTTCACGCAGCTCCCGCTGCCCAACGGCCTGTGGTGCGCCCACCATGACGGCGTAAAGGTCAACATCGACGACCCGCGCCCGCCGCGCCCCGGCTATCTCGTCTCGGTGCGCCGCCTGTCCGACGGTCTCTACTACGGCCTCAAACAAATCCGCCTCCTCGCCGAGCGCGGTGAAGCCGTCCCCCCCGCCTGGGAAACCGCCGCCCGTGGCCTCGCCGATGCGCTCCTGCGCATCTTCAACCATCACGGCCAGCTCGGCCAGTATCTCGACGCGCGCACGGCCACCATCGGCATCGGCGGCTCCACCGCCGCCGGCGGCGTCCCTGCCGGGCTCATTTTGGCCGCGCGGCACTTTGACGCGCCCGCCTACCTCACCGCCGCGATCGCCATCGGACGCCACTTGGTCGAGACCTCCGTCGAGACCTGCCTGACCACCGGCGGCCCGTGCGACGCCCTTGCCGCCCCCGATAGCGAATCCTGCGCCGCCTTGCTCATTTCCCTCGTGGATCTCCACCAGGCCACCGGCAACGCCTTCTGGTCCGGAGCCGCCAGCGACCTCATTCGCCAATACAGCTCCTGGGTTACCAGCTACGATTTTCCCTGGCCGACCGGCTCGGCCCTTGCCCTGCGCGGCGTTCCCGCCACCGGCACCGTCTGGGCGAATGTTCAGAACAAACATACCAGCGCCGGCATTTGCGCCTACTCCGGTGAACAGCTTTTCCGCCACTGGCGCACCACCGGCGATGAGCTCGCCCTCGATCTCATCCGCGACACCGCCCACAACATCACCCACCACGTCTCCCTGGCCGACAAGCCCCTCGGCACCCTCGCCCCCGGCATGATGTGCGAGCGCATCAACATGAGCGATTGGGAGGGCTCGAACGCCGTTGGGAACAATGTCTTCGGTTCCACCATCTGGGTGGAGACTTCGATGCTGCTGACCGCCGCCGAGATTCCCGGCGTGTATCTGCGCAGCGACACGGGCCGCGTCGTGGTCTTCGACCACGTTGAGGTCGTTTGGGATGGCCGCGAACTGGCCCTCACCAATCCCACCCGCTACCCCGCCACGGTGCACTGCCTCTGCGAAACCTCCGCCCAGGCGACCCGCCCCCTGGGCGTGAACCTCCTCCAGCATTGCCACCACGTTGACATCGCCCCCGGCCTGACCGTGCGCCTGCAACCCTGACTGCCTCGCTCCCTAAAAAATTACCCCGCCCCAAACCCAATTAAGGAATGAATCCCACCGCCTCCATCGCCGACCGCATTGAGACCATCATCACCCGACTCTCACCCGAGGAGAAGATAGCCCAGCTCGCCGGTGTGCGCTTCAACGACTTGGTGGTGGACGGTCGTCTTGACCTCGCCCGGTGCGAAAACCTCGTCCCCCACGGCATCGGTCACGTTTCCCAATTCGCCTCCTGTGTTGCTCTGAAGCCCTCCGAACTCGCCGCCACCGTCGCCGAACTCCAGCGCTTCCTCATCTCGCGCAATTCTGCCGCCATCCCCGCGATCTTCCACGAAGAGGCCATCTCCGGCTTCGCCGCCCGCGGCGCCACCACTTACCCGCAACAGATCGGCATGGCCTCCACCTGGCGCCCCGATCTCATTCAGGCCAATGCCGCCGCCACAGCCCGCGCCATGCGTGCGGTCGGTGCTACGCAGGCGCTCTCGCCCATGATCGATGTCATCGAGGACGCGCGTTGGGGCCGCTCAGAAGAGGGTTTTGGCGAAGACCCTTACTTGGCCGCCGTCATGGGCACCGCCTTTATCAAAGGCATGCAGGGCGAGGGCGAAGACCTCCGCACCGGCGTCGCCGCCACCGCCAAACACTTTGCCGGCTATGGCCATTCACCGGATGACCTCGGGCTTTTCCGTGATGACGTTCTCCTCCCCCACGAATGCGCCGTCTTTGCGGCCGGTGTCTGCTCCATCATGCCGGGCTACCACAGCTACCGCGGGGAGCCCGCCTCGTGTTCCACCTTCCTCCTTCAACAGGTTCTCCGGGGCGAATGGGCTTACCAAGGCAGCGTCATTTCCGATTACGGGGCCATCGAACAGATTTTTTCCCAATACCACGCCGGGCCCACCCCCCTCGACGCCGCCCTGCGCGCCCTCGCCGTGGGCATGGACGTCGAGCTTCCTACGCTCTCGGCTTACACCGATTTGCCCGCCGCCTTACGCAGCGGCCGCGTCGATCCCTCCCTCATCGATGCCGCCCTGCGCCGCCAGCTCCACCTCAAGCTGCGCCTCGGTCTCCTCGACACGGATTTTTCCGCGCCCACCCCCGCCGACCTCGATCTCGACCCGCCCGAAAACCAGGCCCGCGCCCTCGAAGCCGCCACCCAATCTATCATCCTGCTCAAAAACGACGGCGTCCTCCCGCTCTGCCCCAACCGCGCCCCGCGCCTCGCCGTCATCGGCCCCAACGCCGACTCCTTGTATCCGCTCCTTGGCGACTACACTTACCAGATGATGATGGAGTTCTGGTGGCGTGCCCCCGTTGATCCCTCCACGCCCCGCCTCGTCTCCGTCCTCGCCGGACTGCACCAACAGCTAAGCCCCCAAGGCTTCCAGATAAGCTACGCCCGCGGCTGTGATTGGACCGCCGGCATGGACGCCAAGGTCGTTACCGAGGGCGCCATCGACGACCGCCTGCGCTCCGGCAAACGCTACCCGCTGGAACGCTCCGCCCCTACCGACGCCGAAACCGCCCTGCGCCTCGCCGCCGACTGCGATGTGATCATCGCTGCCGTGGGCGAAAATCGCTACCTCTGCGGCGAAGGCGTGGATCGCCCCGAGATCCGCCTGCCCGGCGATCAAGAAAAGCTCGTCACCCAACTCGCCGCCACCGGCAAACCCGTGGTGCTCGTCGTCTTTGGCGGGCGCCCCATGGCCCTGGGTGCCATCGCACACCACTGCGCCGCCATCCTCTATGCCTGGTATCCGGGCCAGTCCGGCGGCCTGGCCCTCGCCGACATCCTCTCCGGGGTCGCCGCGCCCTCCGGTCGCCTCACCATGACCCTGCCGCGCTCCCTCGCCCAAGTGCCCACTTCCTACCGCCGGGGTTATCGCGCCGACGACCCGCCCCTCTATCCCTTCGGTCACGGTCTCACGTATACAAATTTCAATTACACCGCGCTCTCCATTTCCGACACCGGCTCATAGGCGACCTCAAACCACACCTTTGACCTGGCTACGCTCCCCACCGTCACCGCCACCTTCACTCTGGAAAACACCGGCTCGCGCACCGGCACGGAAGTCGCGCAATTATACCTTCGCCGACCCGGAGCGGCCAGCGTTCTAGCCCAGCAACAACTCCGCGGCTTCGCCCGGCTCACCCTCGCGCCTGGTGCCACGCAGCGCGTCACCATCGAGATTCCTCTGGACCTGCTGGGTCGTTCCCTCGCCGACGGCCGTTTCCTCATCGAACCCGGCCCCGTGGAGATTCTGGTCGGTCCTTCCGCCGCCGAGCTCCCGCTTCGCGCGAACTTCGACCTCACTGGCGAGACCATCACCCGCCCTCGCCGCGCCCAGTTCTTCAGTGTCACCCGTCTCTGATCGGTCGCCGGCACAAATGGTAACCTCGCCCCCGAAAGCATCCCGCCCCAACTCCGATTAAGAAATGAATTCCTCCGCTCCCGCCGCCACCCCCGGCACCCCTGCTCCCGCCACCGCCCGCCCCGGTGTGGTGCCGCCTGACGAGCGCGTGCCGATCAAGGAAAAATTCGCCTACGGCGCGGGCGGCCTCTCCAGCAGCCTTCAAAGCGCGGAAAATCACGTAATGAACCCCATCTTCGTGGTGAACCTGGGTCTCTCGCCCACCGTCATGAGCGTCTGCCTCATGATCTATCGCGTGTGGGATGGCTTTGTTGACTTCCTCATGGGCTGGCTCTCCGACCGCACCCGCAGCCGCTGGGGTCGTCGCAAGCCCTACATCCTCATCGGCGCCATCCTCGGCGGCCTTTGGACGCCGGTGCTTTTTTTCGTCAATCCAGCCTGGGGCATCCCCGTCATCATCGGGTGGATGGTGTCCGTCCGCCTCGTCACCGCCCTCTTCGATAGCATCTGGAACATCCCCTATCAGTGCGTTCTGCTCGAAAGCACGCCCAACAGCACCGAACGCACCAACATGGCGGCGTGGCGCAGCTACGTGGGCACCCTCGGTCTGCTCGGTATGACCTGGATCTGGTATATCATCCAGCTCCCGTTGTTTCACGTGAACGGCCAGCCCGACATGCTTCACGGCGCACGTTGGGTCTATTTTGCCCTCGGGCTGGGCGTGATCATTACGGGCCTCGGTCCGCTCTTCGTCAAAAAACGCGTCGAAGCCGCCGATGGCAAAAAAGCCGCCTCCGCCCCCTCGCTGCGCGAAAACCTGCGTTTCACTTTCACCAGTCGTCCCTTCCTCATTCTCGTCGCCTTCACCTTCCTGCTCCAAGCCTCGCTCTACATGAAGCAGAGCCTCGAATTCTTCACCCGGCTCAACTACGTCTTCGCCGGCGACCAGAAACTCGCCGCCGCCGTCAGCGGCGTGGGCGGCACCCTCAACGCCTTCGCCGGCTTCCTCGGCATCGCGCTCGCCCAGTGGTTCGCCAACCGCTTCGGCAAAATCCTCGCCGTCAAATGCGTCATGGCCCTCAGCATCGTCGCCGCCCTGAGCACCTGGTTTCTCTACACGCCCGCCTATCCGTATCTCAGCCTCGTCCCCGGCTTGGTTCTCGCGCCCTGCATCACCGCCGTCTGGATGTTGATGCCGTCCATGCTCGGCGACGTCGCCGATCACGACGAGGTTCGCACTTTTCAGCGGCGCGAGGGCTCCTTCTCCTCCGCCTACTCCTGGACCAACAAACTCTCCGTTTCTCTCGCCGTGCTCGTCGCCGGTCCCTTGGTCGATCTCGCCGGCTACGACTCCAGCCTGCGCAACCAGGTCCAGGACCCCGCCGTGATCGAGCGCATGCGTCTCCTACTCATCGCCGTGCCCATCGCCACGTGCGGTGCCGCTTACTGGGCGATTCGCAAATTTACCCTGAACACCGCTGCCATCGCCGAGGTGCACACCGAGCTCCGCCGTCGCCGCGCCGACCGTCCCGTTGAACCTTCCCCTTCCGTATGAGCACGGACTCGGAGCTGCGCCTCGCCGTGCCCGAGGGCACCCTGATCGTGCGTCCGCTCCACGCCCGCGCCGTGCGCGTCCGCCTCGAACCTCTGGGTGCTCCGCCGGAGACGCCCACGCCCGCGCTCGATCCCGCGCTCGCCGCCGCCTGTCCGCCCGCTTTTTCCACCCAAGAATCCGCCGAGGGCGTCACTCTCCAGACCAACCGCCTCCGGGTGCTCTTTGATCGCGCCACTGGTGCGCTCTCCTTCACCACGCCCGAGGGCCAGGAGTTGCTCCGGGAGATCCCCGGCTCGCGTCACCTGCGTCCCGTCACGGTTCAAGGCGTGGCCTGCCACGCGGTCGAGCAAGCTTTCGACTCCCCGCCCGGCGAACGTCTCCACGGGCTCGGCCAGTTTCAAGACGGCCACGCCGAGCTGCGCTCCGTCCCGCGTCGGCTCATCCAGGTCAACACCCAGATCGCGATCCCGTTTTACCTGTCGAGCCGGGGCTACGGCTTGCTCTGGCTCCAAGCCGGACTCACCGACTTCAATCCCGCCGACACCGTCGTCCCTCTGGTCAAAGACGCAGTGGAGGGCCCTTTGTTCTCCTTCACCGTCACCGGGTCCACCGGGGCGTTCACCGACACCGGCCGCACGTCCACCTACGAGGGCGTGCTGGAGGTTCCCGCCGACGGCGACTACGCGCTCTACCTCGACTACGGCGTGATGAACAATCGTCGCCAGGACCTGCGCATCGACGGACGCCCCGTCATCTGGCAGGAAAACTTCTGGCTGCCTCCGAGTGTGGGCGTGGTCGTGCCGCTCACCGCCGGCCGCCACCGCGTGCAGGTCTCGGCCACCCAAGGCGAGCCCCGGCTTGCCTGGCGTCGCGTGGAAGAGCGCACCACGCTGCGCACACCCCACGCCTTCGCCCTCGACTACATCGTCTTCGCCGGCCCGCTCCCTCGCGACGTCATCGCCGCCTACCGCGCCGTCACCGGAGCGGCCCCTTTGCTGCCTCGTTGGGCCTACGGCTTCTGGCAATGCCGCGAGCGTTACAAAACCCAGGACGAACTTCTCGCCAACGCCCGCGAACACCGCGAGCGTAGCCTGCCCGTGGACGTCATCGTGCAGGACTGGCAATACTGGCCCGCCGACCAATGGGCCGGAATGCAGTTCGACCCCGCCCGCTACCCGGACCCTGTGCGCATGATCGCTACCTTGCGCGATGAGTTGAACCTCCGCCTGGTGATCTCCGTCTGGGAAAACGTCAGCAAAGACTCCGACCTCGGCCGCGCCTACGCCGCCGGCGGCCACTACGTGCCCGACTCCCCGTGGCTCGACCTGACCCGCCCCGCCACCCGCGCCGCCCACTGGGCCGCCATGCGTGAACGGCTCCACACTCTCGGCGTCGCCGGTTGGTGGCTCGACGCCACCGAGCCGGAAAACGACGCCCTCGCCGGCAAGCTCACCCACCTAGGCCCGGGCGAGCTCCATCGCCTCACTTACCCGCTCTACGTCAGCCAGGCGGTCGCCGAAGGCCAGCTCGCCGCCGCCCCCGACCGCCGCGTCTGCATCCTTACCCGCTGCGCTTTCCCCGGCCAGCAGCGTTACAACAGCATCACTTGGTCCGGTGACATCGGCGGCGACTGGGACGCCTTCCGCCGCCAGATCGTCGCCGGCCTCAACTACTGCGCCTCCGGCCTGCCTTACTGGACCACCGACATCGGCGGCTTCTTCCGCCCGGCCAACCAACACACCGACCCCGCCTACCACGAACTGCTCACCCGCTGGTTCCAGTTCGGCGCTTTCTGCCCCGTTTTTCGTATCCACGGATTCGGGACAGATACGGAGGTCTGGCGTTTTGGCGAACGCTTCGAAGCCTGCGCCCGCGCCATGCTGGAGCTGCGCTACCGGCTGTTGCCCTTCATCTACTCCGCCGCTCGCGAAGTGGCTGTGGACGGTGCCACCCTCATGCGTCCGCTCATGCTGGATTTCCCCGCCGACCCGCGTATCCACGCTTTTCCCTACCACTACCTTTTCGGTCCCTCGCTGCTGGTCTCACCCGTCACCGAGCCGGGCCTGGCGGCGCAAACCCTTTATCTTCCCGGCGAGGGACTCTGGAGAGAATTCTCCACCGGCCAGCCCCGCACCGGCGGGCAGACCGTGGAGGCCGAAACCCCGCTGGAGCGCATCCCGCTCTGGGTCAAAGCAGGAGGCATCATCCCGCTGGGACCGGTCCTGCAGCACACCGCAGAACATTCGGACGAACCGCTCGAAATTCGCATCTACCCGGGCACCTCCGGCGTGTTCACGCTCTATGAAGACGAAGGCGAGGGCCACGCGCACGGGCAGGGGGCTTTTTCATCGATCGACTTTCACTGGGACGACGCCGCCCGCACCCTGACCATCGGCACACGAAGCGGCAGCGGTTTTCCCGGCATGCTCGCCACCCGCACCTTTCACCTGCGGCTCATGGAACCTGAATCCGCCACGCCCCTCACGAACGGCAAATCCGCAACCTACCGCGGCAGCCGCGAAATCATCGCGTTTTAGTTCTGCATACGCACGGAGTCCGCCTCGCCGCCGCAGCATCCTTCTCCGCACCACTAGCCCATGAATTCATCCGCGCTTGCTTGTCGCACCGCTCGGAGTGCACGCCCTCCGGCCAGCTCACGCCCGTCACCACCCGCTACGTGTGCGCAACGGCTAGCCCGGTCCCGATCATTCGTCACCGTCCTGCTCGCCTGCTGGCTCGGCAGCGCGGCACCGGCGCTCGCCAAGCCGTCTGCGCCCCCCTTGCCCGTATTGCCCGCCCAGGCCAGCTTCTCCGAAACGGGTTATCATGTCTGGTGTGGCGCTCCCATCGCGGGCAACGACGGACGTTACCATCTGCTCTACTCCCGCTGGCCCGCCGCCGCCACCTTCGCTCCCGGCTGGGCCATTCGCTCCGAGATCGCCCACGCCGTCGCCGACACCCCGCTTGGCCCCTACCGCCCCACCGGCGCCGTGCTTCCCGCCCGCGGCATCAACCCCGCCACCGGCAAAAAATTCTGGGACGCCGATGTCGCCCACAACCCCAACGTCCTCCGACTCCCCGATGGACGCTTCGCCCTCTTTTACACGGGCAATCACGGCGACGGAAAATCCTTCGCCTCCCACCGCAATCACCAGCGCATCGGCGTCGCTCTCGCCACCCGCCCCGAAGGCCCGTGGACCCGCCTCGACCGCCCCGTTCTCGACGTCGGGCCGCTTCCCGAAGACTTCGACTCGCTCTGCGTCACCAACCCCGCCGCCGCCGTCGCGCCCGACGGCTCCATCCTGCTCCTCTACAAGGCCGTCACCCAAGAAGCCGGCAAACCACTCGGCGGACGCGTCCGCCACGGCGTCGCCCGCGCCGCCCGCGTCGAGGGCCCTTACGAAAAGCTCGCCACTGATGTCTTTGCCGGCGAGGGCGCCGACAACCAAACCTGGATGCTCGTCGAGGACCCCTTCATCTGGTGGGACGCCCGCGACCGCACCTGGCACGGCCTCGGCCGCGACGTCGCCGGACGCTACACCGGCGACCGGAGTGCCATCGCCCGTTTTACCTCGGCTGACGGACTTCGTTGGACGCCCGCCGCCCGTCCGCTCTTCGTCCCCGGTGCCTATCCGCTCGCCGGCGGCGG
>JANODO010000036.1:0-19244 GCA_031412735.1 Rariglobus sp. | reverse complement strand
CGATCGCGGCGTAGGTGGAGGGCTCGGGGATGGCGGTGGCGGAGACAAAGGACTGCACCTCGGTAAAGTCACTGGTTACGATCACTTTGTTAATGGAAACGCCAGCTTGCGCAGTGGTGGTGTTGGCGAACTGGGAGAGGAGTAAGCCGCCGAAGGTGGGATCAGTGCCTGCACCGGGCGTGAAGGCAGCGGTGGAATAGGCGGCGACGAAATCGAAAGGCTGGGAAGCTTCGGTGACGAAGAGTTCGATTTTGTCATTGGTGATGCCCGAGACCATGGAGATGCGGGCGACCAAGTTATAGGTGGCGCCGTAAGTGAGGCCCGCGTTGCCGTAGGCGAAGGGATAGCCGGATTGGCCGGTGACGCGGGTGCCGAAGTCGAAGGTGCCATCGCCGACGTTGTCTTTGGCGGTGAGGCGCGCGTTTGCGAAGTTGGGATTGGTGCCGGTGTTGGACTGATTGGTATTAAGGGCAGCGAAGTAGGACGTGGAGACACCGGCAGAGGCGACGGAAAGCTGGAGGGCCAGGTAAACCGTTGTCGTGCCGGAAGCGGGCTCGGCGATGACGGAAGCGAAAGGCAGGAAGGCATCCTGGTTGTCCACGGAGGAAGGGGCGAGGCCGGCCCAAGTGACCTTGCCGCTTGTGACTTGGATCGGCGCGGTGCCGGAGGTGTTGAAGAGCGCCCAGCCGTTTTGGCCGACAAGGTTGCCGTTGGTGAAGGTGCTGAAATCGGAGGAAACGATGGCGGTGAAACCGGTGGAGGCGCCGAACAAAGCGGCGGTCGCGAGAAGGATGCGGGTGAAATTATTCATGGTGATGCGGAGTTTAAGACCCAGTGGGCAAGGCGATCAGAAGCCGAGAAAGTGCAGTCTAGAATAACAGGCGACGGGGGTAAGCCGTCGCCTGTGGCGGGGAGAGGAGGTGCCGTGGTGCGGAGATTAAAACGGCCGCTCCGCTCTGGGGTCGTGGTGAACGACGAGCGAGTAAGAGCTCAACCGAGCTCAACCCTACTTGCGGGAACGGCGGCGCAGAGTGGCTCCGGCGAGGGCGAGCACGCCGAAGATCACGGCGTAGCTGCTGGGCTCGGGGATGGCGGCCACCGTAATGGCGCTGGTAATGTCGCTCAGGCTTGAGGATGCACTGAGGCCAAGCACGCTGGAAGCACGAGCGTTAGTCCATGAACCGGAAATCGTGTTATAAGTTCCTGTTAGACGGATGAATTGGCCTGATGCGGCATCCGAGAATAGAGTGTTGTTCCCTGTATCACCAAAAACACCGGTCGAAGTGTAGATGTCGTTCAAGGGCATTTGGTAGCCACCCGAAGCTGGTTTAGCTGTGCCGACACCGGTGCCAAAAAAGAGTGCGTCCACGGGAATTGTGCTGGAGGTAATCGTGGTGCCGGTAAAAACCGCTAAGCCATCGGCATTAGTGCCGCCGTTGCCAAAAACCCCAGACGCATTAGCGTTACCAAAAGTATCACCTGCCGTGGTTCCAGTATTGATGGTTTTGATCCATTTTGCGGAGGAGATATCGGTGCTTGAGAAACCGTTTATCAACCTACCCGAACCACCGACATAAAACGTTTCTCCCAAGGAAACAGAGCCACTAGTAATATCGAATTTGTAGGTTATCGCACCGCCTGCCGCCCAACCTGAAGAGGTAGCGGTGCCATTATTTGCTAGGACGACGCTGTAGTTATTAGATGCGAAATCAATGGCTTGTGTGGCTACGAGCTGCACGTATTCGTAGGGTGAGTCTGTTCCAGCGGGATTTGCCAGAAAACCTGAGATCACGATTTGGGCGGACAATGGTAGAGCACCGACGACCAAAGAGGCTAAAAGAATTTTGGATTTCATGTTTAGTCTTATATTAAACTATATCAAAACGACATTCGTGTGTGGCTTGCGTTACTTTCTAGTGAACACGCTTCGTTCCTTAAAACACTTCGCACGTGTTCCGCTTTTCGAGTGCTTGGTTAAGAGTCGACTTGTAAAACCTTAAGGGTGGACGAGCCGATGGGGTCGGACGAGCCGATGGGGTCTGGCCGTAAACGGGCAACGAAAGTCTGACGGTTCGTAGTGCATAGAGGGGATTGAACGATCTCTTTTTTACTTTGAAAAAGAGCATACGTTTTCAAAATTGACTTTTGAGTGGGATGCCGACGAGGACGCCAAAAATCCCCCAAACGCGGTGTAAGCTTTCCGGAAGCGAGTCTGGCGTTTGCAGATCCCGGCGGCTTACGGTCGCCGACACTCGCCACACTTCTGAACACCGCGAAAACACCACCGGACTCATCCACAGTCTGCCGGTCATCGTAATCATTCACACCAACCGAGCCGGCATCACTCGCATCATCTCCGCCCGCCCCGTCAGCCCACAAAAAGAAAACGCTACCATGCCCAAGATTAAGATGACCCTCGCCGAGGCCAAGGCCCGGGCGCTCTCGTCCGCCGAGAAAGCCCGTTTGTCCAAACTCGTGGCCAAGCCCGATGCCAAGATCGATTTCTCTGACCAGCCCGAGGTCACCGATGAAGCCATTGCCAGCGGACACTTTCCCGTGATCGGCCGCGGCGGCAAACGCGCCGGCGCCGGACGCCGTGCGCTTGGCAAAACCCGCAAGACGGTAAAGCTCTCGCCGGTTACGGTGCGCCGCTTGGAAGCCTATGCACGCCGTCACAAACTCCCGCATTTCTCCGCCGCCATTGAAGCCGCCTGCGCGCTGCTCGTGAAGTAATCCGTCGAGCCAACAGGAGAGCCAATGGTGTCAGGCAACACGAGTGGCTGAGTCGAACCCGAAGCGCGTCGGCATGCTCCCCCGCGATGCGGCGGCAATCAATCCTACCACCGGCGAACTCCGCGACCGCTGGGGCGTGCCGTATGTTTTCCACGCGATCTCGCGCGACGCGGTCGAGCTGCGCTCCTCCGGCCCCGACTGCGTCGCCTACCCCGACGATGACGTGGTGATTGGCGGGAAGGGAGGAGCCCCTTTAGGGGCGATGTTTGGCATGCGTCCGCAGGTGATGATTCGCCCGTCGAAAATCGCCCATAAATGGGCTCCTACCTTTTCAAATCCTCGGATTATGCGTGTTGACCATTTGGCGTGGTTTGGGCGTCTCGCCCATGGTTCGAACCCACAGGCGGGACGCCCGTGCCACGCCGATCCCGCGCGTTTTAATCGACGCGGGAACCCCCCCCGGACGCTGGAAGGCCGAATCACCCGCTTTTGGGGTATCGACCTTCATTCCTCATTCGAAATTAGTTCTATTGTGTTACTTTGTTTTCGACCAAGACGGATGTGTATTTTCGGCGACCAATATCGCGGGCCGCTTCGCGCAACTCGACCGAACGCGCTTCCGCTTCGAAACGTGTTTCGATCAGGGCTGCGACGGTGAGGGCGGTGGCACCTTGGTGGCCGAAATCAGTCGCTTGGAACCGCTCGGTTTTTGCTACCTGGTGAACGTCAGGCGCGGGTTTATTTTCCGCGGCGCACCCGTTCCTTTTCGGACTCGCGTTCCTCTTCCAAGCGGACGCGTTCGCTCACGAGTTCGTCACCGATTTTGTTCACCTCGGCGAGGGCGCCTTCGTTCAGCGCCTCGTCGCGCCGTTTTTTAAGGAAGATCTCGCGCTCGGCGATTTTGCCTTTGTAGACGAGGTCGATCTCCGCGAGCCGCGTCTTTTTTTCGGGCGTCAATTTGCTGCCGCCGGCGGGGTCCGATTTGGCGAGGCGTTCCATGGCGAGCTCGTAGGCACTTTTCATACGCCCGACCGTGCGCCGCATCCGTCGAAAATCAAGCACCCCGAATAGAAGCATAACCTAAAAGGTTAGGGCGTGTTTCTGAAATACCTCAGGCCGTCGAACTCTGCGAGTGAGAGGGCAAGCAGGCTGGGCCGGCGTTGTCCTCGGCGGCACGACCCGCTGGGTCGCCTCCACCTCGGCCGCCTTGGCCGAGCCCGCTTTTCCCTCTCACGCCGACCTGATTTATTTCAGAAACACACCCTAGCCTTTTATCGGGGTGGCGGGCTTTCACGAAGGGGGCGGCAGCAGGCGCATGCCGAAGACGAGCGCCAACAAGGTGAACGCGAACGGTGTCCAGAATCCCCCGCGCTTCGTTTCCCAGTTCGCCGCGTAGCCAAACAGGATCACGCCCAGCACTCCGGCGAATACCGCGTAGCCCAGCCAAATCGTTGAAAATTGCGCCGCGTAAAACGCGCCCGGCATCCCGACGAAGAGCCGCACGCCTTCCTCGATCCCAATCAGCAGGAGAAGGCTCGCGTGATTTAAAACCACCGCCATCCAGCCCAGCCCGATCAACCCGCACAACAGCGCCAAGAAGCCGGAAATAATCACGAGCGACCCGAACGGAATCAGCACCAAGTTGGCCACCAACGAAACCGGGGTGAATAGCTCAAAAATCAACACGCCGCAGATTGTGCTTACCACCGTGGTCGCGAGGCCGATTGCCAACATGCCAAGCAGTTTGCGCCACACCCAGTCCGGCGCATGATGAAACCAACGCCACGAAACCTTGGGCAGGTGGGTGAAGAGCGCCCATTTTTCCGTCCAGTGTTCGGCCAGGGCAAGTCCCAGCAACAGCAGTGAAGCGACGATGCCGTAACTGAGTTGAAAGCTCGCCGTGAAAAGCTGCATCGGCTGCAAAAGCAGCACGAACACCGCCGAGCCCACCAGTGCCGAAAACGGATTCCCCGGAAGGCGCAGGACGTGGGAGGCATGCAGAAAAATCACCATCAAAAAAGCCCGCACCGCCGAGGGCGTGCCGCCCGTTATGTCCACGTAAAGCCAGAGCAAGACACCGCCGATCACCACCCGCGCCACCGCCGGTAATCGCAACAGCATCAAGATCGCGTGAATCACCGCCGCAATCACCGCGATGTGCAGTCCGCTGATCGAAAAAAGGTGCATGGTGCCGCTCTCGCGAAACACGTCTTTCTGCCCGTCGCTTAGCTCCTGTTGCTGGCCGAGCAACATGGCGCGCAGCACTGCACCGACCTCCGGGTGCGCTTCAACGCCTCGCGTGAGCAGGGCGTTGAACTTCATTAAAGCTGCGTCGCAGAAAATTCGATACGCACCCGCTTCCGCCACTTCGCCGGTGACACGGGCGCGCGTGAGCTTGAAATTCATTCCCTGGTTGGTGAGGTAGCCGTCGAACGTGTCGTCGGGAGCGAGGCGCGGGAGCGGTTCCACTACGCCGATCACATCGACCCGGCTTGAGCGGAGCGGGGCTCGTCCACCGGCTTCAACCGTGAGCGAAAAATACACGGCTTGTCCGGCGAGCTCTTCGACTGGTTTTTCCGCGGCGACGACGCGACCAAGTCCGCTCACACTGCGCATGCCGGGTTTGGGCGGAAACACCCGGTCGATTTCCAGCGTCGCGCGCACCTCGCGCGGCGGCAACGCATCCCAATCCGCCAGGCGGTCGCGGCGGATTTCGTAAAGCGCGGCGCCACTCAGGAAAACGCCGAGGAGTAGCCCCGGTGTCCAAGCGCGCCGCCAGCCGAGCGCCACGCCGATTAAGACGACCGCACCTGCCGCCCACCATGCAGGCGAAAGGGGGAGCCATTGCAGTTTCCCCGCGACCAAGCCGGCCATCAACGGCAGCAGCACCCAGAGAAGCGGTGCGCGGTGTCCGAGGCTGCGGCTGATCATGCCCTGAGTTGAAATCACTTATGTGCACTAATGAAGACTAATTAATGAAAGGGCTTTCATTAGGGGGTTTTCGTGTAGAGTGGTGTTATCAAGATGCCGTCGTCCGATCAGCCCGATTTGTTTGGCGAACCCGCCGCCGCTGCGGTGCCCCAATTTGGGGCCGCGCCCACGGCGAAAACCCGTCCCGCCGCGCAGCCCTTGGCGGCCCGGATGCGCCCGCGCGTGTTGGCGGACATCGTCGGGCAAGCCCACCTCACGCAGGCCGATGGGTTGCTCACCCGCCTGATCAAGAGCAACCGCTTCGGCAGCCTCATCTTTTACGGGCCGCCCGGCTGCGGGAAAACCAGTTTCGCCGAAGTCATCGCGCACGAGACCCAGAGCCGTTTTGTGCGCATCAACGCCGTGATGTCCAACGTGGCCGAGTTGCGCGACATCCTCGCCACCGCCCGCAAGCTGCCCGAAACGCCCACACTGCTCTTCATCGACGAACTGCACCGGTTTAATAAATCGCAACAGGACCTCCTGTTGCCGGATGTCGAGGAGGGTTACGTTCGGTTGATCGGTGCGACCACGCACAATCCCGGTTTCTACGTCAACCCGCCGCTGCTCTCACGCAGCCACCTTTTCCGGCTGGAACCATTGCCGGCCGATGCAGTTGCCGGCGTGCTGGCGCGCGCGCTCGTCGATACGGAACGCGGACTCGGTGCGCGGGGTTGCACGGCGGAGGCAAAGATCCTCGCCGATCTCGCCGTGCTCTGCGACGGCGACCTGCGGCGGGCCTTAAACGCCCTCGAAGTCATCGTGCTTTCGTTGCCCGAAGGCGCTGCGGTCGGCGAGAAGGAGCTGGAGGTCTTCGCGCGCGAGCGGCGTATCCGCTACGACGCCGATGAGGACGAGCACTACGACACCATCTCGGCGTTCATTAAGAGCTGCCGAGGGAGCGACCCGGATGCGGCGATGTATTGGCTGGCAAAGATGCTGGCCGGAGGCGAAGACCCGCGCTTCATCGCGCGGCGCTTGGTTATTCTCGCAAGCGAAGACGTGGGGCTCGCCGATCCGCTGGCGTTGCCGTTGACCGTGGCGGCGCATCACGCGTGTGATTTCATCGGGTTGCCGGAGGCGGAGCTTACGCTGGCGCATGCCACGCTCTACGTCGCGTGTGCGCCGAAGAGTAACTCCGCCACGCTCGCGCTGGCGGAGGCGCATCGGGTGTTGAAGGAAAAGCCCGTGCAGCCGGTCCCGTTGCCGTTGCGTGACAAGAGCGGTCCGGCGAGCAAACAGGCCGGGCACGGCAAGGGATATCGTTACTCGCATGATTATCCGGAAAACATTTCCGGTCAGGATTTTTTGGAGAAGCCACTCGCGCTCTACACGCCGAAAAACGCGGGTTTGGAGTCGCGCATCGTCGAGCGCCTCGCGCGCTGGCGGGACTTGAAGGCGCAGCTGAAGCCGTAAGCGCTGACGGGCCACGCCGGCCCACGCAGGCGCGAGAGTTGTGCCTCCGACGTGGGAGCGAGCTTGCTCGCGATTCCGGTTCCGCTGGCTAAGTGCAATCGCGAGCAAGCTCGCTTCCCACGTCGATCCCGCCGGTCGGATGTCTATCAGAATATGCCCGAGGTTCACCCATTCTTTACCCTGCCGCGCTTGCGGTCGACCGGTGCGCGCGCACACTCGGCGGGATGAAGCTCAACGCCGCGCTCGCTAAATCGCTGTTGATGGCCGCCTCGATCGGCATGGTGGTTCCGCTGATCGCGCAAACCTCGACAAAACCGGCCGCGCCGGCGCCCGCGCCCGCGCCCGTCGAAAAACCGGCTACGATCGAAGGGATCGAGCTCCCGCGTTCATCCGGCGGGTTTATCGGCGTCACCTTGGACGGCGTTCGGCTGGTGGTGAAATTCTATGACGCGGAAAAGAAACCGGTTGCCTCCGATGTCGCCCGGGCTACCGCGCGGTGGAATCCGATCAACAAGGTGGGTGAGATCCGCTCGGTCCTGAATCCCGATGCCGATGGCAAGTCACTCGTATCGACGCCCGTGCTCCAGCCCCCGCACGTCTTTAAAGTTTACCTCACCTTGTTGGATGCGGAAGGCAACGCGGTGGAGAGCTTCGTGGCCGATCTGCGAAAGCTGAACGAATCGAAAAAATAAGGCGTGCGGGTGCCGTAGGGTGCCTGCTCGCTGGCGCGGTTCGGAGCGCGAGCAAGCTCGCGGCCTACGCGGAGGAGATCTCGATGCGGGGGCGAGCTGGCTCGCGATAACCGATCATCGCGAGCAAGCACGCTCCCACGTTGAACCACCGGACCTGCTAGGTCCGTTGCATTACGACCGCGACCGAGAGCTTTTCGGTGTGCGTGCCTTTGAACACGCCGCGCGTCGGTGTGCTGTCGTGGTAATCGCGACCCACCGCCACCTTTACATGGCGTTCGCCGGCGATACAGTCGTTGGTCGGATCGAGGGGCCACCAAAAGCCGCCCGGCAGATACACTTCGACCCAGGCGTGGCTTTCGCTGGCGCCAATCAATGCGGGGGCTCGCTTGGCCTCGGACGCTTTGCGCTGCGTTTCCGTTTCGATGTAGCCCGTGACATAGCGCGCGGGGATCTCCGCCGAGCGCAGGATTGCGATCATCACTTGGGCGAAGTCCTGGCACACGCCGCTGCGCTGGCTCAACGTCACGGTCACGGGGGTGTCGATCTGCGTCGAGCCGGCGAGATAGCGGAAATTGGTTTTGATCCAGCTGTTTAATCGCAGGAGCGAGACGCCTAGGGGATCGCTCGGTTTGAACATTTTGTTGGCGAGCGCGTGCACCTCCGGCCCGAGGAGTATGGCCTCCGAAGGCATCAGGAACTCGAACAGGTCGAGCTTTTTGCCGCGGTAGATCTGTCTCGCTTCCGACACGCTGGTATCAAGCGCCGCGTTGGGCGGAGCGTAGGGTGTAGTCTCGACCTCGCACACGCTTTCGAGCAGCAGCTCGCGGTGGCGTTTTACGATGGAAAAGGTCTCCACCGCGTTGCCGAAATAATCGGTGTAGCTGTGGATGTTGGCCGCCGGAGTGGTGACGAGTTGGCGGGAAAGCAGCTGCTGCGAGTCGTTCGTGGTGGGCGTCAGGCGCGCCTCCATGAAGGACTCCGACGCCGAGCCGGCGTAACGATAGAGCGTGCGATGGGTGAGACGAAAACGCATAACCGCCCGGATCGTCGCTGATCCCGCGCCAACGACAAGCTTTTGAAACCCTCGCGTTTTAAAACAAGTCTCCCGCCATGTTTCCGCTTCATATCTCAGCAGCGATCTTCCGGCCGAACCCGCGCCGTGATATGCACGAAGACAAAAGGGTGTGGGGCCACCGGGGCGGGGGTTAGGTCGGGTTGACATAGCTTATGCTCCCCTCAGAACGTGCACGTCATGCCGATCCCCGCGTCCTCGCCTTTTGACTCCATTGAATCCGCGATCCAGGACATCGCGGACGGGCGCATCATCATCGTGACCGATGACGAGAATCGTGAGAATGAGGGTGACCTCGTGATGGCCGCGTCAAAGGCCACGCCCGAAGCCGTCAACATGATGATACGCCACGCCCGCGGTCTCATCTGTGTGCCGACCACCGGCGCGCAGCTCCGCCGTCTCGGTATCAACCCGATGGTGCAAGAAAACCGCGAGTCGCACAAAACTGCGTTCACCGTCTCGGTCGATGCCGCCGAGGGCATCACCACGGGCATCAGCGCCTACGACCGGGCGCGCACGATCTCGATCCTCGCCGACCCAGTGACCAAGGCGGAAGCATTGGTCCAGCCAGGTCACATCTTTCCTTTGCGCGCCAAAGATGGCGGCGTGCTCGAGCGCGCCGGCCACACCGAGGCCGCCGTCGATCTTGCCTCGCTGGCGGGGCTTCACCCGAGCGGTGTCATCTGCGAAATCCTCAACGACGACGGCACGGTCGCGCGCCTGCCCGAGCTCATAGAGTTCAAGAAAAAATTCGGGCTGAAACTCGTCTCCATCGCCGACCTCATCGAATACCGCCACCGCCGAGATAAGCTCGTCGAGGAGGTGTGCGTGCGCGCCTTCGCCAGTGAATACGGCGACTTCATGCTGCACGTTTTCCGCAACAAACTCGACGGCCGCCACCATCTCGCGTTCGTGCTCGGCGGACTCGACCAGAGCCCGACACTCGTCCGCGTGCACAGTGAAAACCTCCTCGGTGATCTGTTCCGCCAACGCGGCACCGACAGCCACGCGACGTTGGTAGGCTCAATGGAAGCAATCGCCCGCACCGGTCGGGGTGTGGTGCTCTATATGGAGCACGCCCAAGGCGGTGCCGATGTGATGGACCGCCTCGCTGCGCGTCACGGGACCGGCATGAGTTTCCGCGATTACGGCATCGGCGCGCAGATACTCACCGCGTTGGGCCTGCGCAAGATCCGCCTGCTCTCCAACAGCCCGCGCAAAGTGGTGGGTCTCGACGGTTACGATCTGGAGATTGTCGAGCTGGTGGCAGTGGGCGGAAAATAGGTTGCCGAGGCGGGCCCGCCTTCGCACACCTTTCCTTTCCCTTCTTTCTCATGAGTCTCGACGCGCCCAAGCCCTTGTCCGTTTCCGGTGCCGATTGCCGCATCGGCATCGTGGCCGCCCGCTTCAATAGCCCGCTGGTGGACGCGTTGGTGGCCCGGGGGCATGAATACCTGATCGGCCAAGGCGCAGCCGCCTCCGCCATCGAGATCGTGCGCGTGCCCGGTTCGCACGAGATTCCCTGGGCGGCGCAACAACTCGCCGCGTCCGGGCGGTTTGATGTGGTTATCGGCCTCGGGGTTTTGATCGCCGGCGACACCAACCACCACGAGATGGTCGGTGATGCCGTGGCCCAGGCGCTGATGCGTGTGGCCCTCGATACCCGCGTCCCGGTGATCAACGGTGTGATTGTCGTCAACACCCTGGCTCAAGCCGAAGCCCGCACCACGGGCGCGATCAACCGCGGAACCGAATTTGCAGCCGCCGCGCTTGAGATGGCGGCGCTAAAGAGAACCTTTTCAAAATGAGCAGCAACAAAGCCCTTTTCGCCCAGCGCCGTGATGGCCGGGTGGCCGCCCTGCAATATCTCTTCGCCTGGAGCCTCAACACTCCCAAAAACCTTTCCGACGACATTTGCACGTTCATCGAAACGCAGGAAAAGCCCCGCGAGCATTATGCCTTTGGCGAGGAACTGATCAACGGCGTGGTGACGCATGTCGACGAGATCGACGGCCGGATTCGGGGCCTCGCGCACAACTGGGATTTCGACCGCATCGCCAAAATCGACCTCGCGATCCTTCGCCTCGCCATCTTCGAGATGGTTTACCGCAAGGACATCCCGCCGGTGGTCTCGATCAACGAAGCCATCGATCTGTCGAAAGAGTTTTCTAACCTCGACGCCAAGCGCTTCATCAACGGCATCCTGGATCGCATGAAGGACCAACTCGGCCGCGACTCCCGGAAGGTGGAGAAGCCGGTGGAGTGAATCTAAAAAGTAGCGAGTAGCGGGTAGTGAGTAGCGAGCAGGAGGCTTGCCTGATTTCTACTCGCTACCCGCTACTCACTACCCGCTACTTTTCGCATGTTCGGTCTTTTCAAAAAATTTAAGGACGGCTTCGCCAAAACCGTCGCGGTTATCTCCGAGAAAACCCGGGGCATTTTTGGCGGACGCACCATCGACGTATCGTCGCTTGAGACGCTCGAAGAAGCCCTCTACACCGCCGACTTCGGGGTGGAAACGACCGACCAGATTCTCGCCGAGATCAAGGCCGCTTACAAAAACGACAAGGAACTCCGCGGCCAGCAGGCTGCCGCCATCGGCGCCTCCGTGCTCAAACAAGCGCTCGCCGGCAGCGAGGCGGAGCTCAAGCCCGCAGGCGCCGCGCCCACCGTCATCGTGATGATCGGAGTCAACGGCTCCGGCAAAACCACCACGTCGGCGAAGCTCGGTTGGTTGCTCAAGCAGGATGGCAAATCGGTCATGCTCGCCGCGTGCGACACCTTCCGCGCCGCCGCCGTCGAGCAGCTCAAATCCTGGGCCACGCGCCTCGACCTGCCCATCGTGGCGAGCCACATGGGCGCCGACGCCGCCGCTGTGGCCTTCGATGCCTGGCAAGCTGCCAAGGCGCGCGGTTGCGATTACTTGATCGTCGACACGGCGGGGCGCCTGCACACCAAAAGCAACCTCATGGACGAGCTCGCGAAAATCCGTCGCGTGCTCCAGAAAAACGATCCGACCGCACCCCACCAGTCGTGGTTGGTCGTGGACGGGTCGTTGGGCACCAACTCCATCGAGCAGGCCAAGGTGTTTCACAAGAGTTTCGGTCTCACGGGGCTGGTCGTGACCAAGCTCGACGGCACGAGCCGCGGCGGCGCGATCGTCGGCATCTGGCGCGAGTTGAAACTCCCGATTTATTTTCTCGGCCTTGGCGAACAGCCGGAGGATCTGCAGCCGTTCAGCGCGGAGAATTACTCCAAGGCGGTTTTTGGTTTGGAGTAGGATCGGAAAAGGTAGGAGCCCATTTATGGGCGATGAGCGGCGTCCATAAACGGAGGACGATGATCGTGCGGAATCGCCCATAAACGGGCTCCTACCTCATTACAAAAACACGCTTAGGAAAGGTGCACCTTTAGATGATTTTTTGCTCGAATGGAGTAGTATATCCGGTGGCCGAAAGGTCACGACTCCGCCGATAGTAAGTAAGACGAAGCTAACCGCTCTGGATGCGGTTCCGGGTTCTGAAACCCGAAGCAGAGAATAGTCGCCGCCGGCTTAAATGCTGACGGCGACTTTCTGGTTTTACGACGGCTCAAGTGAGCCAGTAAGTCGGCGCACTTCGGGAGTGTTAAGGTGGACCGCGACCTCCGGGTGCGGTCTGCCGTTCATCCGAACACGGGACCGGGAGGTCCCGTCTCCACTCGGGGAGAACGAAGGAATCCACTCGCTCGCGCTCGCGGCTACGTGGGGTGAGAGCGATTCTTCCCCAACCCAGTTTGTCACCTATTAAGTTACAAACTGGGTTTGGGCGGACGTGACTGAAATGCGTTGATGGAAGTTATGTGTCGTTGAGGGGAAAGCGCGGGCTTAAAAGCTGGCACGGACGCCGAGGGTTAAGCTCCGGCCGGGGAGCGGGGCGATGCTCTTTAGGAACGAGGTGTGCAGGCGGGCTTCTTCGTCCGTCAAATTGGTGCCGCGCACAAAAAGATCATACACGACCGGTCCGTGCACCAAACGGTAGCCAACGTGTGCGCTGAGCAACGTGTAACCGTCCGTGTCGCTCTCGCCGGGCGCCGTGCGGGTTTGGTCGGCGATGAGCTGCCAGTCCACACCGGCGCTCCAGGCACCGCGTGTCCACGCGAGACCGATCAGGCCTTTGATCGGAGGAATCCGCGGAAGATGGTCGTCGTTGCTCTGCTCGGCGAACGTGGTGTCCGCATTGAGCTTTAAATCGAACGTGTGATCACCGCTCTGGTGGAGGTGCCAACGTGTCTCCAACTCAGCTCCGTAGAAGACGGCGCCCCGTTGCACGAATTGGTAGATCGGGAGGCTATCGACCGGGTCGAACAAGCCGGTGTCTTCCTCGAAGATGTAGCCGTTGAAGCTATTGACAAAAAGATTGAGCGAACCCGTCACAAGGCCGGTGAGCTTGCGCAGACCCAGTTCCATTCCGAGGGACTTCTCGGTGTCAAGCGATGCGTCGCCCACCTCGAACGCGGCGGTGCCGATGTGGGGGCCGTTTGAATACAACTCCTGCGCATTCGGAGCGCGCTCGGTTCCCGTGGCGGACAACGCGAGGGCATAGCCGCTGTTCACGGCGTAGACCGCGCCGCCCGATACGCTGAGCGTGGTGTCGTCGCGGGATTGAGCGGAGGGGAAATTGACCGTGGTGCGGGTGTCGATGGATTGATTTTCCACGCGGGCGCCGGCCTGCCAGGTGAAGGCACCGATCGTGGTTTCCTCGAAGACGAACGCCGCGATGTTTTCCGTGAGTGCGGGAGGCATAAACGCCTCGTCGCCGACCACGTCAAAATCGCTGCGCAGCGCCTGCACGCCCCATGCGCCGGTGAAGCCGGCCAAGGGCGAGTGAAGCAGTTCGAGGCGCCCGTCGTAGCCTTGGTTGCTGAACGTGGTTCCGGGCGTGCCGGCATCGAGTTCAACGTGTTGGTAGTCGGCGGTACCCAGCTTCAAACGCGCGCCCGTGAAAATGCCGAACTCTTGTTTCACCTCGGCGGCAAAATCGACGCGGCGCTGGCGCAGATCGATTTGCACGTCGGGCTCGGCGACGACGCCATAGAACGAGTTAAAACCGTTGTAGTTGATACCCGCATTGAGGGTTTCGCTTACGTATGAAAGACCGGCCGAGGCGCCTTCGGAATCGACGGCGCTGTTGGTGAGGATGCCTTCATTGATCGGGTTGGCCGGATCAGCGAAGCCGGGAATGCGCACGTCGTCGGACTCGCGTCTAAACCCATCGAGGTGGAGGACGAGCGCGTGATCGGCGCCCTGGATCAGGGCGATATCGGTGACACCGCCATAGCCGAACTCTTCCGCGCCGGTGCCGTAGCGGGAGTCAAACGTGCCGGAAACGCGGCGCTCGGGCAGGTCGGTCTCGATGCGGTGATCGATGACGTTGACCACCCCGCCGACGGCGGAACTGCCGTAGAGGAGCGAGGCGGGTCCGCGAACCACCTCGATGCGTTTGACGAGAAACGGCTCGATGCTGACCGCGTGGTCGGGGCTGCTGACGGAGGCGTCTTGAGTGCCGGTGCCGTTTTGCAGGACGCGAATGCGGTCGCCGCCGAGTCCGCGGATGATCGGCCGGCTGGCGCCGGGGCCGAAGTAGCTCGAGCTCATGCCGGGTTGGGCCGAGAGCGTTTCGCCGAGGGTGGATTGTTGGTGGAGCGCGAGCTCTTGCCCGGCGAGCACCCCGGTGGCGGAGGTGAGCTCGGCCTGACTGCGGGCGACGGGAGTGGCGGTGACGACGACGTTTTCGAGGATCACGGGTGCTGGACTCGTGAGCGCGGGAGGCGGAGTGGTCTGGCCATGCGCGACGGACGCGACGGCGGCCAAGAGTGAAAAGCGGACAGGAAAATGCATGATCAAAGGAGACAAGTGTGAAGGATTGACCCGCGCGCGCAGACGCGCGGCGGAGCGGAGATAAACGAACGAATCGAACGGGGCCTCGCGCAGGAAGCCGCCGGGAACACGGGCAGTTTATCCTAAATCCGGAGGTCCGCGAGCCGGTCGCAGCCGGTGCGGGGGGGCGGAGAGCGCCAGCGTGTCGCGCGCGGGCGGTAATGTGGCGATCCCCAGTGTGCAGTGAGGCGTTTCGAGCTGCGGCAACGCCAGGGGAGCGGTTAGGCCCTGCTGGTAAAGCGTGACGGCACAGCCCAAGTCATCGTGGGCTGCGGCCGTGTCGTGATTATTGTCATGATCATGCGCGCCGGCCTCGTGATGCAGGTGCGCGTGCAGCGACGGCGACACCGTCAGCAGCGAGAGCATCACCACTAGGCCCGCGAGGAACCACGCGAGCACGCAGGTGATGCGGCTCAAGGCGAGTGGTTGGGGGCGAAGGGGCGGCATGTGGAACTTAAAGTAATAACAGATGTGTCAAGCAGCTGGAGGCTGAAACGGAGCTGAACTGGAGCGTCGGAGGCAACCGCACGCTGAGCTATCAGCTCGCAGACCGCGCCCGGAGGTGGCGGTCCACTTGGTGATCCAGTGCGGATGCAGGCGCACCGGATTTATCAGGGCACTTAGACCAACGCCTCTTTGCTTTTGGACTTTGGGAGGGACCGGCTCCGTCCGGTCCGTTGTGGCCTGCACGGACGACACGGAGGTCGTCCCTCCCTCGATCAGGAAATCCGAAAACTTGTATTGGGTATCAAAGCATTCAGCCGTTGGTGTTACTCTTCGAGCTTCACTTGATAGCGTTCGAGGCTGGTGCCTTCGAGGCGGGCGAGCTCGGCGAGGGCGATGCGCAGGTTGACCTTGGCGAGGAGCTCGTTGACGCGGGCGGTGTCGAGATCCTGGCGGGAATCCTCGACGAAGCGGAAGGTCGAAAGGCCGGCTTCGTAGCGGGCCTTTTCGGTTTCGAATTGTTTGAGGCTGAGCTCGGTCGCCAGCGAGGAAACGGTGACGGTCTCGCGGTTCGTCTCGACGGCGCGCACGGCGGAGCGCACTTGCAGCAGGAGGCTTTGGTCGAGCTGCTGGATGAAGAGTTCTTGGCGGCTCAGGTTCGTGCGGGCCTGGCGGTAGCGCGCGCGCTCGGCGCGGAGGCCCCACGGAACCGAGACGGTGAGATCGACCTGCCAAGTGTAGGAGTCGGAGCCGGTGGCGTTGCCGAAGGCCGCGCCGGCGTCGTTGCGGTCATCGCCGTTGAGCCCGACGGCCGCCCCGAGATCGACGGCGGGGAGGCGGTTGTTTTTGGCGATGGCGACGTCGAGCTTCAGTTGTTGGGCGAAGACTTTGTTTGCGGCGTAATCCGGGGCGTTGGCCAGCGCGAGCGCGTAGGAACTTTCGAGGGAGACGTCGGGAACCGGCGAGTCGGGGAGGCGGACGGCGCCCGGGCGGGTAGCGAACTCGAAACGACCGATCAGGTTGAGCAGGTCGTCTTCGCTGTCGGTTACGGCTTGTTGCGCGAGGAGCAGGTCGCGGCGGGCGTTGGCGACGCCGACTTCGGACTGGAGCACGTCGAGGTTGGTGGCGACGCCGGTGTTGAGACGGGCTTGGTTTTCACTGAGGAGCGTCTGCGCGACTTCGAGGCTGAATTTGCGCACGGCGAGTTGTTCGCGGGCGAAGGCCAAGGTGAAGTAGGCGGACTCGACGTTGCGAATGACCGAGAGGACCACGGCTTTAAAATCGTAATTGGCGCGGGTGACGCCAAGGCGGGAGCGTTCGATGGCGGCGCGGTTGATGGTCACGCCGAAGCCCTGGAGGAGCGGCTGGGTGAGGGAGAGCGAAACGTCGCTATTGTAAACGGGATTGAAGAGCGGCGGCGTGGAATACGGGCGCTCTTTGCTGCGGGCGAGGTCGGTGCTGGCGGTGACGGATGCCCCGGTGACGAGACGCTGAGAAACGCCGAGGCGGGCGCTCTGTTCCTGCGTGGTGGTGGACGTGCCGGTGGCGGTGTCGCGGCGGCCGGCGAGGGCGGCGGTCGAGAAGAGCGTGGGGTCGTAAGTGGCGTGGGCGACGGTGACGTCTTCGCGGGCGTTCTGGGTGGAGAACTGCTGGAGTTGCAGGCTGAAATTACGGTTGAGCGCGCGGGCCACGCTTTCCTCCAGCGTGAGGACGGGCGGCGGGGCGGCTTCTTGGGAGAAGGCGGGCAGGGTGGCGAAGAGCGCGAGCGCGGCGCAGAGGACGAACGGGCGGATCATGGGCGCGGTGGGTCGAGGACGAAGTTGGGATTACTGACGTTCGAACTCGGTGTCCGAGATGCGTTTCAGGACGGTGAAACCGGCTTGTTTGGCCTTGGAGATGGAAAGGGGAGCGAGGAGTTTCGGCGTGTTGATCTGCTGGATCGAGACGCGGGTGACGGCTTGGCCGCAGGTGGTGCAGGTCGTCAGGACATCGCTGGAAGCGTCGTGGCGGTGATCAAATCCATCGCCGCAGAGCTTGCAGGGGGATTTCACGGGGACGTAGCGGTAGACGGGCATTGAGATCATAAGGGAAGCCATGTCGTTGGTTTTGGCCAGCCCGCAAAAAAGGCGGGCCGGGAGAGGCCCGCCTTGGCGGTGACTGATACGGCTGAATCGGACCGGGGTCGGCGACCCCGGCTACATCGATCCCTGGAGCGATGCGCCAGTTACGGCGTGACCGGGGTGGATTTGGCGAGCTCGGTTTCGACCATCGAGGCGAGGAGGGCGCCGCCGTTGCGCGACGCGGTGAAGCCGGCGAGGCGTTCGCGGGTTTGGGCGAAGCTGGGTGACGCCGGATCCGCAGAGGGAAGTTTTTTGTCTGCGGCGTAGATGATCAGGCCTTGCTCGACGGAGGTGACCATCTCGGAGAGTTCGCCTTTGTTGAGGCCGTCGATCGCGGTGTAGACGCTGTAATCGAGGTCTTGCGGAGGGTTGGCCAACGTGAAGCTGGGCCAGCTCTTGGTGGCGAGCTTGGCGGGAACAAGATTGGCGGTGGCGGCGACGGCCTTGGCGAGGGTGTCGCCGGCCTTCAGACGGGCCTGCAACGCGGTGCGAAGGGTGCGGCCGGCCTCGGTGAAGAGCTTGCGCTTCTCGGCTTCGATGTAGTCGGCCTTCACGCGTTCCTTGACCTCGGCAAGGGCGGGCTGGCGGGCGGGGACGGCTTCATTCCACACGAGGAGAGCGGCACCGCGACCCGTGTCGACCGGGTCGGAGTAGAGGTGCTCGGGCCCGGTTTTGAGGGCCTCGATGGCGACCCGGCGGTTGGTGCCCAGTTCGCTCGGGACGCTTTCGGCGTTGAACGGGGCGAGGGGTTTGGCGGAGAGTTTCCGCGCGGCGAGGAAGTCGTTGAGCTTGGCGCTGGATACCTTGTTTTCGTAGAGAGCGACGGCGAGGTCGGAGGCGGCGGCGACGGCGAGGGTCTGGGAGCGCTCCTGTTTGTAGGCGGCCTCGACCTCCTTGCGGGCCTCGGCAAAGCGGGCGTCGGGGGTGGACGGGGTCTCGGGTTTGTCGGAGAGGGGCTTGGAAAAACGCGCCGAGTTGGCGTCGTAGTAGGCGCGGAGGCCCTCCTCGGTGAAGGTCACCTTCTCGGCAAAGGCGGCGGCGGGGAAGTCGATGTAGGAGACGCCGACCTTCGGGGCGATTTCGTAGCGGCCTGCGTTGTATTCAAAATACTTGGACAACGCTTCGTCGGTCGTGGCGATGGCGGGCTTGAATTCGGGGTAGTCAATCGTGACGGCTTCGAGAGTCCAGGTGGAGTCGGCGCGGTTGAGCTGGTTTTGCACATCGACCGGGAGCACATAGCCGGGGCCGGAGAGGAGGGTGAGGACCTTCTGGTAGGTCACATCGTCGGCGAGCACGCGGGTGACATCGCTTTCCTTGAGCTGCGGGGAGGTTTTCAGGGTGTCGCGGAATTCGGCGTAGCGCTTGGGGTCGAACTTGCCGTCGACGCCAGTGAAGAGGCGGAGCGTCTGGATGTGGCGCGCGAGGTCGTCGTTGGACGGGGTGGGGAGGTTGAGCTCGCCAGCCAGGTGAAGGGCGGCGCGGCGCTGCAAGGCGTATTGCTGGAATTGGCCCTCGTCGCGAATCTGCGCCTGGTGGAGCTGAACGCTGAGAGTCGCGTCCTTGACGAGGAGTTGGGTGTCTTCGGCCGAGCCCAGGTTAATGCCGAAGAAGGGGCGCGCGGGGGCCTGCTTCGAGGTGTTGCCAAAGCCGGACGAGGCGTCGGTCATAAACACAAACGAAACAATGACGACAGCCAGCATGGCGAGGAACAGCCATTTAAAGTGCTGATGGAAGGTGCGTTGGATCCAGGAAATCATAGCGATAAAAGGTTCGACGCTAGGAGGGCGTCAGGGGGTTTCAAGAGTGGAATGCGGGTGGTGGCGCGAGCAAATGGCTGGGGATTCCGACGTGGGAGCGAGCTTGCTCGCGAGGATCGATCC
>JANODO010000035.1:0-17435 GCA_031412735.1 Rariglobus sp. | reverse complement strand
TCGCCCGAGGCGACGACCTTGCAGACGCCGGGCACGCCGCGTCTGGGCGTGAACGGCTTGGGCGGTGCGGCGGCGGAGTCGGCAGCGACAGTCGTGGCCGTGATATTGATCGCGGCGGGCTCGGGCGGAGCGAGGGCGCGGACGCGTTGTTCCAACTGCGGCGAGTTGAGGCGGAGTTTGATGGTTTCGGTGAGCAAGGCCTTGCGTTGGGCGGGGTCGGGGACCTGGCAGAGGATGCGGTAGTGGTTCCACGTCAATTGTGCGTGATCCCGCACAATCGGGAAGCAGCGGGCAAACTGGGCGCACTCGTAGAGCTGGCGTTTGCTGACCTTGAGGTCTTCGGCGAGACGGGAAAACACCTGGGCGCCGTAGTGGGCTCGGTCCTGGTTGAGGAGAACGTGTTCGTTAATGAGGCGGCCGGTTTCCCAGTAGGTGCGCACCCAGGCCTGATCGATGCGGAGCCGGCCAGTGAGGAGCGTGGCCTCGACGACCCGGCGCAACGCGGCGTAGGTGGCGGGGGCGGCGGGGGGCTTAGGTGACGCGGGCGGCATGGAGCGGCCAAATCAAGCAGGCGGTCTGCCAATCCTCGCGGGCGTGGCCGGGGCGCGGGCTTGCGCGGCGCAGGGCGGTTGCTAACGTAGAATTATGCTTAACACCGAACTCTCGCGTAGCGCCCTTGAGTTGTCTCCGGCCGACCGGCTCGAACTTGCACGGCGTCTGGTCGAGAGCGTGGTGGAGCCGGTGCCGCTGACCGATGCGGTGAAAGCAGGCATCCGTCGCATCGAAGACGTGGCTTCAGGCCGAATGGCGGGCATGACCGAGGAGGAGTATCGCGCTGCCGTGGCATGAAGGTGATTTTTCATCCGGAGTTTCCAGGCGATCAGCGGAAATTTCAGGCGGGCTATGCGGAGATTTCACCGGGTTTGGCCGTGCGCTTCCGGCAGGAAATCGACGACGCCATCGAGGCGATCAAGGCGTCGCCAAGTGGAGCCGGACATTTTGTAAATACAGGGTCGGTGATCGTGCCGGAGTTTCGGCGGCGTAACCTGCACGCGTTCCCGTTTTTTGTGCTCTATGGTTGGACGAACGAGACGGTGATCTTTGGTTCGATCATTCCGACACGTGCAGACCCGCTTAACTGGCTCACGCGGTTTCCGGAACGGTGAGTGGATGGGTGACGAAGTCTCGGCGGATGGAAGACAAAGGGGATTACAGAATGTCGAGCAGCTTGTCTATGGACGGAATAAACTCGGGATGCTTTTGGAGGCGGTGTCCCAGAGAATTTGGTCACTGATGTTTTCATAACCGTGGGCGAGGATGTTTCTCATCCCCACGATGCGATGCCACGGAATTTCGGGGTGGGCATCGTGAAAGGAGCGGCCGAGGCGGTTGGCGGCTTCGCCCACGAGTTCGATGGTGCGTTCCAGTGCGGCCCGCACAAGGTAGTCCGAGGCGAGTTGATCGACGGTGCGACCTTGGGTGATGGCATGGGCGCGTTCGGCGAACTCACGCATCTGGATCAGCGTGATACGCGGGTCATGCTCGCTCATAGACCGGTATCAGCTGATCGCGCACCTGTTCCATGACGGCGGGATGCAGTTGCGTGCAGTAATCGACGGGACGCCCGAGCAGGCGAGCGAGTTCGTCTTGGTGGTCAATGATGTCCCATCCGAGGCCCTTCAGGCGTGCGGGTTCGTAGTCCACCAGCACGTCGATGTCGCTGTGAAGGGGATCGAAGTCATCGCGCGTAATTGAACCAAAGAGCGAGAGGCGACGAATCCCGTGTGCGCGACAAAAAACCGCGAGCGCGTCACGGTCGATGGCGATGGGAAGTTCGGCGATGCTCACGAGGGAGACCCTAGGGATGGGTCGGTCGGCTGCAAGTCTTGGGGGCGACGGGATGCGTTCGGGAGTGAACGGACCGAGCCACGGAGGTCGGAGTTTTTTTGACCACTAATGAAATCCGCCAATGGGGCGGATTTTCTGGGAACGGTTCCGGCCAATGGCCTCCACGGTTAAGTGGAGAGGCGGCTTTATGGGCAGCGTAGCGACATAGGATCAGCTTGGCTTTTGGTAGGTTCTTAGCACGTTTTGAAAATCATGCGGCGTGCTCCCGATAATTTAAAAGTCCAGCCTGCCTATCCGTTGGTCGAGGCGGCGCGTATTCTGGGCACAAATCCGTCCACGCTTCGGTCGTGGTTTCACGGGCGTAATTATCGCACCAAGAACGGGCCGAAGCGGGCTGCGCCTGTCATGACGGCAACCCAAGATGCGGGTGCTCCGCTGTCGTTTATCGACTTGGTCGAGGCGCACATGCTGCTGGCCATTCGCCGTGGTTACGGAATTCCGCTCAAGCGGTTGCGCGATGCCATGGAGTATCTGCGGGAAAAGGGCGGCGATCTGCTGTTCCTTGCGCACAAGGATTTCAAACACGACAAGCAGCATCTCTACGTTAAAAAGGATCACTACCTGGTTTCCCTTTCGGAGCGAGGCCAGCATGTGGAGCCGGAGATTATTTGTGATGGCCTCAAGCAACTCATGTATGGCGAGGATGGTTACGCCGACCGTTTCTTTCCGCTGATCAATGGGCATGAGCAAAAGACCGTCGTGCTTGCACCGTCGTTTGGCTTTGGCCGTCCGACCCTGGCGCGGACCGGTGTGAGCGTGGAGGCGGTTGCGAACCGTTTTTTGGCGGGTGAGAGCGTGCCGGAGCTAGCGGCGGATTGCGGAGCGAAGCAGGAAGAAATCGAAGATGCCATCCGCTGGGCCAACCGACACGGCTGAGGCGTCACGTTCGCCGGTTTTTATCGACCGTAATTCCGGTGGACGGCTTTTCAAGGGGCTGATCGAGGCGGCGGGTATTCGGGTGGTTCTCCACGACGAGCAGTTCAAGCATAAGACCGAAGATCCCGACTGGCTGGCGAAGGTGGGCAAGTCGGGATGGCTATTGGTGAGCGGGGACAATGCGACGACGAGCCAGCCCCTGTTTCTCTTTCAATTGGAGGCGACGCGGGCGCATGTTTTCATCCTGCTCGGATTGAATGGGGCGAGCGCGGAAAACAAAGCCGCGTGTGTGATCAACGCGTATTCTAAAATGTGTGAACTCGCGGCGAGCCAAGAGCCGCCGGCTATTTGGCGGATCGGCAAAGACGGCGTGGCGCGAAGTTTTGATTTCCGGAAAACGCTGGAGCGGATGCGGCGCGGGCGGCGACTGTGACGACGGCGGTCAGGCGGGCGGTGGCTGGAGGAAGTCGGGCCAGGTGGTGAAGCCTTCTTTGGCGTAGGTGAGCGTCGCCGATGGTGAGGTAGATGTTGAAGCTACCCGAGGATCATCGCTTCGATCTCCAGCTTGGCGGCGGCGAGTTGGGCGGCGGCGTCGGCTCGCAGGCGTTTGGCTTCGTCGCGCCGGGCGGCGATTTTTTCGACGATGCGCTGTTGGGTTTTCAGTGGAGGCAGCGGGATTTGCAGGCGATAGAAAAACTCGTCCGAGACGCGTTGGTGGCCCGCCGAGCCGGTAAAGAACAGGCGGGCGTGGGTGCGCAGGGTTTGGAGTCGCAGCAGCGCGTGGAGATACTCCGCGTTCAAGCGCGTGGGGTCGGGGCGGAAGACGTGATACTCGGTGGAGCCGTAGCCGTAACCACCAACGAGTCCGCGCAGCACGGCGGCTTTGCCGTTTTCCATGCAGGGAGTGATTTTGGCGGAGATCACGTCTCCCTCCTGAAACGGGGTGTAGCTCTTGGCGGCTTCGGCTGGGCGGGTGGCGGAGCAAGCGGCTTCGCCGAGGTCGTCCGACACCGCTTCCATGGGCACGAATGAGATGGGCGAGGCTTCGAGGTGGGAAAAATCGGTGCGAGGGTTGAGCCGGGCGACTTTCGTGATGGGCAAAGCCGGGAATTTGCCGCCGGTGAGATCAAGGTTTCGCGAGTGGGACGAAGGGTCGAAGCGGCGCCCTGTTAGTTCGGAAAACGGGCGGGTGAAAACTCGGTTTGCGAGGGTGGCGGGCGGTTCGGGCGGGAGCTGGATTCCGAGTTCGGACAGCAGTAGGTCGTCGATGCTGGCGAGGAGTTGGCGGGCTTGGGCCTCGGTGCGAGTTTGCGCCGCGATTCCATTTTTTAACTTTTCGACGACCGCTATTTGAACGGTTCGTGAAACGGGCGGAACTCGTAGGCTACCGAGCTCCGCGAGATTCATATTGGCCCGTGCGACTGGTCGCTTGATCCGGTCAATCTGCTGTTGGCCTAGTGGACTTAAGAAAAACACGTGTAGAAATTTGGCGAATTGCTCGTCGGACACACGCACTGCGCCGACTGCTTGATTAATGTTTGCAGGGTAGCCGCCTGGAAAAAATCCAACCTTTCCGATTGTTGCGCCTACGATTGCGAACAAAACGTCATGTGCGGCGAGCTGCGAACGCTCCATGAGACGGGCGTGAACCTCTGGTTTTAGATAAATGAGATTAGGCTCATCTATGGTGCCGTCATCGTTGAAATCTCCGCTGCGAATGAAGGCCACGCCTTCATCTTTACCGGTGTAAGAATCGCCGCCACTCAACGGAGTAATACCGGAAAAAATGTAACGCGTATAAGAGCCCAGAGAACGCGCCCCAAGCTTATCGAGCTTACGCGCCATCTCGACAAAAACAGGGCGATGAAAGTGGGGATCCCAACGTTGCTGAAGAGAACAGCGGGCGACTTTGAAGATTTGCATAGCTCAGCCTTCCGATTCGATGTCTTTGATGAACCGGGCGAGCTCCTTGGCGATGGGTTCCAGTTCGTTGGCCGTGGTCTCGCGGCCGGTCGCGTCGTAGCCGATGTCGTCGGCGATGGCCATGAACACGGGGTAGTCGTTCAAGGCTTCGCGCTTTTGCGCCTCGTAGGCCTCGGAGAGTTGTTCGCGGAGAGCGTCCACTTTGGCGGAGTGGGCTTCGGCGACGCCCTTGGCCCAGGCTTGGTAGGCAGGGGTTTCCTTGAGGGCGGGGTCGTCGAGGAGGAGGCCGTCGGGCGGGGTGAAGCCGATTAAATTTTTGAGGGTTTTCTTTTTCTCCGCGTCAAAGGCGTCCAGCGTGGCGGCGAGTTTCTGCTGCTGCACCAAGGTGTCGCGGAGGCGGCGTTTGGTGGCGGCGATTTTTTCACCCTCGGCGGTGCGCCATTTTTTGAGGAAGAGGACGGAGCTCTTCACGCCGGCGTCGGTCACTTGGAAGGCGGTCTGCGGGAGGGAGACGACGGCGACGATGCGGTAGAGTTCCTCCAGCCTGTCGCGGACGTAGTCGAGGGAGGAGTTGGTGAGAATGCCGTCTGGGATGACAATGGCCAGGTAGCCGCCAGCGCGCAGGTAGGTGTGGCACTGTTCGAGGAAGAGGACCTCGGTGTCTTGGGCTGGGCGAAGGGCCTTGTCGCTGTCGGGGTCGATTGTGGTCCTCGGGTCGAGCCAGTTTGAGGCGCGTTTGGAGAGGCGATAGTTTTTAAAGTAGGCTTGCTCGGTCTGCCGAACGCTGGAGCCGAAGGGCGGGTTGGTGAGGATGATGTCGAAAGCGTTTTCGGTGAAGCCGGGATTGCCGGTTTTTTTGACGATTTCGGCGGGCGGGAGCAGGCCGTCGGCGGCGACGACATTGGTGTGGCCGTCGTCGTGGATGATCATGTTCATCTTCGCCGTGCGGGCGATCTGCTCGTTGATCTCGATGCCGAAGAGCTGAAACTGGGCAAAGTCGTGCCAGTGCCGGTAGTGTTTTACGGGGTCATCGGCGTGGAAGTCGTCGGCCTGGTGGCGAACCTTGTCGAGGGCGTGGAGGAGGAAACCGCCGCTACCGCAGGAGGTGTCGAGGACGCGGGTCTCGTGGGTGATGGGAAGCACGTCCACGATGAATTTCACGATGGGGCGGGGCGTGAAGTATTGGCCGAAATCGCCGCGGAAGAAGGAGCCGAGGAAGGTCTCGAACGCACGGCCCTTACTGTCGAGATCGGTGGCGGAGAGGTTGATGCTCTCGAGGTAGCTGACGACGGTGCGCGTCTTGGAGGCCGATAGCCGAATCTCGTCTTTGAAGACCTCGGGGTCCTTCTTGCGGCCCTCGGCGTAGAGAGCGCGGATGCGGTTGAGAAGGTTGAGGGAGGTCTGTTCCTCGTCTTTCTTTTTGGCCTCTTCGGAGACCTCGGCCTCGGCGCTGGAGAGGGTGTTGTTCTGGAAATCATAGGCTTCCCCTTTTTTACGGGCCTTACGCTCGTCCCAGATTTTGCAGAAGATGAGTTTATCGAGTTCGTCGAAGGCTTCGGAGGGGTTGAGTTCGCCGCCGCCCCAGAGGGCTTGGTGGGCGAGTTTGAAGCGGCGGGTGAGCTCGTCCTCCGTGACGGTGACGAGGTCGAAGAGCTGCTGGCCCTCGGGGGATTTTCCGCCGCCCTTGGCGAACTTGTGGGAGGCGAGTTTGGTGACACCGCACTGGGGGATGTCGGGTATGGAGATGAGTGCCTTGGGCTTCTTATCTGGAACCTCGTGGTAAGCGTCCTTAAGGCTGGTGGTGGTCCAGAGGTAGCGCGCTCTTTCGGCGTTGGTGTAGCTGGCGGCTTGCTCGGTGGCGCGGAGGAATTCGAGTTCGGAGACTTCGGCGGCCTTGCACTCAACGACGATGAGCGGGGAGTGGCGCTTGTCGTCCGCGTAGACGATGATGTCGGCTTCGCGTTTGTCGGAGCCCATTGTAACCGGGACATAGCAGCGGATCCGCTCGACCGGGTATTTGTAGCGGAGAACGAGTTTCAGGTAGGTCTCGACCTGAACCTTTTCCTCGGGGGCGTCGTAGCGGCGGCGTTTGGCCTGATCGACATAGACGACATATTTTTTGTCGTCCTCAAAACGGATGAGTTTCTTGGAGAGGCCTTCGGCGATGAGGTCCATGGATATGACCTCAATGGATAGAAGGCTAAACGCGGTGGCGTCGAGCTTTAGGCCGTGTTTTCAACTTAAACCGGCCGAGCGAGCGCGAGATGCCTGGGGCGCTGTGGGGATACCGTTTCGGTGGTCGCGGGCAATCTCCGCTACGCGGACAGCGCGGAGATCTTTTCGCGGAGGTGAGTCGAGCGGTCGCGGGCTTCGTTGTTGCGCACGGCCATGCCGAAGGCTGCCGGTTCGCCGACGATGAAGACCTTTTTTTTGCCACGCGTGATCGCGGTGTAGAGCAGGTTGCGCTGGAGCATCATGAAATGCGCCTTGAGCAGCGGGACGATGACGACCGGGTATTCGCTGCCCTGCGATTTATGTATGCTGATGGCGTAGGCGGGGGCGAGCATGGTGAACTCGCCGCGATCAAACGTGTGGCTGTCGCCATCGAACTTGGCGGTCAACGTGCCGGCCTCGGTGTCCACGGAGGCGATCACGCCGATGTCTCCGTTGAAGAGGTTTTTGTCGTAGTTGTTTTTGAGCTGAATGACCTTGTCGCCGGGCCGGTATTCGCCGTGCGGGCCACGCAGTCCCTTCGTGTGCGGATTGAGGGCGGCCTGGAGCTGGACGTTGAAGTTGCCCACGCCGGCGGTGCCTTTGTGCATGGGAGCGAGGATCTGCACGTCGTTGATCGGGTTGAACCAATGATAGTGCTGCGGGATGAACTCGGTGCAGAGCTGGATGGTTTTGCGCACGCAGTCTTCGGCGGAATCTGCGACGACAAACGTGAGGTCGCTCCACGCCTGAGCGGCGGCGACTTCGTTGACGGACGGCGGCAGGCCGGGTTCGCCCGCGTTGATGGCGTGGGCGGTGGTGACGATCTGGCTCTGGCCCTTCTGGCGGTAGATGACGTTGAGGCGGGTGACCGGAAAAAGAGAAACCTGAGGGCTGAAACCTGAAACCTGAGAGGACCCGCTGACGGCGATCAGGTCCTTTAGGACGTTGCCCGCGCCGACGGACGGGAGCTGGTCGATGTCGCCGACGAGCAGCAGGTGGGCTCGCGACGGCACGGCTTGGAGCAGCGCGGCGGCGAGGCGCGTATCGAGCATCGAGGCTTCGTCCACGATGAGGAAATCGGTGGCGAGGGGCTGGTGCTCGTTGGCGACGAAGCCGCCCTTGGACGGGTCGTATTTAAGCAGGCGGTGAATAGTGGAGGCGAAGCCGCCGGTGGTCTCGGAGAGGCGTTGCGCGGCGCGGCCGGTGGGCGCGGCGAGGTGCACGCGGATTTTCTTCGCCTTCAGGATCTCGACGAGCGCGCGGAGGATCGTGGTGTTGTGGGTGACTAGGTAGTGGTCGGTGACGTAGAGGCCGGTGGGGGAATCTACCGAAATACAGGCGCAATGAGCGCGACCGGCTGGCTCAATACCGACTATGCGCAGACGATGACTGAGGCGCTTGCGGGCATTGACCCGGCAAAGACGGGCGAGTTTTCGCGGCAGGCTCAGCAGAGCGGCGGGTTCCGGGTGTTGCAGGAAAACCGTGTGGGAAGGGAGGCCGGCACGTGTTTCACCGCGGTGCGTGTAATGGGGAAACTTGGTCGCACCCAGTGTGGCAATACAGCCGACAGACCATGCTAAACGCTGCACATCGAGGGCGAGGCGCAGGCTGCTGGAACTGAAAGAGACAACGCCAAGCTGGTCCACGGTGCCGTCGGTATCGAGTAGGCCGCGAAGGAGCTGAAGGCGCTGCTCGCGGGAGCCGGAGTAAAATATCTCGGGTATGAATTTGTCCGCGGCACCCACATTGAGTCCGAGGCTGCGCAGATAAGCGCCCAGCGCGTTGGGGAGGCCGCGTTTGGCATGCGTGAGACGGTAGGAAATCGTGGCGGTGCCGTTAAGCGTGACGGCTTTCAGTGTCAGGCCTAGCGGAGCGATCAGACCCTGGATTTTTTCGCGGATAAAGGCATCGGTGGTCGTGAGCAGCGTGCTGGCTGAAATCGTGCCGTCGCCGATGAGCGCGCCGATCACATAGGGGTCGCAGAGGTAATGCTTGGTGGGAATATCCGGGCATGCCGAAAGCAAGGGGATGGCCAGACGGGCGCTTTCGGTGCGATCATTGGCGATTCGATTTCGGATATAGCTGAGCGGGACAACGCGCCAGTCGCGGGCCCGGATCTTTTTCTTTTTTGCCGGACTCCAGATGGAGACGCGGGTCCATACGCGCCAGAGGTGATCATCGCAGCAAAGAGCGGAACGTCCGTCAGCGAAGGTAACGCGGTAGATCTCTTTTTCGCCTTGGGGGTAGACGCCTTTGATCTTCGCGATCGCACCCTCGGCGGTCACGATGCGGGCTCCCGTTTTGAGGGTTCCGATGGCGCGGAAACCGCTGGGCGTGAGCACGGTGGCGGTAAGAGGCTGAGCTTTGCCGGTTCCCGGGCCGCCGGTGAGAATCGAGATTTTGGATACGAGAGCGTTTTTGAGTCCGGCGCGTTGTTGCTCGGCGAAGGTGAAGCCGGCTTTTTGCTGGGCCCACTCGACGGCGGCGTCGGTCTTGATCGGCGGGAGTCCGCTGCTGACTTTGCCGAGTCGGATGATGGTGGCGGCGATCTTTTGCTCGGCCCGGTCGTTGATGGGGAGCTGGATCAACGCGGAGCCGGGCAGCGGGTTGTCCACGCCGGCGGGCGGGTGGCGGACGAGTTGTTTGGCGTCGACGAGGGCGTTGATCCGGGCTTCGAGGAAACGCGCTTCGGTTTCGAGGAGCGGGGCGGCGTAGTCGATGAGGTCGGCTTCCTTAAGCGCGGTGTGGCCCTCTTCCTGGAGCGTCTCCAGCGCGTAGAGCAGGCCGGCGTCGAGGCGGGGCGGGGCGTCGTTGGCGTAGCCGAGATTGATGGCGATACGGTCGGCGGTTTTGAAACCGATGCCGTCGATCTCGCGGGCGACTTTGTAGGGCTCGGTGGTGAGGACGCGTTTGGCCTCGCTGCCGTATTTGGTGATCAACTTCACGCACTGGCCGGTGGTGACGCCGTAAGTTTGGAGAAAAATGTAGAGCTCGCGGAAGGCGCGCTGGTCGTCCCAGGCCTTCTTGATGGCGGAGGCGCGTTTTTTGCCGATGCCGGGCACGTCGCGGAGTTTGCCCGACTCTTCACTGAGGACGCGGAAGGTGGACGTGCCAAAGGCGTCCACGATCTTGTTGGCGTAGGCTTTGCCGATGCCCTCGACGAGGCCGCTGCCGAGGTATTTGCGGATTCCATACACGCTGGACGGCAGTTCGGAGCGGAAGCCCTCGATTTTGAATTGGTCGCCGTGTTGCGTGTGTTTGGTCCAAGTGCCGCGCAGGTGGAGGGTCTCGCCGCATTGCACGCCGGGGAGGGGGCCGGTGATGGTGACCTTGGCGTCTTTGCCCTCGCGGTCGTCGGGGCGGAACTCCGCGATGGTGTAGTGGTTCTCTTCGTTGAAGAAGATAATGCGTTCAAGAACGCCGGTCAGGGTGTCGGAATTGGCGGGAGAGACGGCCACTTAGGGCCACGATGAACACGCCTTCGGGCGAAAAATCAAACGCGAGCGCGGACCATCCCGGAAAAAGTATAACCTATTAGGTTATACCTTTTCGGGGTGGCGCGGGTGAGGGTGGCGCGGGTGAGGGTGCGATGGGCGAGGGAGGGACGCGGTTGAGGGTGAGGGGTTGCCAGTGGGGCGGGGTTCTGGCGGGGTGGGGTGCATGGAGGGTTCTCTTTTCAATTCACTGCTGCCCATGATTCAGCTGGCGATCACGCCGGTGATTTTGATCACCGGCCTCGGGTCGCTGCTGCTCACGATGACCAACCGCATGGGCCGGATCGTCGATCGCACGCGTATCCTCGCCGGTCAGGCGCGGGCTGCCACGGCCGCCGAACAGGTGCACATCGAGACGCAGCTGCGCATCATGTTTCAACGGGCGAAAATCATCCGCCTCGCGGTCACGCTGGCGGCTTCCAGCATGTTTTTCTCGGGTCTGCTGGTGGTGATGATTTTCCTGGCGGCCCTGCTGGAGGCGTCGCTCGCGGGGGCGATCCTCGGCGTGTTTGTCGTGGGTATCCTGTTGTTGCTCGGATCGCTGGCGGCGTTTCTGCGCGACATCTTCCTGTCGCTGACCGCGCTCGGGCTGGAGGTTGAGCGGGCGCTCGACCACCCGCCGATTGATTAATTCACGCCAAACTGGGCCGCGCCTAAGGCGGTGAGGTTTTCGTAGATCGCATCGGCGCCGGCTCCGCGTAATTCGGCGCCGGTGTGCGTGCCGGTGGTGACGGCGAACGACGGGAAGCCGCCGTTGCGCGCGGCTTGCACGTCCCACGGCGAGTCGCCCACGAGGCAGGTCGTGGCCGCTTCGGCGCCGAGGGTGGCCAAGGCGTGCGCGGTGAACTCGGGGGCGGGCTTGAGCCACGCGGTGTCTTTCGCGCCGAAGACGTGTTGCACGTGTGGCATGAAGCCGAGGTGGGCGCAGACTTCGCGGGCGGAGCTGCCGAGCTTGTTGGTGAACACGGCGCAGGCGACTCCGCGGGCTTGCAGGCGTTGCAGCAGCGCTATCGCGCCGGGCATCGGGTCGGCGCCGGTGAGCATGTTTGCGTCCCAATAAGGCCGGTAGATTGCGAGGGCTTCGGAGAGGCGGTCGGGCGGGACGAATCTGAGCATGGCGTTTTCCAAGCCGCCGCCGATGGAGCGCTTAACCTCATCGTAGCTTGGGGCCGGGAGGCCCAACTGCGGCAACGTGTGCACGTAGCAGCGGTGGATCGCGGGCAGGTGATCCATCAGGGTTCCATCCAAATCGAAAAGCACGGTGCGAAAGCGCATAATCATCCAGACTACGCCGCAGGCGTTTGCGCGAACGACACAAAATTTTCATTCCTTCACGTCGTGCGTCCGCTCAACCTGTGCGTCATGTCTGAGCCGATCAGCCCCCTCCCCGAGACTCGTGTGCAGCTGCGCACGGAGGGCGAGTGGCTGCTGGTCGAGTTGCAAGGCGCTTGGCGCATCATCGAGACGCGCCCGTCGTGGCTGGCGTTGCTCGCCGGGCGGGAGCCGGCGAAGGTGAAACTCGTGTGGGGCCAGCTTGAGGACTGGGACAGTGCGCTGCTGCTGTTCGTCTTCGAGGTGCGGCAGTGGTGCCAGACGAAAAACGCCGCGTGCGACTTGGCCGCCTTGCCCGAGGCGTTGCAAAAACTTCTCCGCCAACTCGTGGTCGTCAACGAGACGGCTATGCCCATCGACCGGTCGCGTGACTTTCTCACTGTGGTCGGCCTGGCCGCGCAGGACGTGTGGGCCAAGACCAAGGAGATCGCGACGTTTGTGGGCGAGTGTGTGATCAGCGCGATCAACCTCTCCAAAACGCTCCATAAATTCCGCTGGCGCGACTGTCTCGACGAGATGCAGCAATGCGGTGCGATGGCGCTGCCGATCGTGAGTCTCATCAGCCTGCTGATCGGCATTATCATGGCGTATCAATCCGCCGTGCTCATGCGGCAATTCGGCGCCGATATCTACGTGGCCGATGCCGTGGGGCTGGTGATGGTGCGCGAGATGGGGGCGATGATGACCGCGATTATCTTGGCCGGCCGCACGGGTGCGGCGTTTGCGGCGACGTTGGGTAACATGAAGGCGGGTGAGGAGATCGACGCGCTGCAGACACTCGGCATCCGCCCGGTGGATTTTCTGGTGATGCCGCGTCTCGTCGCGCTGGGGCTGATGATGCCGCTGCTCGCGTTGTATGCGAACGGTCTCGGTATATTCGGCGGCATGATGGTGGCGCTCGGGGTGTTGGACATCCCGCCGGCCGCCTACTGGGTCGAGACGCTGACGGCCGTCGATTTGTCGGACATCTCGACGGGGCTGATCAAAGCCTCCGCCTTCGGCGTGTTGGTCGGCCTCGCGGGTTGTCATTGCGGTCTGCGCGCCGAGCGGAGTGCCGCCGGCGTGGGGCGCGCCACCACCTCGGCGGTCGTGATGGGCTTGCTGCTGATCATCGTGGCCGACGCGATCTTTGCCGTGATGTTCAACATCCTTGGCTGGTAAACCGCACGCATGACCGCCACCGACCCCGCTCTCCCCGCCATCGATGTCGCCGGCCTCGCGTGCGGTTACTCAGGGCAAGTGCTCCTCAACGACGTCACCTTCCAGGTGAAACGCGGGGAAATCTTTTTCGTCATCGGCGGCTCGGGCTGCGGCAAGAGCACGCTGCTCCGCCACCTGGTCGGCCTGAACGCACCGATGGCCGGCACGGTGAGATTCTTCGGCGAATGTTTCAACGCCGCCACGGCCGACCGCCAGCGCGAGATGCTCAAACGCATCGGCGTGCTCTACCAAGGCGGCGCGCTGTGGAGTTCCCTCAGCCTGCTTGAAAACGTCATGTTGCCGCTGGAGGAATACACGCCGCTGGACTTTGCCGAACGCGCCGAGCTCGCCTGCATGAAACTCGCCCAAGTCGGCCTCTCCGGTTACGACGCGTATTATCCGTCGGAGATTAGCGGCGGCATGAAGAAACGCGCCGGCCTGGCCCGCGCGCTCGCGCTCGACCCGGCGATTGTCTTCTTCGACGAGCCATCCGCCGGGCTCGACCCGATCACTTCGCGCAAACTCGACGAACTCATCCTCAACCTGCGCGATCTCCTCGGCATGACCTGCGTGGTCGTGTCGCACGAACTCGCCTCGATCTTCGCCATCGCCGACCGGGTCATCATGCTCGACAAACAAACCAAGGGCATCATCGCCGAGGGCGACCCGCGCGTGCTCCTCACCGAAAGCTCCGATGCGCGCGTCCGCGAATTTCTCGGACGCGGCGAAGACGCCCAGTCGGCCGCCCTCCGCCAAAACCAACCTTCCCCTTAAGCTCGCTCCCGCGTAACCCTCTTTTCCTGTGAAGACCAAAGTCAGTCCCGCCGTCGTCGGTTTGTTTGTCTTGGGTGCGCTTGTCCTCGGCCTGGTCGCGCTGTTCTCGTTTGGAGGCATCAACTTTTTCTCCAAGCCCGAACGGTTCGTCGTGTATTTCGACGAGTCGATTCACGGTCTCGACCTGGGCTCGCCCGTGAAGCTGCGCGGCGTGCGTGTCGGCCGGGTGGTCAACATCAGCCTGCGCTACGTGCCCGAGAAAAACAGCTCGGTCGTCGCCGTCGCCTGCGAGCTCAACCGCAACCTCATCACCGATGAAAAAGGCGTGGAGATCGACGTGACCGAGCCCGGTAAGTTGCAGGGTCTCGTCGACAGGGGCATGCGTGCGCAGCTTGGCGTGATCGGCCTCGCGACCGGGTTGCTCTACGTGGAGTTGGATTTCCTCGACCCGCTGGTTTACCCCGCGACGCCGCGGGCCGACCTCGCGTCCACTTACGTCGAGATGCCCGCCGTGCCCTCGGCGATCTCGGAGTTTCAGGCCAACCTCACGGAGATCCTTAACGACGTGAAAAAAATCGATTTCAACGGCATTGCTCGCGAGGTGCAGGGCTTGCTCGCCGACGTGCGCAAAAAGATCAACGCGATGGATACAGGAGCGCTCGTCGCCGAATGGACGCAGGCCGGCGCCTCGGTGCGCGAACTCGCGGCCTCGCCCGAATTGAAGCAGACATTTGTGAGCCTCGCCGCCGCGTCGCAAAAGCTCGACACCATCCTCGCCGACTACGAGGCGAACGGGCCGAAGGGCGAAAATCTCGCCAAGATGATCGAAGACGTTCGGGGCACGGTTACCGCCTTCAACAGCACCGCACTCACGGCTCAGAAATTTATCAACGCGCAACAAAGCCTCGGCGACGACGCCTCGCAGGCGCTCGTGCAGCTCGGCGAAGCGGCCGCCGCCGTGCATGCGCTCGCCGATTTCCTGGAGCGCAACCCGAGCGCGCTCCTCACCGGCCGCAAGCCGCCGCAGGAGAACAAGTGATTTCAAAGCCAGGACCTCACGCCATGAATCTCAAAGCACTCACTGCCCATTCGCTCATTGTGGTTTCCAGCCTCGGCCTGCTCATGCTGACGGGTTGCTCGATCCTGCCGGCACCCAAGACGGATCCCACCCGCTACTACGTGCTGACCAGTCCGTCGTCCACAGAAGCGGCCGCCCCGGACCGCGCCGAGGGCACGCTCGTGCTCGGCGTGAAACGCATCGAGATCGTCCCGTATTTGAACGGCAAGGACATGGTCGTGCGCGAGCGCGGAAACGAAATCACCTACAACAGCTTTGCGCGTTGGGCCGAGCCCTTGACGGCGAGCATCAGCCGCGCGCTGGTTGGCAGCCTCGTGCAGTCGGACAAGGTGAGCCGCGTGTATGCCCAGCCGTTTCCGTTCGAGGTCCCGCGCCACTACGATGTGAGCATCCGCGTGGTGAGCTGCGAAGGTGAGCGCGAGGCCGGTGGCGGGGCCGTCGTGCGTTTCTCCGCCCAGGTTGAAGTGACCGAGGCGAAGGCCGGCGGGGCGGTGGTGCTGCGCAAGGAGTTCGTCGCGCCCGCAGCGGAATGGAACGGCACGGATTTCGGCACGTTGGCCGCCGCGCTCAGCGAAAGCATCAACGCGCTCGGGGCCGACGTGGTCGCGGCGCTGCCGGCGAAGTAAGGTGGAATAGAAAAGCCCCGACGCGGTGGTTGGGGTTGAGGGTAGGGCGGGCACTCCGCTGCCCGCCGTCCGAGGCGCGGAGCGGAGTCCGCGCCCTACCTGTTCGGTCGCTGCGCGGCCACTTACTTCTTCAGCGCGGTCGCGATGCGGGCGAGGGCGGTCTCGACGTTGGCGCGGCTGTTGAAGGCGCTGATGCGCACGTGGCCTTCGCCGCACTTGCCGAAGCCGGCACCGGGGGTGCACACGACCTGGGCTTCGTCGAGGAGCTTATCAAAGAACGCCCACGAATCGGTGCCCGTGTTGACCCAGATGTAGGGCGCGTTGTCGCCGCCGATGCAGGTGAAGCCGAGCTTGACCACGGCCTCGCGGATGAGCGCGGCGTTGGCCAGGTAGAAGTCGGTCATCGCCTTCACCTCGGCCTGACCTTCGGCCGTGAAAATCACCGCGGCGGCCTTCTGCACCGGGTAGGATACGCCGTTGAACTTGGTCGTGTGGCGACGGTTCCAGAGCGCGTGGACCGAGTGGCCGTTGCCTGCCGTGTCGAACGCGACGAGCTTCTTCGGGACGACCGTGTAGGCGCAACGCGTGCCGGTGAAGCCTGCCGTCTTCGAGAAGCTGCGGAACTCGATGGCGACTTCGTCGGCACCGGGGATTTCGTAGATGGAGTGGGGAATCTGCGGATCGCGGATGTAGGCCTCGTAGGCGCTGTCGAAGAGGATGATCGCCTTGTTGGCCTTGGCGTAGGCGACCCAGGCGACGAGCTGTTCACGGGTGGCGACGGCGCCGGTCGGATTGTTGGGGAAGCAGAGGTAGATCAGGTCCGTGGCGACCGAGGGGATGGCGGGCACGTAGCCGTTGGCGGGCGTGCTATCGAGGTAGGTGATGCCGGCGTAGCGGCCATCGACGTTGGCGCCGGTGCGGCCGGCCATGACGTTGGTGTCCACATAAACCGGATACACGGGATCGGGGATGGCGAGCTTCAGGCCTTCGGTGGCGAAGATTTCCTGGATGTTGCCGCAGTCGCACTTGGAGCCGTCGGACACGAAAATCTCATCGGCCGAGATCGGGCACCCGCGCGCGGTGTAGTCGTGATTGGCGATGGCTTCGCGGAGAAACGCGTAGCCCTGCTCGGGGCCGTAGCCCTTGAAAGTGGCGCGCACGGCCATCTCGTCGACGCCGGCATGGAAAGCCTTCAGGACGGACGGCGAAAGGGGCTCGGTGACATCGCCGATGCCGAGGCGGATGATCGGTTTGTCCGGGTTCGCGGTGGTGTAGGCCGTCACGCGCTTGGCGATGTCGGAAAACAGGTAGGAAGCCTTCAGCTTGAGGAAGTTTTCGTTGATGCGGATCATGGTAAGCGTTGTTTGAAAATGCGTTTCGACGGGCGAAAAACTTGAATAAGCGCGGCGGCGGAGCTTAGTTCAAGCCTCGCGTTTCCCCGCGCGCCCCAACGTTTCATGCAAACAATCACATCGGTTTCCGAGATGCAGTCGCTGGCCGAAAGCCTTCGGCTTAAAGGTCAGACTATCGGCCTCGTGCCGACCATGGGCGCTCTCCACGAGGGGCATTTGAGCCTGGTGAAGATCGCCTCGGAGCGCGCCGATATCGTGGTGCTGTCGATTTTCGTCAATCCGACGCAGTTCGGCCCCAGCGAAGACTTCACGAAGTATCCGCGCCCGCTGGAGGCCGATCTGGCCGCGTGCGAGACCGCGGGTGTCGACTACGTGTTCGCCCCGGAACCGGCGGAGATTTATCCGAAAGGCTATTCGACCTTCGTTCTGGAAGAGCACATCGCCAAGCCGCTCGAAGGCGCGTCGCGTCCGTCGCATTTCCGGGGCGTGACCACGGTCGTGGCGAAGTTGTTCAATATTGTGCGACCGCACTTTTCGGTGTTCGGCCAAAAGGATGCGCAACAAGTCGCGGTCATCACGAAGATGGTCGCCGACCTGAATTTTAACGTGGAAATCGTGGTCGCACCGACACCGGCACTCGGGGCCGGGCCACCGGTCG
>JANODO010000034.1:0-11605 GCA_031412735.1 Rariglobus sp. | reverse complement strand
CGCGATGGATCGGGACCTCGCGAGCAAGCTCGCTTCCCACTTTCTGAAACACAAAAAAACCCGGCCTTGGCGGGCCGGGCGTTTTGTGTGTGACAGGAAGCGTATCCGTTTTATTGCGACGGCAATTCGACGTGCGGGTTGATGTCCGCCTCGTAGTCGATGCCGGGGAAACCGAAGCCGAACAGCTTGAGGAATTCGCTGCGGTAGCCGGCGATGTCGGTCAGGGCTGGAAGGTTTTCGGTGGTGATCTCAGGCCAGATTCTGGCGACCTCGGCTTGGATGTCGGGCATCATCTCCCAGTCGTCGATGCGCACGCGGCCGGCGTCGTCGAAGGTGAGGCCGGCGCCGCCATACATCTGCGTGCGGAAGAGGCGATCGATCTGCTCGATGCAACCCTCGTGGCTGCCTTTGGCTTTCATGATCTTGTAGAGGATAGAAATGTAGAGAGGAACGACCGGGATCGCCGAGCTGGCCTGGGTGACGAGCGCCTTGTTGACCGAGATAAAGGCGCGCCCGTAGCCGTTGCAGCGGAGCGTGGCGTTGATGGACTTACCGGCGCGTTCGAGGTCGTTTTTGGCGAGGCCGATGGTGCCGTTTTTGTAGATTGGCCAGGTGAGCTCGGGCCCGATGTAAGAGTAGGCGACCGAGGTGGCACCGGGAGCGAGGAGCTTGGCCTCGTCGAGGGCGTTGATCCACATCTCCCAGTCTTCGCCACCCATGACGGCCGCCGTGTCGGCGATCTCTGCCGGGTTGGCGGGCTCGATGGTGATGTTGGAGACGACGCCCTTGTCGGTATCGACCGTCTTGTTGGTGTAAGTCTGGCCGACGGGCTTCAGCGTGGACTTGTGGACGACGCCGGTTTTCGGGTGCGTGCGGCGCGGGGAGGCGAGGGAGTAAACCACGAGGTCAACCTGGCCGAGGTCGCGCTTGATGGTCGCGAGGACGTCCGTTTTGAGCTGGTCGGAGAAGGCGTCGCCGTTGAAGTTTTTGGCGTAGAGACCGGCCTTTTGAGCGGCGGCGGTAAACGCGGCGGTGTTATACCAACCGGGTGTGGCTGTTTTGTCCGGCTCGGACGGACGCTCAAAAAAAACACCGATTGTGGCGGCACCGGAACCAAACGCCGCAGAGATGCGCGAGGCGAGCCCGTATCCGGTGGAGGAACCAATCACGAGGACCTTCTTGGGACCGGTTTTTACGGGGCCCTTGGCCTTTACGTAATCGATCCATTCCTGGACGTGCGCGGCGCAGCCGGCGGGGTGGGCGGTGACACAGACAAATCCACGGACTTTGGGTTTGATGACCATATGAAAGGAAGAGGTTTCGGGGAGCCGGTAAACGGGGCAAGTCTAGAAACCGCAGGCCACAGACGAGCTAATGGCAGGCGAAGCAGAAGTAGAATGAGATCTTCTAGGCTGAAAAACGGATTGCGAGCGACCAAGCGGACTCTACGGTCGTCCTTCTTGTTCACGCGCAACGTGCGCCTCGTAACGCTCTTAACTTAAACCCATCCTCCATGCCCATCGCCGTTGGTTCCAAAGCCCCCGATTTCACCCTCAAGACCAAGACCGCCGAAGGTCTCGCCGACATCAAGTTGAGCGCCAACTTAGGAAAGAAGCAGACGGTGCTTCTATTCTTCCCCCTCGCTTACACGAGCGTGTGCACAGACGAGCTCTGTGATGTTTCCAATGGCTTAAGCGGTTACTCGAGCTTCGGAGCCGACGTGATCGGCATCAGCGTGGACAGCCCGTTTGCGCAAGAGGCCTGGGCCAAGGCCAACAACATCAAGATCACCTTGGTTTCCGATCTTAACAAAGAAACGACCAAGGCTTACGGCGTGCTCTTCCCGGGCCTCGCCGGTATCGGCGACACGTCGGCGCGCGCTGCATTTGTTGTCGGCGTGGACGGCGTTGTTAAATACGCCGAGCAGACCGCGACGCCGAAGGATTTGCCTAACTTCGAGGCCGTCAAAGCCGCTCTCGCCAAATAATTTTTCCCGCCCGCGCCCGAGGTTTTTCCTTCGGCGCGGTTTTTGTTTACGCGCATCGCACCCGAACCCGAAACGAATCCGAACCCGATTTTCCGTGAGCCTTCCCAATCCCTTCAACACGCTGCAGACCTTCACGGTCAACGGCACCACCCATAAGTTTTACTCGCTGCCTGCCCTCGGGTCGGCCGGCTTCGAAAACGTGGCGCGCCTGCCCGTCTCCATCCGCCTCGTGCTGGAGTCGCTCCTGCGCAACGCCGATGGCAAGCGCGTGTCCGAAGGCGCCATCAAGGACCTCGCCACGTGGGGAGCCAAGTCCCCGCGCACCGAGGAAATCCCGTTCGTGGTCGCTCGCATTGTGCTCCAAGACTTCACCGGCGTGCCGCTCCTCGTGGACCTCGCCGCGATGCGCTCCGCCGTCGCCCGCCTTGGCAAAAACCCGAAGATCATCGAACCGCTCGTGCCCGTCGACCTCGTGGTTGACCACTCGGTGCAGGTCGATTTCGCCGGCACGGCCGACGCGATGCTGAAGAACCTCGACCTCGAGTTCACCCGCAATCGCGAGCGCTACGAGTTTCTCAAATGGGGCATGCAGGCCTTCGAGACGTTCAAAGTCGTTCCGCCCGGTATCGGCATCGTTCACCAGGTCAACTTGGAGTATCTCGCCAAGGGCGTCCTCAAAGACGGCAACGGCGTTTACTACCCCGACACGCTTGTCGGCACCGACTCGCACACCACGATGATCAACGGCATCGGCATCGTTGGCTGGGGCGTCGGCGGCATCGAAGCCGAAGCCGGCATGCTCGGCCAGCCGGTCTATTTCCTCACGCCCGACGTGGTCGGTGTGCACCTCACGGGCGCACTCCGCGAAGGCGTCACCGCGACCGACCTCGCGCTCACGCTCACCCAGCTCCTCCGCAAGGCCAAGGTCGTGGGTAAATTCGTCGAGTTCTACGGCCCCGGCGCCGCCGCGCTACCTGTCGTGGATCGCGCCACCATCGCCAACATGGCGCCCGAATACGGCGCGACCATGGGCTTCTTCCCGATCGACGCCGAGTGCTCCAACTACCTGCGCGCCACCGGCCGCAACGAGGCCGACATCGCCGTCTACGAGGCTTACTACAAAGCGCAGAGCCTCTGGGGCATTCCCGCCAAGGGCGACATCGCCTATTCTACCGATCTCGAATTCGACCTCGCCAGCGTCGTGCCGAGCGTCGCCGGTCCGAAGCGTCCGCAGGACCGCATCGAGCTCACCGCGATGAAGAAGGAATTCGTATCCGCCTTCTCGAAGCCGGTTAGCGAAAACGGCTTTGGCAAAACCGCCGAAGAGTTCGGCCGCCGGGTGCGCATCGAGTCGGGTGCCACCGTCACGTCCCCCGGCGGCGGCAGCCAAGAGCCCGTCAAGCTGGCAAAATCTCTCGCGCAAAACACAAACCCCACAACCGAGCTGGAAATGGCCAACAACCGGCCGACTCCCGACGCCGTGGTGTCCCGCTCCGTTGAAGCCGGTGGCGAACTCGGCCATGGCAGTGTGCTCATCGCCGCCATCACGAGCTGCACCAACACCTCCAACCCCAGCGTCATGCTCGCCGCCGGTCTGGTTGCTAAGCGCGCCGTCGAGAAAGGCCTCACGGTCAACCCGCTCGTCAAATCCTCGCTCGCCCCCGGCTCCCGCGTCGTCACCGACTACCTCGAAAAAACCGGTCTCGCGCCCTATCTTGATCAGCTCGGCTTCCAGACGGTCAGCTACGGCTGCACGACCTGCATCGGCAACTCTGGCCCGCTCGATGCCCGCATCGAAGACGCCGTCGTGAAGAACGACCTCGTCGCCGCCTCCGTGCTTTCCGGCAACCGTAACTTCGAGGCGCGCGTTCACCAGAACATCAAGTCCAACTTCCTCATGTCGCCCCCGCTGGTTGTCGCCTTTGCGCTCGCCGGCCGCGTGGACATCGACTTGTCCACCGAGCCGCTCGGCACGGGCAAGGATGGCCAGCCGGTTTTCTTGAAAGATCTCTGGCCGACGATCCAAGAGGTGCGCGACCAACTCCAGGCCGCCCTCAAGCCCGAGGTCTTCCGCAAGCTCTACAGCGACTTCGCCGAGCAGAACCCCAAGTGGAACGAGATCCCGTCCACCACGGGCAACGTCTACTCGTTCGACCCCAACTCGACCTACATTCAAGAGCCTCCGTTCTTCACGAACTTCTCGCTCACGCCCGGCACGATCAGCGAAATCCACGGCGCGCGCCCGCTTGGCATTTTTGGCGACTCCGTCACGACCGACCACATCTCGCCCGCCGGCGCGATTAAGAAGAGCTCGCCCGCCGGCCGCTTCCTCGTGGAAAGCGGCGTCACCTTCGAGGACTTCAACTCCTACGGCTCCCGTCGCGGCAACGACCGCATCATGACGCGCGGCACTTTTGCCAATGTTCGCATCAAAAACCTCATGCTCGGCGGAGAAGAAGGTGGCAACACGCTCTACCAAGGCGAGAAGCTCGCCATCTACGACGCGGCCGCGAAGCACATCGCCAACGGCACGCCGCTCATCGTGATCGCCGGCCAGGAATACGGCACGGGCTCCTCCCGCGACTGGGCGGCCAAGGGCACCAACCTCCTCGGCGTCAAAGTCGTGGTCGCGCAGAGCTTCGAGCGCATCCACCGTTCAAACCTCGTCGGCATGGGCGTGCTCCCGCTTCAGTTTAAAGAGGGCATCACCGCGCAGACGTTGAAGCTCGACGGTTCCGAAACCTACGACGTGCTCGGCCTCAGCATGGCCATCAAGCCGCAGCAGGACCTTACGCTGCGGATCACGCGCAAGGATGGCACCGTTGAAAACGTGCAAGTGCGCTGCCGCATCGATACGCCCATCGAGATCGATTACTTCCAGCACGGCGGCATTCTGCCCTACGTGTTGCGTCAGATCATCGCCGCGAATTAATTGCCGCGTTCCAGACCTTGCAAAGGTGCAGAACCGGGAAGATAATCTTACCTGTTCTGCACCTTTTGATACGTTTCTGAAGAGTAATCACCCCTGATCATGGCCGACGTCACCAAGCCCACCTTTCTCGTCGATGCGTCTTCCGACCCGGTCGCGATCCGCATCGAAGGACGGGCCTCCTTTCAGAACAGCGCCTGCCTGCAGGATTTCTTCAATGAACTCATTGCCCAAGGCAGCACCCGGTTTGTGATGGATTACAACAGCTGCTCCAGCATGGACAGCACGTTCCTCGGCATGCTCGCCGGGGTCGCGCTCCAGCTGCGCAAGCTCACGCCTCCGGGCAGTCTTGTGCTGTGCAGGATGGCTGCGCGAAACCTCGAACTCGTGCGTAACCTCGGGCTTCATCGCCTGCTCACGGTCGATACCGAGATCGTCGATGTAAATCTCAACGCCAAAGTCGCGCTCGCGTGCGCCCCCGACAAAGGCGAACTCGAAAGCGCCCGCATGGTGCTGGCCGCGCACGAAAACCTGGTCGCCGCCGACGAGGCCAACCGCGCCAAGTTTCAGGACGTGCTGACGTTCCTCAAGAATCGCGTCTCGCAGGGCTGAGAAGCCGCCTTGGGGTTGATTGCGAAGCGGCCTCGGCTAAGCATTTCTTGTCTTACCCGCGAGACGTTGGCGTGGGTTTGACCGGTTTTAAGGGGAATTGTTTAAGTTTTGGGGATTTGGCCCGAATGAAAGTGGATGCGTTTTCTCTACCTTGCTAGACGATCCGTAGGGTTGGGTCTTTTTTTCCCCGGTGTCTTATTTGCTTCCTTCCAGGGATTTGGCGGAGGTGATTTTACATTCACAGGAAATGCATCCGTGGATAGTTCGCACAGTTTATCAGGCACTCACGGGGGGGATTCCTTGCATGGTGCGGGCGTTGCCGGGCTTGAATGGGATCGGAAGTCTTCGGAAACCCGCCCCTTAGGGCTGAAGGCCTTTGCGAGCGTCCTCTGGGTCGAGGGCCGCGGGCCCACGGATCGCTTTTTAGGCGACGATCTGGCGGCCAGCAATACCGAGGCCTACCAGAGCTTAAGGCTTTATGAATGGTGGGGCGAAGGGAGTTCGGGCGCATGGTCGGCACGTTTTGGTGCGTTGCTGGCAGACGCCGAGTTTACGGGGACCACTCCGGGCGGTGCGCTCATCAACAGCGGGTTTGGTTGGCCTGCTTTCATTTCCGCCAACACGCTCAACACCGGTCCGGCCTACTACGCGGCCGCGCTGGGTGCGCGCATTGCTTTCTCCGGCGAAACCACGGGTTGGAAACTCGGGGTCTATGACGGTGACAGTTTTGATTCCGCAACTGGCGATGATCGCGCCAATCGCCATGGTTCGCATTACCGCCTGAGCGAAGACCAAGGCGCATTTGCGATCACTGAGTTCACTTGGGCGCCAGGCGGCTCGGCGTTTCGTTACATGGCTGGCGGTTGGGTTCACACGGCCGATTTTGCGGATCAGGCGGGCGGCCCGGATCACTCCAAAAACTACGGTGCCTATGCCGCCGTGGAGCGAACGCTCGCGGGCCGCGTGGGCGAGGCCGGCAACATCGAGGCCCATGTGCGCGGCGGATTTGCTCCCGAAGATCGCAGCGCTTTTGGTTGGGCCGTGGACGCGGGACTGGCCGCGACCGGCCTCCTTCCCGGACGGGAAGCCGACACGGTTGCGCTCGGTTTTGTGCATGCCGCGCGGTCGGAGCACGCTGCGCCGTTGGATTACGAGCAGGTCTGTGAACTGAGCTATACGGCGGTGTTGAACAAACGGTTCAGCGTGCAACCGGACCTGCAGTATGTGCGCCATCCTGCAAGTGATCCCACTCGTGACGATGCTCTGTTGTTCATCCTTCGTCTCAACCTCACTTACTGAGCCCGGCGCACAGGAGTAACGTTGGCAACCCCTTCACCTAAACCCACAAAACATGAAAAAACTGCTACGCTTTTTAACGTGCCTTCTCCCATTGGTTTCCTCGCTCGCAACCGCGGCCGACCCGGCGCTGTCTGCTCATGGCGCCACCTACCACAAGGAGGCGAAAGCCGTCACCGACATGGTGATCTCCAAGAACGTCGATCTCGCCCTGTTGACGCCGAAAATAGACGTATTGTTGAGCGAGGCGGTCGCCCTGGCCGGCGCTTACGCCAAAGCTCATCCCGCCGGCGAGAAACTGTTAAAGACCGTGATCGCCCAAGTTCCGGCGATGCGAAAACTCACCTTCGATGAGCTGCAAACTGACTGGCACGATCTGGGGTATTTCGCCAAACCGGGCAACGAGCCAGGCCTCGATTTAAAGGACGAGGATAACGAACACTTTACCGATCCGATTCACGCGATCGTCCACCCGCTCTTGGTTCTCAAGGCGGCTCAGGCCTACGCCACCGATAAAAAAGAGGAGCACCTCCAGGTGATGAAAGAAGAGATGCAGGAAGGGCTCGAGCAGGCCGACAAATTGGTCGCCAAGCTGGCTCCCTGATTGGCCGGCTATCCCGTCCCGAACCTCCCGACCCAATCTCGATAACTCTACTCCATGTTTCGCAAAATCCTCAGCGCGGTTGGCGTCGTGGCGTTGGGCTTTATTCTCGTGGTGGCGTTTGTTTATACGCAACTCGCCTCGGTTCAGCGGTCCGTCACCGAGGCCACCGAGCAACGCATCCCCGTTTTCCAAGCGGCGATCCGGATTGCGGAGAAAACCGCCGTGCTCCGCCGCGATGTCCTCTCGGCGTTTTCGGCCAGGCAACTGGGTGAAATTCAGGAACTGCGGGAGTCAAGTAAGGCTCACTTGGATGCCATGCGGGTCGATACGGCACTGCTCAACGGCGTGAAGTTTGCGGAGCTACACTCCACGCTCATGCCGAGCGAACCAGCGCCGGCCGCAAGCGCCGGACCCGCCGCCGCCGAGACCCGGCCGGTGACGGTGGGGGAATTGATTTCCGAGTTGATGAAAAATCAGGACGCACTCGGCGAAGCCGCTGAGCGCGCCATCCAATTGGCGAATCTTCGACTGACCAACACCAAGCGCCTCGGCGATGAACGGGAGGCGCTATCAAAGGCTTATCGGCGCTCTTTTGTCTTGGGGACCGTGGACGCAAAGGCGTTCGGCGACTTGAGCCGCGCCTGTCTGCTGGTTTTGTTTTCCGATTCGGTGAGCGATCTGAATTTTGTCGGTCGAGCCCGCTTCAACGATGCCTCCGCAGCGCTTGAAAAACGCGCGCTCGACGACCCGGCCAAGCAGGCGCTCGGGGCGTTGCGCGTGCAGTTTGACCGCACGCTGGATCTCGCACTGACGACCGCCTCGGCCCGGGCTGATACGGATTTTTTTGAAAGCAGGGCCGCCTCCGTCGAAGCGAGGGTGGCCCGGTTACGGCTCTTTGCCGAAGCGGAATTCGCCGAGGGGCAGGCACTCATCTCACGGCAAACAATCACCACGTCGAGGGCCAGCCTGTGGATCTCCGTGATCAGTATTTTGGTGGGCAGCGGGCTGGCATTTTTCATCGCGCGCCGGCTTACGCGCATGCTGCGTGGCATTGTCGGCGATATGGAGCGGGAGTCCACGGGGGTAACCGCCGCCTCGCAGGAGCTTGAGGCATCCGGCCGCACGCTCGCCGATGGCGCGAGCGGACAGGCTTCTTCGCTGGAACAGATCAGTTCATCTCTCGAAGAGCTCTCCAGCATGACGCGTCGCAACGCGCAGAACGCAGGCTTCGGCAAAGATTCCGCCAGCGCCGCCCGCGCGGCCGCCGATGTCGGCGCGGAGCAGATGGTTCTCATGCACGCTGCAATGCAGGCCATCCAGCAGTCTTCGGCCGACATTTCGAAAATCATCAAAACCATCGATGAAATCGCCTTTCGGACAAACATTTTGGCGCTAAATGCCGCCGTGGAAGCGGCGCGCGCGGGTGGAGCGGGCGCTGGTTTTGCGGTCGTGGCCGACGAGGTTCGGTCACTCGCGCAGCAAGCGGCCGCTGCCGCCCGCGAGACGGCGGGAAAAATCTCCGAAGCCAGCGCGCGGTCTCTCCAAGGCGTCGAAGTTTCCGGGCGGGTGACGGTGGCGCTGGACGCGATTGTGGCCAAAGTGCGCGAGGTCGATGGCATCGTGGCCGAAGTGGCCAAGGCGTCGATCGAGCAGAGCCAGGGAATCGCCCACATCAACGAGGCAGTCACCCACATGGATAAAGCCACCCAAAGTGTCGCCGCCAGTGCGGAAGAGGCCGCAGCCACTTCCGGGGAACTGCATCGCCAGGCCGTCACCCTGTCGGGTCTATCCGCTCAATTGTCCTCGGTGGTGGGCCGAGGTGGCGGTGCTGCAACCTAAGCGCGTGGACAGGGGAAGCGGGTTGATACCGAAATCCCGTTTGCGTCCGCAGTCGTAAGCCGTTCAGTTAGCCCTTCCATGCCCGCCGCCGCGCCCTCCTCCATCGACCGTCTCTCCCAGCCTGACTCCTCCGGCCATTTCGGCCAATTTGGCGGAGTTTACGTGCCGGAAACGCTCATGACTGCGTTGCAGGAACTCGGCGCCGCTTACGAGCAGGCCAAAGCCGATCCCGCCTACGTCGCCGAGCTCCGCCACCATTTGAAGGAATTCGCCGGACGCCCGACCGAGCTCTATTTTTGCGGGCGTCTCACGGCTCACTGCGGCGGGGCCAAAATCTATTTTAAGCGCGAAGATCTCCTCCACACCGGCGCGCACAAAATCAACAACGCCCTCGGCCAAGTCCTCCTCGCGTTGCGCATGGGTAAAAAGCGCATCATCGCCGAGACCGGCGCGGGACAACACGGCGTCGCCACGGCGGCGGTCTGCGCCAAGTTCGGTCTGCAATGCGTCATTTATATGGGTGCCGTCGACATGGAGCGCCAGTCTCTGAACGTATTTCGCATGCGGCTCATGGGCGCCGAAGTGCGCGGCGTGGAATCCGGCCAGAAGACGCTCAAGGACGCGGTTAACGAGGCCATGCGCGACTGGGTGAGCAACGTGCGTGATACTCACTACATCCTCGGCTCCGCGTTGGGGGCACATCCGTATCCGATGATGGTCCGCGATTTCCACCGCGTGATGGGTCAGGAAGCCAAGGAGCAAATCGTCGCCCGAGAGGGCCGGCTGCCCGACGAGATCGTCGCCTGTGTCGGCGGCGGCTCGAATGCGATCGGCGTGTTTTTTGATTTCCTTGAGGAGAAATCAGTCCGACTCATCGGCGTCGAAGCCGGCGGTCGCGGCATCATCCGCGGCGAACACGCCGCGCGCTTCGAGGGCGGCAAGCTTGGCGTCTTACAGGGCTCCAAGACTTATATTCTACAAAATCCCGACGGTCAGATCGAGCTGACCCACTCGGTCAGCGCGGGCCTCGATTACGCTGCGATTGGCCCGGAGCACGCGTATTACCGCGACATCGGCCGCATCGATTACGCTTACGCGACCGATGACGAGGTCATGGAGGTTTTCCAGCTCGTCTCGCGGCTCGAAGGCATCATCCCGGCCCTCGAATCCACCCACGGCATCGTCGAAGGACTGAAACGTGCGAAAGCGTTGTCCGCCGACAAAATCGTTCTGATCAACCTTAGCGGCCGGGGCGACAAGGACGTGAACCAAGTCGCGAAGCTACTCGGCGTGACGTTGCGGTGACAATGCGTGGAGTGTTGGATCGGTGGGCGCTGACCAGGTCGGTGCCCCTCTCGGTGTTTTAGTTCTACTTTGTTAGACTGATATCATCGCACGTAGGCAGCGAGCGCGCTCGCGCTCCGAACTGCGCCTGCAAGCAGGCTGCCTACCTTCGGGAAATGGGAGGTTCCGTTATTCTAACAACGTAGAATTTCGCGGCGCGCCGCCCAGAAGCGGCACTCGTCGGAGAAGTCCACTACGGCGCGCGACTCGCGGGCGAGGTCCCTACGCATGGAGTCGAAGTCGTGGGCCCAGCCGGTGGCTGCGAGGTCTTCGAGGATTTCAGCGCGGTCGGGCAGGTGCATGAACGTGCGACCGACGTCGTCCTCGAAATAACGGTCGCCGAACTCGACGAGGCGCGGGTCTTGTTGGCCCTGTTCCCAGCGAAGGGCTTCGAGTTTCCACGAGGCGCGCTCAACGCGGGAGTGGTCGCGATCATGGGTGGTGAACAGCAACGGCGCACCGGGCCGGCAGGCGGCGGCGAGATTTTGCAGCGCCAGGCGTCGATGGGCGCGCCCCGGAATCTGCATCAGCCCGTTGAACATAAACAGGACCCCCTCGAACCTTGAGTAACCTAATAGGTTACTCGATGCCAGGTTGGTGGCGTCGGCGTGGTGGATGGGGATGGTGGCGGTGCGCTCGTCGGCGAGGGCGCGGGCTTGGTCCACGAGCTCTTCGGCAAAATCGAAGGCGGTGAGATTGCGGTAGCCCAGTTCCCACAGGCCGAGTGTCACCCGGCCGGCACCGCAGCCGGCTTCGAGCAGGTGCGCGGCGGTGTCGGGGAAGAAACGCTCGATGAGGATGCGCTCGGATTTCCACAGGCCGAGGCTGTGCGCAGCGCGGGCGTAGTGGACGACTGCGAGCGGATCGTTGAAGTCGTCGCGGACGGTGGCGGCGGAGATTTTACGAGCAGTGGACAAGGCGATGGATCGAGGGCGGATCGACGTGGGAAGCGAGCTTGCTCGCGATGGATCGAAAATCGCGAGCAAGCTCGCTT
>JANODO010000033.1:0-21944 GCA_031412735.1 Rariglobus sp. | reverse complement strand
AGCCGCTTTTTTGTGTCCGGTGTAGGACCGACCGTTGGTCGGGCTGTCTTGGATCGTATAACGGAAGCCCGACCAGCGGTCGGGCCTACACCAATCCATCGATAGGCGGCGAAACCGGTGGTTGAATGTTGCCAGACTTTTCAGAAGGTAAGCCCTCCGCTTCGACCATGAGCTCCGCCACGCACTTCCGACTGCCGCCTCCCGCCACCGCGCGCGTGGACTTGCTGGTGATCGCGGGCGAGCATTCCGGCGATCAACACGCCGCCACCCTGGTGAGGGAACTCCGCACCAAAAGGCCGGGCGTTTCGGTCGTTGCCCTCGGGGGACCCGAGCTGGCGCTGGCCGGCGCGCACGTTCTCCACGACATGACCGCGTCGTCGGTGGTCGGCTTTGTCGAGGTGCTGAAAAACTACCCGTTCTTCAAAGCGCTGTTTGAGGAGACGCTGCGTTGGATTGCCGCTCACAGGCCGCGTGCGATTTGTTTCGTCGATTACCCGGGCTTAAACTTGCGCCTCGCCAAGGCGCTGCGTGAACGCGGGCTGTCGGTCAAAGGCGGCGGAAGCATCCCGGTGTTCTTCTACATCTCGCCGCAAATCTGGGCTTGGAAGGCGAAGCGTCGCTTCACCATGGCGCGTGATCTGGATGCGCTCGCGGTGATTTTTCCGTTCGAGGTCGACTGTTATGCCGACACGTCACTGCCGGTTGAATTTGTCGGCCACCCGTTTCTTGACGATGCGCACGAGGCGCCGGTCCGCTACGATCCGGCGGCACCGATCTTGTTGCTGCCCGGCAGCCGCAAACAGGCGGTCGCGCGGATATTTCCGCTGCTGCTCGCGGGCCATGCCGCCTACGGAAAACGCGACGCGGTCGTGCTGTATCCGAGCGAGCTCATCAAAGAGGTGCTGCTCGCGGCCAAGCCGCCGGCCAACGTTAAATTGTTGCCGACCGGTTCGCCCGTGGCGGCGTCGGCGGTGCTCACGTCGAGCGGAACCATGTCGATGCATTGTGCGCTGGCGGCGATTCCCGGCGCCGTCGTGTATCGGGCGAATCCGATCACCTACGTGATCGGGCGCATTCTCGTGAAGGTGCCGTATCTGGGCATCGCCAATCTGCTTCTTAAGGAGTCGATGTATCCCGAATACATCCAAGGCGCGGCGACGCCGCAGGCGCTGGCGGGCGAGTTGGACGCGTGCCTGCGCAACATCGACCGCCTCATCGCCACGCAGGCGCAGGCGGAGAAATTGCGTGCGTTGCTGCGTCGTCCCGCCGGCGGCACCGTGGCCGATTGGGTGCTGCGGCGTGTGGGGTAGGATCGAAGGTAGGAGCCCATTTATGGGCGATGTTGGACTTACGAAGGACCTGCACTTCTTCGCATGCCGTTCATCGCCCATAAATGGGCTCCTACCTTTCGATCCGTTCGAAATCGTTCGCGGCTTAGCAGCGCACCAGGGCGACGCCGTGGGGCGCGAGCTCCAGCTCGCGGTCCTCGGCGCCAAGCGCGCGTTCGCTGAGCAGCTCACGGCTGGCGCCGGGAGGAAGCGGGACTCGCACCGGCGTTTCGTTGTGGTTGATCAACACCTGGAGTTTCGCCGCCTCTTGCCCCACGCGCTCCACGATTTCCACGCCTCGCGTGGTGGATATCGGCGCCGGCAACGCGTCCAATCGCCCGAGCAGCGGGAGCAACGCTTCGGTGAACTCACGGGTCAAGTAGGTGCCCACGTAAACCACCTGACCACGCCCCACGGCGCGACGGGTGACAGCCGCGCTACCGGCGAGGTGGCGCGTCGTCCAGCGGGCCACGACTTCGGTGCCTGTGTCGGGCGCGAGTTGTTCATACCAAAGCGACGTGGGCGTATCGGTGTTGGCACCGGCGAGGCGGAGCGTGAGAGTCCGTAGATCGGGGCGGTTTTGGCGCCCGTATTCCTCGACGGTCGCGCCGACCAGGCTGCGCAGCACGCCGGGCAGGGTCTGGGCGACCACGTTGTTATCGAGGTCTTTGCAGGCGGTGCGCGCACCGATCACGAGGGTTCCGCCCGCAGTCACGAAACGCAGCAGCGCCGGCAGCCAGGCCGGATCAAACAGCGCGAGGTGGGGGATGATGTAGAGCTTCAATCCCGCCAGCGTGTCGGCGGGATGCACCACGCCCACGGCATGACCCGCGCGGAAGAAAACACCATGCACGGCCTCGGCCATGTTTTTGGGAGTGGGCAGACCATGAGACATCGAAGCGTGGCCGTGTTGCGCGGTGAAATCCGCCCCGGCGATAGCCACATCGACGCGAATGCGCGAGTTGAGCAGTTCCTGGCCGACGCGTGCCAATTCCGATCCGAGGAGCGCGGCCTCGCGGTAGCGCCGCCGGGGCACGTTGTCGTGATCGATCACGCCGCACCAGTATTCTTCGGCCCCAAAGCGGCACGAGCGTTCGCGGAAAAACAGGAGCCCGTCGGCACCCCGTGCGATGCTGGTCCATGCCATGCGCCGCATCTCGCCGGGCTCCAGGTTGTCGTGGAAGTAGTCGCCTTGGCCGCCGGGCCCCGACTGCTGCTCCATCAAGACGAAATTGCCCGAGTAGGCGCGGGTGACATCCAGACCGAAGGCATGATTGGCGGAGCGCGCCCTAGGATCATATTCAAAACAAGGATACGAGTCATAGCTTAGAAAATCGAGATCCGCGGTGAACGTGCCGCGATAGTCGATGGCGGCGAAGCAGCCGTTGTGCGTGACCCACCAGCGCGGCTGGACGGAGCGCAGGATTTCCACCTGGTCGCGCTGGAACGCGGCCACGCCGTCGGAGAGAAAGCGCTGATAATCGAGCGAGTGAGCGGGGTTGAGGTGGGTGGGCCGGGCCGGACGCGGGGTGGGCACGTCGATAAACCGGGCGTAGGTCTGCGCCCAAAAGGCGGTGCCCCACGTGCGATTCAGCGCCCCGATGTCACCGTTGAAACGCTTCTCCAACCACGCCACCCAGGCTTCCTGTGCGGCGGGTGAATGGTCCTGGTTGAAGTGGCAGTGAAACTCATTGTCTGTCTGCCAGCCGATCACGTGCGGATTATCGCGGTAATGTTCGGCTAGGGCGCGGGTGATCTTGCGGCTGTAATCACGAAAAAACGGCGAGAAATGGCCGGCGTGTTGACGCGAGCCGTGCTCTTGGCGGACACCCTCGGCATCGACGCGCAGCACTTCGGGGTGCGCGAGCGTGAGCCACCGGGGCGGCGCGGCGGTCGGGGTGCACAGGATGGTGCGGATGCCGACCGCGCCCAGTTGAGCGATCGTTGTGTCGAAGAGCGCGAAATCGAAATGCCCTTCCCGGGCTTCAAAGATATCCCAGGCGAACTCGCCCATGCGCACCACGTTCCAGCCGGCGGCGCGGAGCAGCGCCGGGTCGCCTGCGCGAGTGCCTGCATCCCAGTGCTCGGGGTAATAGGGCGAGCCGTAGATAAACTCCCGCAAGGGGGTTGGCCGCACGTGCGATAGCGGGGATGACGGGGTGGCGAGCTGGGGAGTGGACGACATGAGTTGATGAATGTGAGCATAGCTTGCGGCTCGCCTTGCGCTGTTTCCAGTGCAAGGAGTTGATGACTTTGACCAAACAATTGACGAAAGTGACTGATCCGGCCCGCCACCGGTTTTGGGCCGAGCTGGCCGGTGACTCGCGGCTGGAAACGCTGCGTTTCAACGGACTCGGGTGGGTGCCGCGCAAAGCCGAGCGCGTGATCGGCGCTTACGAACGGTTTGCGGTGTGTGTCCTGCGAACGGGTTCCTGCGGCACTTTCCGGGATGGTGTTTCGGGAGAACTACAGGAGGTGCGGGGGCCGGGCGTATTTTTCGTCTCACCAGGCGAGGCGCAAGATTATGGGTTGCCCGTCTCGGCGCGGTCGGGGCACTGGGAGGAGTTTTATTGGATTGTGGAAGGCGAGCGGGTCGCCGAGTGGACGCGCACGGGGTGGTGGGTGCGGACGGCGCGGTTTTTCCCGGTGTCGAGCGCGCGGGAGACGTCTGCCTGGGAGCTGTTTCGGGATGGTTGCGCGGCGTTGGAGGGCGGTGATGCGCGGGCGCTGGATTGTGCCAAGATCGGGCTTGAGCGCTGGTTGAGCGAAGGGCCCTGGGCGGACCTAGCACCGACCGCGCTGGTGCATTCGCCCATCACGAAGGTGGTGGAGATGTGGCGCCGCGATCTCGCTCGGGAATGGTCGTTGCCGGAGGCGGCCAAGCTGGCGGGGCTGAGCTATTCCCGGTTTCGGGCCCGCTTTGTGGAGGAGTATGGATGTGGACCCCATGCTCATTTGGTGCGGTTGCGTCTGGAGTTGGCCCGGAGGTGCCTGCACGCGACCGATGAGCCGGTGAAGGCGGTGGCGCTGCGGTGCGGTTTCTCGTGCGCGGAGACGTTTATCCGGGCGTTTGCACAGCAGGCGGAAGGAGTCACTCCGGGGCGTTGGCGCGAGCGTGAGACCCGGCGTGGGAGCGTGATTGCGCGGGACGATTGAACCCGAATCGCGAGCAAGCTCGCTCCCACGCCGGACCTTTAGGAGCCGCCGGCCTGGGACTCGATTTGCTTCCAGAGCGCGGCGGCTTTTTCGACAACGATTTTGTGGGCATGAACCACCTCGGCGGCGCGGGCGGCGCGGTTTTCGCCGGCGATTTTCGCGAGATCGTCGAGGTTGTAGAGGAACACATTTTCCAGCTTGGCAACCGCCGGTTCGACATCGCGAGGCAGGGCCAGGTCGATGAAGAAAAGCGGATCAGCGGGGCGCTTCTTCATCGCGGCAACCGTGTCGGCGAGAGTGACTACGGCGGCGGGCGCGGCCGTCGAGCCGACCACGACGGAGTAATCCGCGAGGTGGGCGGAAACATGCTCCCAGGGCAGCGCAGTCGCTCCGAGCTGGGTGGCCAGTTCCATGGCGTTTCCAAGTGTGCGGCTGGCGACGGTCAGCGCGCTGGCGCCGCGACTCTGGAAGGCCTTGGCGGTTTTTTCGCCGATGTCACCCGAGCCGAGCAGGAGGATGCGGGTCGAGGCGAGATCACCAAAAATCTTGAGAGCGAGATCGACCGCGATGTTGGCCACGCTGATGTGGCCCTCGGTGATGGCGGTGTGGGTGCGAACGTATTTCGCGTGTTGAAACGTTTTTTGGAAAACGCGGTTGAGCACCGGGCCGGTGGTGCGCTGGGTTTGCGCGGCGGCATAGGCGTCTTTGACCTGCCCAAGGATTTCGGTCTCGCCGAGCATCTGCGAGTCGAGGCCGGAGGCGACGGAGAGCAGGTGTTTGATGGCGGCCAGGCCGGTCGCCTGCGTGCTGATGTCCGCGAAGGCGTCGGCTTGGAAACCCTGGAACGAGCAGAAAGTTTCCCGCAGCCGTGCGACGACCTCGGTCGAATCGGCGGTGCCGTAGAACTCGACGCGGTTGCAGGTGTTGAGCACGGCCAGCTCGCGCAAGCCGGGCAGGGCGGCGGCGGCTTGGTGAAACACGGGCAGGCGAACCGGGGTGAGCGCGAGTTTTTCGCGCAGCTCCAGCGGTGTCGTGCGATGGCTCGCGCCAAGGAGGAAAAACACGGGTTGGCTCATGGCGCCGAGTGGCCTCCGCTCACGAGCGGAAGGGTCAATATGACGACGGCGAAGGCGCCGATCAGGAGCCACGCGAGGCGTTTACCCACGAGTAAATCGCGCAGGCGCAGACTGAGGACGGCCGCGTAGGCCACCCAAATGCCGGTGGTGATGGCGAGTTTGGAGGCGTTGACGGCCGACAGGTCTTCGAACCAGTAAACCGCGCCTACGCCCAGCGAAGCGGTGAGCAAAATGACTCCGGCCGAGAGGAGTCGGAGCGAGATCTGGTCGAGTTCGCGGATTGAGGGGAGAAACGAAAACAAGCCGTGCAGGTGGTGGCGTTTCAGGCTGAACACCTGGAGCACATACATGAGCGCGGTGAGGGTGAGCAGCGAGAACACGCCGTAGCTGAACAGGGCGAGCGCGGCGTGGAACTCGATCCAGGCGTTGCCGCCGAAAATGTTGGCGCGCGCCGGCGGATCCCAGGCCGGGAAGGCGAGCGAGACGGCCGTCAAGGCGGTGGCGAGCACCGAGGTGAAGTAACCGAGCAAGCTCAGGCGGAAGGTGGCGCCGATGACGAGGTAGAGTGCGATCGCCGACCAAGCGACGAATTGGAAAAGCTCAAAGGTGTTGCCGAGAGGGCAGCCTTTGACTTCGAGGCCGCGGAGGTAGAGCCCGAAGGTCTGGAGAGTGAAGCCGGCGCTGATGATGGCATACATCACGGCGCGGGAGAGTTTGCGTTCGCGGAGGACCGCCACGGTGCCGAGGGCAAACCCCGCGAGGTAGCACGCGGCGGCGAACCAGAGCCAGGTGCGGTCAGTGAGGTGAAGCATGGCGAGAGGGAAGTCGGCCACAGTGCAAAGGAGCGGGACGCGGTGCAAGTCGGCGGTTTCGGGCGGGTAGGTGCCGGACGGGTGAGTAGACGCGGCGTCTCGCCGCGGTCCTCGGATTTCGGAAACGCGGCAAGATGCCGCGTCTCCTTAGCCGCCGAGGTAGGCGGCTTTCAGGCGGGGGTCGTCCCGGAGGTCGCGGCTGGCCCCGGCGACGGTCACCTGGCCGGTTTCCAGAACATAGGCGTGCGAGGAGATTTCCAGGGCGAGGTGGGCGTTTTGTTCGACGAGCAGGATGGTGATTCCTTGGTCGCGGTTGATCTCCACGATCTTCTCAAAAATGGTCGTCACCAAGCGAGGCGCGATGCCGAGGGATGGTTCGTCGAGCATGAGAAACGTGGGGCGCGACATGAGGGCGCGGCCGATGGCGAGCATCTGTTGTTCGCCGCCGGAGAGGGTGCCGGCGGTCTGTTTGATGCGTTCTTTGAGGCGGGGGAAAATCTCGAAGACGTGCTGGCGGGTGCGCTCGATGCCGTCGGCGTCTTTGTGCAGGTAGGCGCCGAGGGAAAGATTTTCGGCGACGCTGAGGTTGGAGAAAACGAGGCGGCCTTCTGGCACGTGGCAGAGTCCGCGGGCGACGATCTCGTGCGGGGGCAGGCGGGTGATGTCTTCGCCGTTGAAGTGGATGATGCCGGCGGCGGGGCGGATGAGGCCGGAGATGGTTTGGAGAGTGGTGGTCTTGCCCGCGCCATTGCCGCCGATGAGCGTCACGATGGAGCCGCGCGGAATCTCCAGAGAGATATCGTTGACGGCTTTGATGGCACCGTAGGCGACGGAGAGGTGGGTGACGGTGAGCATGCGGGGAGCGGAAGCGGAATTTTTTAATCACGAAACACACGAAATACACGAAAGTCGGAGCCGGAGAAAACGGAGACGGATCGGAGAGGTGCCCACGGAACACACAGAAAACACGGAAGAATCGATCCCAATGCGATGAGTGGTGTCATGGGCTTCTCCGATTCTTCCGTGTATTCTGTGTGTTCCGTGGGCAATCGGTTTGATGGTTTTCTCCGAGGTTTTCTTTTCGTGTATTTCGTGTGTTGGCGGACTGTCGCTTCGTTCGAAACGTGGTGAACCGGATTGGGATTCGCCGTTTCAGTGGTGGCCGAATTTGGCGGTGTGGTCTTCGCCGAGGTAGGCCTCGATCACTCTTGGATTCTTTTGGATTTCGGCGGGCGTGCCTTCGGCGATTTTTACGCCGTAATCGAGGACCGTGATATGCTCGCAGACGGTCATGACGACGCGCATCGAGTGTTCGACGAGGAGGATGGTGAGATTGAAGCGCTGGTGGATTTCGCGGATCAGGCGAACCAAGTCGACTTTCTCCGAGGGGTTCATGCCGGCGGCGGGTTCATCCAGGAGGAGCAACCGGGGCTGGGTGGCGAGGGCGCGGACGATTTCGAGCCGGCGTTGTTCGCCGTAGGGCAACGACGTGGCGGGGGCGTCGCGAAAGCGGTCGAGGTTGAAGAGGGTGAGCAACGCGTCGACCCGGTCGGCGATGGCGGCTTCGTCGGCGCGGAAGGCGCGTCCGCGAAGGAGAGTGTGCAGTGGCGAGGTGGTGCGGTGCAGGTTGCAGGCGACGCGCACGTTGTCGAAAACGCTGAGGCCGGGAAAGAGCCGGATGTTTTGAAAGGTGCGCGCGATACCGAGGCCGGTGATCTGGTCGGGGCGCAGACCGGCGAGGGAGGCGTCGGCGAAACGGAGCGTGCCGGAGGAGGGCGCGTAGACGCCGGTGATGAGGTTGAAGAGAGTGGTCTTGCCCGCGCCGTTGGGTCCGATGAGCCCACGCAATTCGCCGGGGGCGACGGCGAGGTCGACCGCGTTGACGGCGGTGAGGCCACCGAAGCGGATCGTGGCTTGGTCGAGTTGGAGGAGCGGGGCGGACATCAGAGGCGGGATTTGCCGAGGCGGACGTTGAAGAGGCCTTGGGGGCGGGCGAGCATGAGGCCGATGAGCAGGGCGGCGTAGATCACCATGCGATACTCGGCCACCGGTCGGAGGAATTCGGGGAGAAGCGTGAGCAACGTGGCCGCCACGATGACGCCGAGGGTGTTGCCCATGCCGCCGAGGATGACCATGACGACGATTTCCACCGAGCGGAAGAAGTCGAAGCCGCGCGGGTCGATGGCGAGCTTCAGGTGGGCGAAGAGTCCGCCGGCGATGCCGGCGAAGAAGGCGCCAAGGGTGAAGGCGACGACTTTGTAGCGCGTGGGATTGATGCCGGCGGCGGAGGCGGCGATCTCGTTGTCACGCACGGCAAGGAAACCGCGTCCGTAGGTGGAGTTGATGAGGCAACTGATGGTGAACACGGTCACGGCCACCCAGCCGTAGGTCCACGCGATGGAGGTAAGCGGGGGCATGCCGTTGAGTCCGATGGCGCCGCCGAGCGCGGGGGTGTTTTGAAAAACGACGCGGATGATTTCGGCGAACCCGAGGGTGATGAGCGCGAGGTAGTCGCCGCGAAGCCGCAGGGACGGCAGGCCGATCAGGAAACCAGCGATGGCGGCGGTGAAGCCGCCGAGCAGCAGGGCGACAAAAAAGAGGGCGTGTTGCGCGAGGAGCGGCGACGACGCGTCGGCGAGCGCGGGCGCGAGGCGCAGGGTGCAGGCGGAAGAGAGATAGGCGCCGATCGCCATGAAGCCGGCGTGGCCGAGGGAGAACTGGCCGGTGTGCCCGTTGACGAGGTTGAGCGAGACGGCGAGGATGATGGCGATACCGACGTTCATCGCCACGTCGAGGTAGTAGGCGTTGAGCGAGCCGCCGAACGTGGTGATCGCGACGGCCGCGGCGAGGGTGGCGATGAGGCCGAGGTGTTGGCGGGGGAAAGGCATTTTTAACCACTTAAAATCACGGATGAGCGGTGATGTCGGAGACGGATTTTTTAACCACGAAACACACGAAATACACGAAAGTCGGAATGGAGCTCAGACCTTTTCAACGGTGAAGCGGCCGAGGAGGCCGGCGGGGCGGAAGAGCATGATCACAATGAGCAAGCCGAAGGCGATGGCGTCTTTGTAGGTGGAGTAGGCGCTGCCGCCGACAAATGTTTCGGCTCCGCCGAGGATGAGGGCGCCCAGCGCGGCGCCGGGCAGGCTGCCGATGCCGCCAAGGATCGCGGCGACAAAGGCTTTGAGTCCGGGCATCACGCCCATAAAGGGGTCGATCGACGGGTAGTTGAGCGCGTAGAGCACGCCACCGGCTCCGGCGAGGGCCGAGCCGAGCGCAAAGGTGAACGCGACCACGGTATTGAGGTTGATGCCGACGAGCTGGGCGGCGCGGGGATTGAGCGACACGGCGCGCATGGCGGCTCCGAGGCGGGTGTGGAAGACGATGCGTTGGAGTCCGCCGAGCAGCACGGCGGCGACCACGATCACGATGAGTTGGTTGCTGGAGACGGTAAGATCGCCCAGGTGGAACTGCCGGGCCGGGAAGATCGAGGGGAAATTGCGCGGGGTGGAGCCGAAGAGGAGTTGCACGCCGTATTCAAGAAGCAACGACACGCCGATCGCGGTGATGAGAACGTTGAGCGTGGGCGCGCGGCGGAGCGGGCGGTAGGCGAAGCGCTCGATGGCGACGCCGAGGAGGGCGCAGGCGCCCATGGCCGCGAGGAGCACGAGGAGCCCGCCCCAGATCGTGCCGGCGGGGACGTGGCGGGCGGCGAAGTAGCCGACGAAGGAGCCCACCATGAAGACGTCGGCGTGGGCGAAATTGATGAACCGCAGCACTCCGTAGACCATCGTGTAGCCGAGCGCGAGGAGCGCGTAGATCGCGCCGAGGGAAAGGCCGTTGATGAGTTGTTGGAGGAATTCGGTCACAGGGTGGAGGTGGGAACGGAGGAGACGGAGGTTTTAACCACTAAACACACCAAATACACGAAAGTCGGAATCGGAAAGACGGAGGGACGGATTCGGAGGGTGCCCATGGAACACACGGAATACACGGAAGAATCTGAGGCGGAATTGGAAACCACTGATTAACACTTATGAGCACTGATCATGGAAATAGAGGGATCGATTCTTCCGTGTGTTCTGTGTGTTCCGTGGGCCACTGCTTGAGATCGTGGTCCGATGGTTCTCTTTTCGTGTATTTCGTGTGTTTCGTGGTGAACCGGTTTGGTGGTTTTAGGGGGCAACGGTTTCGAGGTAGGTGAACTTGCTTAACCACGGAATTTTTAACCACTAAACACACGAAATACACGAAAGTCGCAGTCGGAGAAACGGAGGGACGGATTCGGAGGGTGCCCACGGAACACACGGAATACACGGAAGAATCGGAGGCGGAGTTGGAAACCACTGATCAACACTTAAGAGCACTGATCATGGAAATAGAGGGATCGATTCTTCCGTGTGTTCTGTGTGTTCCGTGGGCCAATCGGTTTGGGGGTTTTGATCGGGGTATTCTTTTCGGGTCTTTCGTGTGTTTCGTGGTGAAACGGTTTGGTGGTTTTAGGGGGCGACGGTTTCGAGGTAGGTGAACTTGCCGCCTTTGATGGTAAGAATGGCCGCGGGTTTGCTGGCGTTGCGGTCTTTGTCCATGTCGATGCGGCCGGTGATGCCTTCAAAGCCTTGGGTCGCGGCGAGGGCTTCGCGGATTTTGGCGGGCTCCGTCGAGCCGGCGCGGCGAATGGCATCGGCTATCATATAGGCGGCGTCGTATCCAAGCGCGGCCATGCCGTCGGGCGTGCGGTTGTCGAAGCGGGCGCGGTATTTTTGGACAAAGGCCTTGGTCTTTTCGTCGGGGGACTCGGCGGAGTAGTGGGTCGAATAAAAGGAGCCTTCGAGGGCGTTGCCGGCGATTTCGAGGAGTTCGGGGGCTTCCCAGCCGTCGCCGCCGATCAAGGGCGCGGTGATGCCGAGTTCGCGCGCTTGTTTGGCGATGAGGGCGGCTTCGGTGTAGTAGGCGGGCACGAAGAGCACATCGGGATTGGTGGCTTTGATGGCGGTGAGCTGGGCTTTGAAGTCTTTGTCGCCTTCGGCAAATTTCTGGTCGGAGACGATGACTCCGCCGGCTTTGGGGAACTCGGTGCGGAACACGTCGCCGAGGCCGGTGCTGTAGGCGGAGGAGATCGAAGTGAGGAGGGCGGCGCGTTGGGCGTTCAGTTTCTCGCGGGAGAACGCGGCGAGGACTTTGCCTTGGAAAGGATCGATAAAGCAGGCGCGGAAAATGTAGTCGCCGGTCGCGGTCACCGCCGGGTTAGTGGCGGACGGGCTGAGCATGGGAATCTTGAAGGCTTGGGCGACGCCGGCCCCTTCGAGCGAGCGGCTGGAGGTGACTTCGCCAATTAAGGCGACGACGCGGTCGCGGGTGATAAGTTTCTTCACCACCGTGGCGGCTTCGCCGGGTTTGGATTGGGTGTCTTCGACGACGAGCTCGATCTGTTTGCCGAGGACGCCGCCGGCGGCGTTGATTTCATCGATGGCGAGGCGCGTCGCCTTGGTGGACGAATCGCCGAAGGTGCCGTCCTTGCCGGTGATGGCGGCGTAGTTGCCCAGCTTGATGGTGTCGGGTGCCGAGGTGGTTTTGGGACCGCAGCCGGTGAGGAGGAGCAAGGCCGCGACGGGCGCGAGGAAGGACAAGTGGCGGGCGGCGACGGGTTTCGAGGAGAGCGGGTGCATTGTGATTTGAGGCGTAAGCGCGGTAGCAGGGTTTGTTCCGGAATGGTCTGTGTTTCCCGCTTTGCATTTCGCGGTGCAACGTTCTTTAACCGCAGCCGTTGAATCTCATCGATCGATACCTTTTGCGCGAGTGGCTCAAGATGCTTGGGCTCGTGCTGGCCGCGTGCCTCGGGTTGCTGTTGATGCAGGCGATGTATGACGATTTTCAGGATCTGCTGGAAGACGGGGCGAGGGCGACCGATCTGGCGTTCTATTACATGATCAAGCTGCCGAGTTACCTCTCGGTGGTGCTGCCGCTCGCGCTGTTGGTGTCGTTGCTTTACACGCTGGGGCAGATGCACCGGAACCACGAGATCACGGCGATGCGCGCGGCGGGTGTGGGGCTTTTTCGGATTACGCGCGGGATCTGGGTGGCGGGTGTCTTGTTGTGCGGGGTGACGTGGTATATCAACGCGACGGTGATCCCGTGGTCGATCGACGAGTCGCGGGTCATTCGCGAAAACCTGGCTTTTCGCACCGAGGCGAAGGATCGCTCGGTCGATCAAGTCGGGATGAAGCCGAGCGTGGCGTTCGACAATCGGAAGGACGGGCGCATGTGGTTTTTTAACCGTTACAGCCGGTTCACGCGGCGGGGCTATGGCATCACGGTGGTGGAGCTCGACGAGCAACGCCGGGAGAAATCCCGGTTGCTGGCGCGCGAAGGCTGGCGCGATGCGGCGAAGGGCGGCTGGGTGTTTCGCGACGGCCGCGAGCTGACCATCGATCCGGAGAGCGGCACGGTTGAAGGGACGGCGCAGTTTTCCGAGAGGGTGCGCGTGGGGTTCAGCGAGGACCCGGCGCTGATGTTGATTTTTGATGCGCGACCGCAGGATCTGTCGTTTACGGAGCTGCGCCGGATCATCGGGCATTTTTCGGCCGACGAAAATCCGAAGCTCACCGCGTATCAGGTGAGGTATTACAACATGCTCGCTGAGACAATCGGGCCGCTGATCATCATCGCGCTGGCGATCCCCTTTGCGGTGAGCGGGGTGCGGGTCAACCCGGTGGTGGGCGTGTCGAAATCCCTCGGGCTTTTCGTCGTGTATTTCGTGCTGCTCAAGGTGTTCGGCACGCTGGGCGGGCGCGACGTGATCCCGGCGTTGTGGGCGGCGGTGTTGCCTAGCTTGACTATGCTAGGGGTCGGCATCGGGTTTCTGGCGCGGGTGAGGTAAGCGCGAAACACCTACTTCTTTGAGCGGGATCGCGGTTTCGTGGCGGGACGGCTTGGAGCGGGTGAGCGCGGTGGGGCCGGCGGATCGTCGCTGAAGTCGTTTACAATGCCCTCGTAGGCTTTGTCCTGCTTATAGATTTGCAGGATGCGACCGTGCTCGTAGTCGGTCGTCGGGAAAATCTTCGCGGGCTCGCCGGGGAGAAAGATCCCGGTGTAGGACTGATGGCGGTCGACCATACGGCGGATGACGAGCATGGGTGACGCAATGCGGTTTCGGGGTTTGCGCAACTTGGCGGGTTACAAGGGCCGGGCGGGGCGGGCCGACGGGTCGGCCCGTCGAAAGCGGTGAGGGCTCACCGCACTCCCTAGACGGTCAGGCCCACGCGTAGTTGAAACTGATGCTGATGCGTTCGTCGTCGACCCGGTTGGCGGCGACCTCGTGGCGTAACCAGCTCTCGAAGAGGATCACGTTGCCGGCCTCCGCAGGGTAGGTGGTGTAGATGCGGTTTTCGTCGCGCACGGTGGGCAGCTTGGGGGGCGCAGCCATGAACTTGCTCATACGCGGGTCTTCGAATTTAAGACCGGAGCAGCCCTGCGGCGTGCGCACGTAATAGGTTCCGCTGATGAAGGAGTTCGGGTGCAGGTGGAGCGAATGCGCGGCGGAGGGCGGCATGATGTTGACCCAGCAATCGGTCATCCGGATAGAGCGGCCGCGCAGGTCCATATCGAGGGCCTTGGCGTAGGCGCGGACGTGTTTGGTGATCTTTTTTTCCAGCGAGGCAAACGTGCTGGAGAAGCCGTGCAACTGGGGCATCGACGCGTAGCTGGTGTAGCCGTTGGGGTAGTTTTTCTCGGACCAGGCGCGGCCTTCGTCGTCGTAGTCGCGGAGTTGGTGGCATTCGTCGGCGAGGTCGTCGTTGATGCGGGCGAGGCCGGCGCGCTGGAGCGGTTCAACGTAAATAAAAGTGGGAAACCAAGCTTTGATCGGCATGGGGCGGAACTGTGCGGGTCGAGCGGAGGACGGCAAGGCCAGCGTTCGCGCTGGCCTGCGGGCGGGACGGCGTTAGCCATGGGGCATGGGGTTGTTTGAAGGAGGTCTGGTTTTCTATGCGGGCATGTCCGTGCTCACGCTGGTGGCGTATGCGTGGGACAAGCGCGCCTCGACGCAGGCCGGTGCGGGGCGGGTGCGGGAACGCACGCTGCACGTGTGGGCGCTGGCGGGCGGGTTTGGGGGCGCGTGGCTGGGCCAAGCGTGGCTACGACACAAGACGCGGCATCCGTCGTTTTTCATTGTAACGCTTTTGGCCGCGATCGCGCACGGCGGCGCGTGGGCCTGGTGGTGGACCGGGCGCGCGTGAGGTAGGATTTTTTTCACGAACGGCCGCTCTTTAGGGTGGAATCGGAGTCTGTCCTTCCACGTGCGCATCCGCCTGTAGCCCGTCGCGTCATGGTCGTCTTTAAACTCATTCTCACGGTTGTTGGTTGGATCGTTGTTTTGCAGACGGTGCTCTCGTTTGTGCGCAGCCGTGCGTGGTGGGTGCGTATTTTTGATTTTCCGCGTCCCCAGATCGCGGCAAGCAGTGTGATTCTACTCGGTTTTTTTGGGGCGGCCAACAGCGGCTGGGCGAACGCGAGCCCGTGGGAGTGGGGTCTCTTGGCCCTGCTTGGTTCTTCGGTGCTGGTGCAAGTGTCGCAAATCTTGCCCTACACGCGGGCTTGGAGGTATCAGGTGCCCGCCGCTCCGCGCGACGTTCCGCGTGAAGATCGCCTGAAAATCGTGGCGTCGAATGTCTGTATGGATAACCAAGAAATTCGTCTCTGGCTCGAAACCATTCGCGCGGAGAATCCCGATGTGATCGTCGTCGTAGAGGTGAACAGTTGGTGGATCCAACAGTTGCGCGTGCTCGAAACGGATTACCCGCACCGCATCGTTCATCCGCAGGAGAATACCTATGGGATCGCGATTTATGCACGGTTGCCGCTGCACGACACGGAAATCAAGCACCTGGTGGAACCCGATGTGCCGAGTGTTTTCACGACTCTGGAGTTGCCCTCGGGCCGACGCCTGCGGTGTGTCGCGCTTCACCCCCGGCCTCCCCGGCCGGACATCGACCAGGATTCTGATTTGCGCGATGCGGAGCTGGGGCGAGCGGCGGAGCTCATTCGGAAATTCCAATTACCGGTGGTCGTGGTGGGTGATCTCAACGACGTGGCGTGGAGCCATACGACGCATTTGTTTCAGCGCATCGCGCGCGTGCTCGATCCGCGGATCGGCCGGGGTTTGTTTGCCACGTTTCATGCGGATCATTTCTTCCTGAGGTATCCGCTCGATCATGTGTTTCACTCGAACCACTTCGACTTGGTGGAGTTGCGCAGGCTGCGGCATGTCGGCAGCGATCATTTCCCGATCTTGATTGAAATCGCTCTCCGCGCAGACGGGGTCAACCGGCCCGAGGTCGCCCCGATGGATGCCGACGACAAAGCTGAAGCGACGGAAGCGCTCCGGGATGCGAGCGATCTTCAGCAAGCCGAGACCGAGACCGAGCGCCTGAAACGTAAACAAGCAGATCGGTAGCCGACAGGTGGTGCGGGTAACTGCACAAAGCGCTCAGGTCCGGCGTAAAATGACCGATAGGTGATATAGCATCTATGTCGCCTCAGGTAATTGTAACTTGCATCAAACCCTGCTGTCACCCCGGTGTGTTCGCGTGGGCGTCGCGAGCTAAGTGCGGATGCTCGTTTGCTCCGCTGACCGGCGTCCCGGTTACGCGCACCTAAAGCCGGTCGACTTCTTACTCATGTCTTCTCTCACCCCGTCGCCGGAGCTCGCCAAGGAGGAATATCGTCGCGCCCTTCAAAAGATCGAGAGTCTCCACGGCAACATGGCGGTGCTTTCGCGGATCGGCCAACTGTTGCGCAATCCCAACACCGGGATCGATGAGATCGGACGTCTGCTCCAGACCGACGGCACCCTCTGCGCCAACGTGATTCGCATCAGCAACAGCTTCGCCTACGGGGTCGGTTTCAAAAGCACCAATATTAACGAAGCCCTCGCGAAGGTGGGCTTCAACCGCATCCTCTCGTTGGTTGGCTCTACACTCTCGCGCCAGGTCTTCATGAAAGACCTCGCCGCCTACGGGATGACGGCTGACGACTACTGGGCCTATAGCTATTTCTGCGGTCTGTTTTCCGAGACCCGCGCCGCGAGCAGCGGGCAATCGGCCGACGAGGCTTATCTGGTCGGCCTGCTTCACGCGATCGGTCGCGTCGTTATCAACGAGCTGCTCATTAAAACTAAAGTCGAGGTCTACTGGGACGCTTTGATCGCGTGTGAAGAATGGGAGGATTTACTGGTTGGCGTCCGGCACGATCACGCGGGCGGCATCCTGCTCAAAAGCTGGAAGTTTGAGGTGGGGGTGCATCAACGGGTGTCCGACCAGAAGTCCCCTACGGCCATCGCCGCTGACCCCGTTTTGTTGGTGCTCGATTACGCCCGCGTCTGCGCCGAGCTGAACCATTACCGCCTCGACGGGCCGGAGTGGCGGCTGCCCGCCGATCATCCTTTTACCCAGTCCCGTGATTTCGACCCGGAATTTATCGCCGCCGATGTTGAGCGCACCCGGCTGAATTGCCGCCAGATTCGCGATGCGATGAAACCTGCCTGAGTATCATGCGCGCCGCCTCTCATACTCGATCCTTTCGCATCGCGGTCCTCGACGACAGCCGCACGACGCGGCTGTTGGTTCAACGGCTTCTGACGCGTCAACTGGGTTGTGAAGTCGCGGTCTACGAGACCTCGGCGGAGCTCACGGCGGCCTGCGCTCAAGCCGTTCCCGATCTCTTTCTGCTCGATGTTGTGCTGGTCTCCGAAAGCGGCATCGAGGTGTGTCGCCAGTTAAAGGCCGCCGAGGCCACGCGCGACGTGCCGGTGATCTTTTTTTCCGAGCACAACCAGCCGCAGACCCGGGTGGAGGCGCTGCGGGCCGGCGGGGAGGACTACGTCGACAAGCCATTTTATCCGGAGGAGTTTTTGGCGCGCGTGGAAGGCACCTTGGAGCGCTTCCGCCGCCGCCAGCTGATGGCTGAGCAAGCCCGGGAACAACAGGCGCTCCTTCGCGTGCTCTGCCACGACCTGCGCAACTCCGTCGGTGCCGGCTGGACGATGCTCAAACAGCTCAAGGGCGCCGAGGGCGAGGAGGAGCGCGACGTATATCTCGATGTGTGTGGCCGCGCCATCGGATCGGCGCTGGAGTTGATCGCCCATGTCGGTGAATACCGTTCCCTGCTGGACGGCAGCTGCCCGTTCAAAGTCGAGGTCGTGGACGCCGCCGCCGCCTGCGGGGAGTCGTGCAACCTCCTCCTGCCGGCCGCCGCCGCAAAAAATATCGACCTGCAGATCCGGGTCGGCGAGGGCCTCACGCTCGTGGCCAACCGGGTGGTGTTGGTGCACAACATCATTAACAATCTGCTGAGCAACGCGGTGAAATTTTCGCGGCCTGGTTCGACGGTGTGGCTCGAAGCGCACGCCGAGACGAGGGACGAACGCGAGTGCTGCTGCGTCTCGGTTCGCGACGAGGGCGTGGGTATCCCGCCGGCCATCCTTGCACACTTGCTTAAGAAACAGCTGGTGGTCTCTCGGTTGGGCACGGAGCAGGAGGCGGGCTCCGGAATCGGCATGACCCTCGTGCAACTCTACGTGGAGCGCAGCGAGGGCTCCATCTGTCTCGAATCGCAGAGCGCCGAGGGTTTGGCTTCCGGCCAAAAAACCGGCACCATCGTGCGGGTGTGGTTTCCCCGGGTGCTGCGGCAGCCGGCGAGCGAGTCAGACCTGTCCCCGGTCGCCGGGCCGACTTCACTGCCCGGTTAATTTACGGATGAGTGGGTGGTATGGCCGCCGCCTCAGCGGGTTTCAACGGGAACTCCCAAGAAGCTGATTTCGTTGGCCGACTTCGGCCGGCGTTTTTCAACCAGCACGACCATGCCTTCGCTATCGATCATGATTCCGAGGTTGTTAGCCCGGCCAATCTCGCGCACAAAGGTGTCCAACGGCATCCTCGGCATGTCGCCGGTGATACGAATGCGCGAGGCCAAGTCCAGAGGGTCGGTGCGGATCGTCAGGGGCACTCCCGACGGTGCTTTTATGCCTCTCACGACGGTCCGCTGATTGATGCCTCCGATGATGAGTTCAAGCGTGGTATTGGCATACGTCGAAGCCGGCTGGTGTCCGGCGGAGTTGAGCAGCGTCCACGCCGACGAATCCGGTGCCTTTAACAGGGATCCATCGGCGAGATGGTCGGCGGCGCCGGCTACGGGCTCCTCGTCTTGGCTTTGACGGGTTTGCTTTCGGCTGAATTGAGCTTGGTGGGTTGAGACGTAGTCCTGGTCGGCAAACGAAAACGTGGAAACGGGCACCGTGAACAGGAGGCCGTCGTCCTTGCGTTCAATTTTGACCGACGTTGCGTCCGGCATATCGACAAGACGGGCAACCATCGTCCGGCCCTTGGTGTCGGTCCATTGGCGATAATCTTGATTGGCGGTGGCCGGAAGGGGTTGGCCACACGTGAACTGAAGGGTAACCAAGCAAGCGAGAAGCTTGAATGATTTCATAAAAAGATAAGAGCGCGAAACTCATGGCCAATGTGGGAGACGCAATGCTTTTTCTATGTTAAAAAACGGTAACATTGTGGAACTGCCTGATTCTGGTTTTGTTAGTTCTGACCCGACTCCATCGGCCGCGTTTCGAGCGTCGTATCGAGGCAAGCGGACGGCACTTTCAAAGTGCGCCACCTGTGGAGCCCGATGCCGCCCGCAAGCGGGCACCCGACTCAGACGGTCCCTTGGATCATCGCTTGCGGCGATGCCCTCTCCGCGTTGTCGCGCGTCGTCGAAATACCCCTGGGTATTCATCGGGATTTATCCTCTTTAATCTGCTCGACAGGTCACCCCGCCACGCCACCACCGACTGAATTTCTACGGCTGAGCGAAAACGCGTCGGCGCTCCAAACCAGCGCGCTCGGTGCCGCCCCGATCACCTCGAGACGACTATCGATTGAATTTTGGCTAGAGCGTGTTTTTGAAATACCTCAGGTCGCCGAACACTGCGTGCTCGGACGGGACCGGGAGGTCCCGGCTCCATTGGGCGGGCAAGAGTGGCTGGGCCGGCGTTGTCCTCGGCGGCACGACCCGCTGGGCCGCCTCCGCCTCGGCCGCCTTGGCCGAGCCCGCTGTCCCTCTCACGCCGACCTGATTTATTTCAGAAACACGCCCTAAGGCGCGCCAAGTAGGAAGTAGCTGCTCACTCCGGCCACGTAGGCGGTCAAGCCGGCGCCGAGGACCGTGAGTTGCCAGGCGAAACCGCGCGTCTTGGCGTCGCGATAACGGATGATTGCAACGAGGAGCGCTTCATCGGTCTCGCCGCGGAATTGGGTCACCCAACGCACACGCAACCCAACACTCAAAATTAGGACGACGCTGATCAGCACGAGGATCAAGCCGACGGCCAGCGAGTAGCGGCTGAAGGCCCCGGCTGAGGCGATCTTGGGCCCGGAGAAACCGGTGATGGTGAGCGCCAGGGTGGCGAGGGTGAGCAGGAGTTGGGCGCGCGTTTGCAACACGGTGAACTGCGTCATGAGCACATCGATCGACGGCTTTATGCCGCCGGTGATGCGCAGGAGATGGCGCGCTTCGTCAACAGGGCCTTTTGCGGAGGTGGTCATGCGGAGTCTGGAAGGAAGGGCCACGCTGTCCGGCGGGTTTCCCGCTGTCGAGCCGCACGGTCTGCGGCCGGCGCTCTCATTGGTTAATCTGATTTCACGACGTAGGCCGCGAGCTCGCTCGCGCTCCGCATTGCGCCTGCGAGCAGGCTGCCTACATCCCCCGGGTTCCGCCCAAACCTGTTTGTCACCTATTAGGTGACAAACAGGTTTGGGAGCAGAACGGGGAGGATTTATGCCGGAGGCCAAAGGCTTTTAGACTCCAAGCCCACGGGCGAGACGCCCGTGCCACTTTGATCGCTGCCGGACGTGGCATGGGCGTCTCGCCCATGTCTGGAAAAGTCTAAAGGGAACCAGGGATTGGTATGATTACGACGACCGCTCTTAACCGTATCAATTCAGTTGGAGGGTCGTATCGAGGCAATCTGACGGCCGCGTCCGGTGTTTCATTCCCGGCGAAATACCCTCCGGGTATTCCTTGGTCATTCACCACCGAAATCAGCTCGCCATCTTACCCCGCTACTCCGCCTCCAACTGAATAGATACGGCTTAGTGTTTCACTTCGACGGTCGCCGTTTTCGGCTGGCCGATTTGGTGGAGTAGCGCGCCGAACCACGGGGCCGTCGTGTCGAAGGGTTTGCCGCCCTTGATGCGGGGGAACTCGATCGCGCGGAGAACGTTGTTCTGGTTTTCGTCGTGGCCGATCACGCCGCTTTCGCGGCGCAGTGCGCATTCCACGGCGAGGTCCGTGCAGCTCTTGATGAGGCGGAGGTCGTCGGCATTCGCGGCGGCGGCGCGGGCGTAGTAACCGGATTTTTGAACGAGGACTTTTTCGGCGCCGAGCATCTTGGCGAATTGTTCGCCGAACCATTTGCCGGGGTTGATGGCGTCGAGCTTCACGTGTCCGAAGGCGTCACGGGGGACGTCCTGTCCCTTGGCCTGCATCTCGGCGATGATCGACTCCACGCCGGCGCCTTCGCTGATGAAGATGTTCACGTTATCGATGCGGTCCATGATGCCTTTGAGGCGCGCGGCCTCGGCGGCGAGATCGACGGCCAGCTCGGGAATGAACACGGCGTGGATGTCGAGGTTGTCGCGGGAGAGGCCGAGGGCGGGGACAAACTCTTCGCGGTCGAGAATCTTGCGGTATTCGGCGGCGGTGGCGGCGGTGAGCCAGCCGCAGTTGCGGCCCATGACTTCGTGGATGATGAGCATGCGCGGGTTGGCGTTGTGCTCGGAGACGACGTTGCGGAAGTAGCGCGCGCCGTGTTCGGCGGCGGTCCAGGCGCCGAGGGATTGGCGGATGGGATAGACGTCGTTGTCGATGGTCTTGGGCAGGCCGATGACGGTGAGGCCGTAGTTGTTCTTCGCGAGGAAGGCGGCGAGGTCGGCGGCCGCAGTGTTGGTGTCGTCGCCACCGATGGTGTGAAGGATATCGACGCCGTCTTTGATGAGCTGGTCGGCGGCGACTTTTTGCGGGTCCTGGCCTTCTTTGACGAGGCCGCGCTTCACGCAGTCCTTCACGTTGGTGAGCTTCACACGGCTGTTGCCGATGGGGGAGCCGCCGTGCTTGTGGAGAATGGGGGCGGCAGCGCGCTCGGCGGGGCCGATCTTATAGCTGTCGCCCAGGAGCAAGCCTTTGTAGCCGCTGTGGTAGGCGATGAGCTCGATCTCGGGAGCGATCTCGGTGTAGCGCTCGATGAGCCCGCCGACGGCGGAGGACAGGCACGGGGCGAGGCCGCCTGCGGTGAGCATGGCGACGGTCCGGACGGTCATGGTGCGCTCCTGCGGTGCAGTGGGGGCGGGGTCGGCGAGGTGGTGGGACCGCGCTGTCCCATCGCCGTCCATTGTGGCGGGTGCGCCATGACGTGGGTCACCCGCCCAGCATCCGGGCGGCGTGGACCGGTGACGGATGGTGTCACCAGCGCCGGCGCTCCGTTGCGACGAGCTCGGCGGTCTGGACCATGTTCAGGGCGG
>JANODO010000032.1:0-13870 GCA_031412735.1 Rariglobus sp. | reverse complement strand
TGGTCAGGATATCGGCACCGTCGGCCTCGCCGGAACCGAATCCTTCAACGCGGGCAGCTTCACCGTCACCGGCGCCGGCACGCTCATCGGCGGCACATCCGAAGCGATTCGCTTCGTCGGACGCCCGTTCACCTCGGATGGCATTCTTACCGCCCGGATCGTTTCGTTCAACGGGGTCAACAGCTCCGCGAGAGCCGGCTTGATGTTCCGCGAGTCCCTGAACGGCGGATCGCGGCACGCCGTCGTCGCCCTCACTCCTTCGGGCGGAGCCGTGCTCCAGTGGCGCAAAAACGGCGGCCAAGCCTCGGGCAGTTCCTCGATCACCGCGGGCCAGGGCACCCCGCGCTGGCTCCGCCTGACTCGCAGGGGCACCCTTTTCACCGCCGAATCATCGGCGAACGGCACCCAATGGTCGTCCTTGGCGTCGGTTGACGCGCCGCTGGCGAGTGCCTCCAACGCGGGCCTTGTCGTCACGTCGGCCGATCCCGCCGCGCTCGCGACCGCCGTGTTCGACAACGTGTCGTTCCTCGTGCCACCCGTCGCCCCCGTCGGCGTATCCTGCGCCACCAGCGCCACCCAGGCTGCCTTGAGCTGGGCACCTGTGCCCACGGCCACCACTTACAACGTCAAGCGCTCCGACCTCGCCACCGGACCGTTCGTCGCGGTGGCCACCGGGCTGACCTCGACGACTTACACGCACACCGGCCTTACCTCGGGAGCGACCTACTATTACGTCATCACCGCGACCAACGCCGCCGGAGAAAGTCCCGCGTCCGAGAGCGTCAGCGGGACCATCCAAAGCGCCTTTGTCCTATGGAAAATCAGCCAGGGCATGGCGGCGGATTTGCCGGCCACCACGCTCCGCAGCGACGGCGTTTCGATCCTGCTCGCCTACGCCTTAAACCTGCCGCTCAACGCCCAACCCGTCGTCAACGGAATCAACTCCGGCCTGCTGACGCTCACCTTCATGCGTGCACGCGCCGATGTGATCTACACGGTGCAAGCCAGCAGTGACCTCGTGGGTTGGACGCCCCTCGCCATCGACCCGGGCAGCGTCGGCAGCAACGTCACCGTGACGGATACCGTGCCGGCAAACCCGAAGCGCTTCCTGCGCCTGCACGTCGCGTTGCGGTGAGTCAGGGCGTGCTTCGCAAATAAATCAGTGCGTCGCTGACGCTCTACGAGGTGAGGGAGAAAGGGCACTGGGCCGGCGTTGCCCTCGACGGCACGGGCCCCTGGCCCTCCGCCGTCTCAGTCGCCATGGCCGAGCAGCCTTTCTCCCTCTCGCTGCGCCGGCTTATTGGCGAAACACGCCCTAGCACTACTCTGTTAAGTGTTTTACCCGTGAGGGACGCTAGTGGAATAAAACGTCGAACTCTTCGAACCACGGAGTGTGAACCCTGATGGAATCGGCCAATGGGCCGAAAAATTGTTTCTTCCGTCGCCCTAAGGGCGTGTTTCGCAAATAAATCAGGTCGGCGTGAGAGGGAAAGCGGGCTCGGCCAAGGCGGCTGAGGCGGAGGCGACCCAGCGGGTCGTGCCGCCGAGGACAACGCCGGCCCAGCCTGCTTGCCCTCTCACTCGTAGAGTTCGACGGCCTGAGTTATTTGCGAAACACGCCCTACGGGCACCCGCTGTCAGGCACCCACTTCGCTTCGGGGTCACACGCTGCGCATGTGACCATCTCCGCGCTGCCGCGCTCCGTCTCTGGGAGTGGCTACGGCTAATAGCCTTCGCTATCAAGCGGAGGGGCGGCTGATGCCGCGAGGGGTGTCAACCTGCTGATTTACGTCAGCCAAATACGTAAAGCCGAAGTCATCCACACTAAGGTGCGATCCAACCGCGGCATCAGCCGCGCCTCCGCTCAATCGCCGGAGCCATTGGCGAGAGGCTGCTCCTAAAGAAGCGGCCCATTGGCCGATTCCATAAGGGGTTAACCCACTCCGAAACCAACGCGCGATCTGACCTGAATCTGAACTTAACGGAGTAGTGCTAAGCGACCGACGATGCCTCGGTTTTTTGATCCGGTTTCACCACCGCATCGGCACGCGGGGTGAATATCGTCAGGCCGGTGAGATCCTTTTTCTTTCCCGGGAACAGCAGGCTCACGCCGTAGCCGACCAAGAGGCACGAGCCGATCGCCACCGGCGAATACATCGACCAGTGCAACGGCGTGAACAGCTTCACCAGCAAGGTCACGACGACACTGGCGGCCGCACCGCAAATCGCGCCCACCCCGTTGGCGCGTGTTGTGATCATACCCAAGGTGTAAACCCCGACGATGCCGCCACCGAGGAGCGAGGCGACTTGTGACCACACGACCATCATCGACTTGATCGGCAACGCCGCCAGCAGCAGCGCCATAATCGTGCCGATCGCACCGACCAAGTAGGCGGTGAACTTGAGCACGCTCAGTCGGCGCGCGTCCGTCGCATTCGGACGCCAGCGGCGGTAAAAATCCTCCACATAAAGCGTGGACACGCTGTTCATGTTACTCGCCACCGTCGCCATGGCCGAGGCAAAGATCGCTGCGATGACCACGCCCGCCAGACCGACCGGCAAACCCTGGGTCGCGAACAACGGGACAATCTGGTCATTTTGCGAGCCGGCATCAAACAAGCCGGGATACGCGCGGAAAAACGCGAAAATAGAAAGCCCGAGAATGTTTACCACAAATGCGATCAAGATGCCGCACAGCACGTTCATGAACGCCACGCGGCGCACCTCATGCTCAGGCGCCGAGAACACGCGTTGAATCATCGGCTGGTCGCCCGCGAGTGACACGGTCGAGGCGATGAAGGTATTGAGCACCATGATCCAGAGCGCCGGCACGGTCATGTCCCACGTGATCAGAGCGATGTCGAATTTCTGATACTCTTTGCCCACTTGGATGAATTCCTTAAAGCCGCCGGGAAGCGCGTAAAATATCACGCCGACCATCGCGACGGGTGCGAGAAACTTGAGGATGCCTTGAAACACCTCGGTCCAAATAACCGCCTTATAACCACCGACCGCGGTGTAAACGGTCGTGAGCGCACCCATCACCGCCACGCTGAGAAACACGTTGAGCCCGGTGGTCGTGGAAATGGCGATGGCCGGCAACACCAGCACGACCGCCGCGCGGCCAAACGTGAGAAACAAGATCTGCTGCCCGCTCGCGATCAAGCGGAGCGGCATGTTGAAGCGTTGCTCCAGATACTCGAAGGTCGAGGTCAGCTGCAGGCGGCGCAGCAGCGGGAAGATGATGTGCGCCTGCACGAAATATCCGCCCACGTAGATGATGATCGGCAGCGTCCACACCAGGTTGGTGGCGAAAGCCAGAGCCGGCACCGCCATGAAGCTGATGGCGCTCGCCCCGGTCGCGAACATGCTGATGCCGGCCGCCCACCACTGGACTTTGCGTCCACCAAGCGAGTAATCGGAGCTACTCTCTTTTTGGTGCGAGAAATACCAGCCGATGCCCGCGAGCAATCCGAAGTAGGCGATGATGACCACGTAGTCGATGATCGCCAGGTCGCGCACCCGGCGAATGCCGGAGAACTCCGCCACCGCCGCCGTGCCTTCACCGGCGAACACGAATAACTCGGCCCCTTTTCCGCGCACCACCACCGGCCGCACGCCGGGGAACATCACCCCGGTGTCCACCCACGCATCGGTGAGCACGTGGAAGAGACGCATGGCGCGGGGCTGGTTGTCCGCATTCAAGGCAAACGGCGCGTTCACCAGCGGCGTCTCGTCTCCACCGGCCAAATACACGTGAGCCTGACCGCTCGGCGCGGCCGCCGCTCCCGCAATAGGCTTCGGCACGGCGGCACCGCGCAACCAGCCCTTCCTCGTGCTGGCCTCTAGCGGAACCGGCCGGAAAAACCACACTTCGTCGGTCGCGCGGTAAGTGCGCGAACCATCGGCCGCCGACACCACTTCACGACCGCCATACACTTGGATAAAATCGTATTGGCCGGTGACCGCCGGCAGGAAACGGCCGACTCCGGGCAACGGCTCCAGCTCCGCCCACGCCGGCTGCGTTGCGGCGAGATCGAGCACATAGAGAGCGTTCTCCGCCTTGGCCGCATCAAGCGCGCGGAGACCACCGGTCACGTAAAGCTTCCGCCCGATGATCGCCGCCCCGGCCCCGGCCAGCGGCACGGGCAACGCCGGCAACGCAGTATGCACGAGGCTTCCGTCGGACCAACGCAGACGATCCACCGCACCGCTGACCTGACCGTTTTCGCTGATACCGCCGACGGCGATCATCTCGTCGGCACCTTGCGCGACCGCGCCCCACGCGCGCGCGAACGGCGCCGGCACCGCCTGCCAGCGGGCTGCGGCTGGTGGAGTGCCCAGCGGCAACACCTGCGCATTCTTCGAGGCGGCTTCGCCTCCGAAAACGACCAGCGCCCCACCCGCGCTTCCGGCAAACGCCCCGCGCGGCGCCTGCACCGGGGACGCCGGCCATTTGGCGGCATCCAACTTGATCATCGCCTCGGGGGATGAGGCCTCGACCGCCCTCGCGCCAAGCGGGAGAGCTGCGAATAACACGAAGATCAGGGATAGAAAGCAGGAGCGTTTCATAAAAAAAAACTAAAGCGGATAGGGTCGGGACAAAATGGTTTGGGTGCGATTCAGAGGAGTGCGGTTAACTCCGTCGACAACGGCAAGCGGTCCGACGCACCGCCGGCGAGCAGCTGGAGAGGAACCGAATCGAGAACATAATCGTTGGCCGACTCGTCCCAGCGGCGCAGCGGCCGGGTGTCGATCTCGACTGAAACAATTCGTTCTTCACCGGCCGCGAGGGTCACGCGAACGAAGCCGCAGAGTTGCAGGCGCGGGCGTCCGGGAAGGGCGTCTCGCACATAGACCTGCACGACTTCGTCGCCCGCGCGCGGCCCGGTGTTCGCCAGGGTGACGCACGCGGTCCGCGTCGAATAATCGTAACTGACCGCGCGGTAACTGAACGTCGTGTAGCTCAGCCCGTGTCCGAAAGCGTAGAGCGGCGACCCCGTGAAATAACGATAGGTGCGCCCGTCCATGCCGTAATCGGAAAAAGGCGGCAGGTCGGCTTCGCTGCGATAGAACGTGATCGGGAGCCGGCCGGCGGGGTTGATCTCGCCCACCAGCGCCTCGGCAATGGCGTCACCGCCACGCTGACCGTAATACCACGCCAGCACGATCGCGTTGGCCTGCGCGGGATCGAAGCTGATCGCGCTCCCCGTCGTCAGCACAATGGTCACGGGTTTGCCGAGGGCCGACACGGCGGCGAGCAAGGTGCGCTGGCTCGCGGGCAACGCGAGCGTGGTCTTGTCGCCCGAAACAAAGCCCTCGCAGGAAAACGGGTTTTCCTCGCCTTCGAGATCGGGCGTGATGCCGAGCGCCAGGATGACGTGATCGGCGCGACGGGCCGCATCCAGCGCACGCTCCAGGTCGGTGCGCGGATTCGGGACGCGCCACCCGAGACGGGCTTTCGCGGTGAACTGGGTTTGCGTGAGCTCTAGGCGCACGCTGACCGACACGCCTGCTTTGAAGGTGCGTGCGAGCGTGCGGATGCGGAACGGACCTTCGGTCCACTCATCAAGGACAAGTTCGCCGTCGAGCCAGAGGCGCGCGCCGCCCACCAGCGTGACATCGAGAAGGTAACCTCCAGCTAGGGGCGGCACCATGACCGCCGTCCACCGCGCCGAGGTATCGCGCACCGCAATCGCGGGCTGCGGATGATAGTAGTCCCACTCCAGGTCGAGCTGCGCATCGACCCGCGTGTGGGTGGCCGGTCCGGCCAGCTCGCGATTGCCCCAGAACTCAGCCCGCACGCCGAGGGTTGAGCGCGTCGCATCGGTGAAGAGTTGACCCGCTTCGAAACAGAATTGGTTGTCCGGAAAACCGGGGGCGAGCACGCAACCCGGCTCGTGCAACACGGCGACTCCGTGGGCGGCGAATTTTTTCCGCAAGCCGTCGAGAATCGTCACGGGGCGCGCGGGCGTTCCGGAATAGTTGCCGAGGAGCGCCGACTTGTCGTTGGCCACCGGGCCGAGCACCGCAACCGTGCGCAAGCGCGACAGGTCGAGCGGGAGTGCGCCGTCGTTCTTTAGTAACACGAGCGACTCGCGCGCCGCTTCGAGTGCGAGGGCGTCGTGTTCGGGCGTGTCGTTGGCCGACTCCGGAATAGACGCGTAAGGCACGCTCTCGTCGGGATCGAATTGGCCGAGACGGAAACGCAGCGTAAGCAACCGCCGCAACGACCGGTCGAGATCCGCCTCGGTGCACAAGCCGCGGGCCAGCGCCTCGGGCAGCGCGGCGTAGGTCGCGCCGGAGCACAGGTCGTTGCCAGCTTTGAGAGCGAGCGCGGCCGATTCGGCGGCGTCGCGGGTGAATTTATGATGAGCGTGAACGTCGTGCACGCAATCCACGTCGCCGACCACCGCACCCGTGAAGCCCCAGCGGTCGCGGAGAATCTCGGTCAGCAGGCGTTGGTTGACCGGGCCGGGCACGCCGTCGATCGCGTTGTAAACCGACATGAGCGACTGCGCTCCGCCCTCGATGATGCCGGCCTCGAAGGCGGGCAGATACGTCTCCCACAAATCGCGCGGCGTGGGCCGGGCGTCGAACACGTGTCGATCAGCCTCGGGCCCGCTGTGCACCGCGTAGTGTTTCACCGTGGCGACCGTCTTCAGGTAGTGCGGATGGTCGCCTTGCAGGCCTCGACAAAACGCGACGCCGAAACGCGCCGTGAGAAACGGGCACTCGCCGTAAGTCTCTTGCCCGCGTCCCCAGCGCGGATCACGGAAGATATTGATGTTGGGCGACCAGATCGTGAGGCCTTCGTAGATCTTCGAGGCGCCACCCGAGGCGCGGATTGTCGCGTGGTATTTGGCGCGGGTTTCCGTCGCGATGACCTCGGCGATGCGGCGGTGCAGACCGGGGTTCCAAGTCGCCGCGAGCGCGATGGCTTGGGGGAAAACCGTAGCGATGCCGTTGCGCGCGGCTCCGTGCAGGGCCTCGTTCCACCATTGATAAGCGGGAATCCCGAGGGCGGGCACACCTTGGGTGTCCATGCCGAGTTGATCGACTTTGTCAGCCAGCGTGAGCCGCTCGACGAGATCGTCTACGCGAGCTGCGAGCGGCAGGGTGGGATTGCGGAACGGGAGAATCACGCAGGAGGGTTTTACGAGTTGCCGATCCAGAGGGAGGAAATGAAGCCCGTGAAGGACCGCCCGCCCTGTCTCCCCGAGCCCCAAACCGTCAGACCCACGAGCATCAATGTCGGGGAATTAAATCTCAAAATATCCCAAGCTGCCCGCAGGCATTGATGGAAATGGCTCATGACGAAATAGGATTGCATGAAAGGGCAGTCTGGCTGGTTCGATACATTGAGACGGGGATGACCGGGCCGCAGGCGTCCCGATAGAAGTGCCCATCTTCTCACCCTGACGAATCGCTCCAAGATTTATCTCATTTTTTGCAGCAAAATATCGGTTTTTTTAACCTCTCTTAGCTTTTTATAAAATCAGTTCACCCAAGAAGATGACGTCAATTTAAAGAATGATTAGCAAAGCCTTATGTTTTTGTCGAAAAAAAGCAGGGCCCTAAACGAACCCAAAACTCGATTGTGGGGCAGTTCTTGCACTATTTATTGCAATCGCTCCGAACATAAAGTCGCCTCCAGTGCGTTCGTAACGCTCACCCCCTTTTATGCGCATCAATCTCTCCACTATTGCCCAGCGTATGGGCCTCTCGGTGTCTACGGTTTCGCGAGCTTTGAGCGATAAGGATGGCATTCACGAGGAGACGCGGTCCCAGATTAAAAACGCGGCCAGCCAAATGGGCTACGCGACTCGCAGAGGCCGGGGGCGGTCCGAGCAGGATAAGACACCGAGTTCACCCCAACACATTTTGACGATGTCGATCCACACCGCCGCCATCGATCAACGCTACCTCACAGGCATGAGTGGTGCCGCCGTAACCGCAAATGTCGGACTGCTCTCGCACCTCGTGGCCGATAACCAATGCGCCAGCGTGCTTGATCCTCGCACCGCTCCGGCGTCCCTGCGCTCCGGATTCGTGAAGGGCATCGTGCTCCTCCATCGCTGGCCCAAAGAGGTCGCCGCGCAGATCGCCCGCAAAGCACCGACGGTCTCCATCGTGCATGACTACCCCGAGGCAAACATCGATCTGATCGGTATCGACGACCGCCAGGGTATGGCGGCACTGGTCCACCACCTCCACAGTGCCGGCCACCGCCGCATCGGTTTCTATGGCCTCTGCCCCGAGGTGAGCTGGTCTAGCGCCCGCTACGGCGCTTACATGGAGGCTCTCACTCGGCTGGATCTGGAGGCCGACGCGCGGAACGTCATCCGAATCGATCTGCCGACGGCGCTGTCCCCGGCAGAATCTCCTGACGAGGCTTCGCTCCGACACGTGCGCGCCCGCCTAAGCAAGGGCGTGGACGCGTGGATCTGCTCCAGCTCCATGACCGGGCGCACGCTCTGCCGGCAACTGCTGGCCGACGGACTTCGCCTCCCCGCGGACGTGTCCTTGGCGAGCTATCACGGTGGCTCGTTTCCCCTCGCAACCAACCTGCCCGCGATCACCACCACCGATGTAAGCGACGAAGAATTGGGAGCGACCGCCGTGCGCCGCCTTCTCCACCGCCTTGAGTGTCCCTCCGAATCACGACGCTCCCTCCTCGTGCCCGCTCGCTTGCAACTCGGTGCGACCACCCGCCACACCGCTGCGGCCGCACCTCGTGTATAGCCGCGCTGATAAACACGCCCCGCACACCCGGCGTTCTCTTTCATGTCCACCGCCCAACCCATTCTTCCCGGCTTCTACCCGGACCCTTCCATTTGCCGCGTCGGCGACGATTTTTTTATCGTCAACAGCAGCTTTGAATATTTCCCCGGAGTTCCTCTCTGGCACAGCCGGGATCTGCGCCATTGGCGGCAAATCGGCCACGTGCTTACGCGCCCTTCGCAGCTTCCTCTGCCTTCCGGGATCAAGCCCTCGGACGGCATCTATGCCCCCACCCTTCGCCACCACGACGGTCGGTTTTTTATGGTCACCACGCTCATCGGTGTGGGTAATTTCCTCGTCCACACGACCGACATCACCGGCCCTTGGTCGGAACCGGTGCTGATCGCCCAAGGCGGCATCGATCCATCGCTCCACTTCGAAGCCGACGGCCGCTGCATCTTCACGTCCAACGGCACCGGCTGGGCTCCCGTCCGCGGCGCCTACCAATGCGAAATCAATCCGCTGACGGGCGAACAGCTCACCCCCACTCGGTTCATCTGGCCCGGCACCGGCGGCTCCTATCCCGAGGCGCCCCACCTCTTCCGCCGCGGTGAATTTTATTACCTGATGATGGCCGAGGGCGGCACCGCCGAGTGCCACATGGCGACCATTTCCCGCAGCCGTGATCCCTACGGCCCGTTCGAAAACTGCCCGCATAATCCCCTGCTCACCCACCGCAGCCTGATGAGCCCGGTGCATGCCACCGGTCACGCGGATTTTGTCGAAGACGCAAACGGCCGCTGGTGGGCCGTTTTTCTAGGCTACCGTTACAGCGAGCACGGCCTTCACCCGCTCGGACGCGAAACCTACCTCGCGCCCGTTACGTGGAGTGCGGATGGCTGGCCCTTGATCAACGAGGGACGTCCGCTGGACCTCGCCGCATTCCCGGACACCGGCCTTCCAGCCCACCCGTGGCCCGAGGTCGCCGCCCGCGATGATTTTGATTCACCGACCCCTGGCCACGACTGGATTTTTGCGCGCAACCCGAACCCCGCCGCCTGGTCCCTCACCGACCACCCCGGTGCACTCACCCTGCGTTGCACCGCACCATCGCCCGACGACCTTTCCAGCTTTGCCGGCCTGCTCCGGCGCCAGCGCCACTTCGTGTTTACTGCCTCGACGTGCATCGACTTTTCGCCCGCCTGCGAAAACGAAGAAGCCGGATTGATCATCATGATGGACAACCAACATCACTACGAAATCGCGGTCACCCGGCGTGCCGGTCTCCGCACCGGCATCGTGCGCCGCCGCATCGGCACGCTCATAAATGAAGTCGTCGCGATCACGCTCGCCGACGGTCCGCTCACCCTCGTCATCGGAGGCGACCGCAAGGACTACCGCCTCGGTTACCTCGATGCCGCCGGCGCCCCTCACTGGCTTGCTAGCGGCGAGGTCCGCTACCTCTGCACCGAGGTGACGGGCGGTTACAACGGCGTGGTCCTCGGTCCCTACGCCACCGCCCGCGGCCGCACGGATTCGGCGAACTCCGCCCGTTTTGATTGGTTCGAGTATCTGCCTGCCAGCTGAGCCAATTGCACCGCCACTGCCCAAAGCAAACATAGGCCGAGGAGCCGCCCGGGAGCCCGCCGACGAATAACCTTCACCCGGCTGACTTAAGCTACGCCGACCGTCTGCCGTTACCATCACGCCCCGTGCCTCATGCTCAATTTCTGTATGTTATGATCAACGCACACATTCAATCCGCATCGCAATCCCTGTATAGTGGCCGTCCCAACCCCACCTCAATCCATGTCCTCCGCACCTCGCAAATCCCGTTTGACCCCCAACGCCTCGTTCACCGCCGCCTGCGAAACCTACGCCGCGCTCGGTGTGAACGTTGATACCGCGCTCACCACCCTCGCCGCAACCCCGATCTCCGTTCACTGCTGGCAGGGCGACGACGTCGGCGGTTTTGAAAAAGCCGACGCCACACTTTCCGGCGGCGGTATCCAAGCCACCGGCAATTATCCCGGCAAGGCCCGCACGCTGGAGCAACTGCGCGGCGATCTCGAACTGGTCTTCAAACTCCTCCCCGGCAAACACCGCCTCAACCTCCACGCCATCTACGCCGACTTCGCCGGCAAACCCGTGGACCGGAATGCGCTTGAGCCGAGGCACTTCTCCTCCTGGCTCGATTGGGCGGGCGCCACCGGCCTGCACGGCCTCGACTTCAACCCCTCCAACTTCTCCCATCCGCTCGCCGCCGACGGCACGCTTTCGCATCCCGACAAAAAGATCCGTGAATTCTGGATCGAACACTGCGCCGCCTCCCGCCGCATCGGCGCTTGGTTCGGGAAAAAGCTGGGCACCCGCACCGTCACCAATGTTTGGATACCTGATGGATCGAAGGATACACCGTTCGACCGCTCCGCCCCGCGTGAGCGCTTGGCCGACTCTCTGGACCGGGTCTTCGCCGAGAAACTTTCGCCCAAGCACCACCTTGACGCAGTCGAATCCAAACTCTTTGGCATCGGCGCCGAGTCCTACACCGTGGGTTCGCACGAATTCTACCTCGGTTACTCGCTCAAGCGCGGCGGCGTGGCGTATTGCCTGGACGCGGGCCACTTCCACCCGACCGAGTCGCTCGCCGACAAGATCTCCTCCGTTCTCCAATTCGCCCCCGCCCTGCTGCTTCATGTGAGCCGCGGCGTCCGTTGGGACAGCGACCACGTCGTCACCGCCGACGATCCGACCCGCGCCATCTTCGAGGAACTGGTGCGCGGCGATTTCCTCGGTCAGACCGCCATCGGGCTCGACTACTTCGATGCCTCCATCAACCGTATCGCCGCCTGGGTGATCGGCACACGCGCCGCGCAGAAATCCCTGCTGGCCGCCCTACTGGAGCCGGCCGCCAAACTGCGAGCCGCCGAAGCCGCCGGTGATCACGCCCTCCGACTCGCCCTCTTCGAGGAATCGCGCGCCCTCCCTCTAGGCGCGGTGTGGGACGAGTTCTGCCGCCGCCACAACACCCCGGTCGGTCTCGGCTTCATGGACGAAATCAAAACCTACGAAAAAGCGGTCCTCTCTAAGCGTTGAGCCTGCGGCCACTGCCACTGTCACAGGGTCAGACGTCGCGATCGTGCGTAAAAAGACCGGGCGGTTAAGGCCCGGGTTTGAGGGAAATTATTTTAGCGCACGACGCGGGCCCTACCGCCTTTCATGAGTTTATCGACTTCCTTTTGCGTGGCCATCGAGGTGTCGCCGGGGGTCATGCTGGCGAAGGCACCGTGGGCGGCTTCGGAATCGACGGCGGTCTGCAGGTCGTTCTTAGACAGGAAACCGAACTGAAGTCCCGAGGCGGCTCCGTCGTTGAACGGCGTTTGTGCGATCATTAACTCGCAGCCCGTGACGCCCGCGGTGCAGTCATGAGACCCCTCAGCCGTTCGCTTGGTGAGTGGCTGTGTGAAGTTACACGCGCTACCTCCTTATCTCGGGAATCGACCTGAACCGCCCTGTCCTGACCGCCCTTGGAAAATACCCCACCCGGCCCTCTCAGCCTGCGCAACACTTGCTCCGCTGATGACCGTTTCAAAGGAGTTGATCACGTCTTGAGGACAGCGCGAGCTGCGGTCTAAAGAGCCCGGAAGGTTCGGAGGCCCGCACGTTGTGAACCCGGCATGGGGACTCGGTGTTCGCTGTGACCAAAATTGAACCCCGATATAAATCCCTCTCTCGCGAAGGTTGCGAAGGAAGCAAAGGACTCAACTTCATTCCCAAACCTTCGCTCCCTTTGTATCCTTCGCGAGACCCTCTGCCGTGGGCACAGCCAGCGGATTAGGCCAAAAAATGTAGGAGCCTGCCTGCAAGGCGATGGGAGCGACTTACGCCGTCACGACGGGCAACCGCCCAAAGATCAAACGGGCTTAGCTTCGCTCAGCCTACAGCAGCACCAGGTTGTCGCGATGCACGACCTCCAGGCGCTTGCGGCCCGGGTAAAGCGGCTTCAGGTCCTCGCTCGCTTTCCCGGCGATGGCTTTGACCTCATGGGAGTCAAACGCGGCGACGCCTCGGGCGAGGACTTTGCCGGCCTCATCATAGATGTTCACGATGTCGCCCTCGGCAAAGCTCCCGCTGACACCCGTCACGCCGATGGCGAGCAAGCTGCGACCTTCGTCGCGCAAGACGGGCACGGCGCAGGCGTTCACCGAGATGCCTCCGGTGGGGCGCTGGAAATAGGCGAGCCAGCGTTTCTTCGCATCGAGCGGGAGGCCACTCGGCACAAAGAACGTGCCAGGACCGGTGCCGCCGAGCAGGCGGGCAATGATGTCGGGCTCGGCGCCGCTGGCGATGAACACGCCGCAGCCGGCGCGCACCGCAATCTTGGCGGCGGTGATTTTGGAAATCATCCCGCCCGTCGCGGTGATGTCGGTCGTGCCGCCGGCCATGGCCTCAATCTCGGGTGTGATTTTCTCCACGACCGGCACGATCTTGCCAGTGCCCTTCATGTCGATGAGACCGGGCGCGGTGGAGAGGATAAGGAGGTGCTGCGCGCCAGTGAGGCTGGCAACCATGGCGGAGAGCGTGTCGTTATCGCCGAACTTGATCTCCGCCGCGCTCACCGTGTCGTTTTCGTTGATGACCGGGATCGTGCCGTAGGCGATTAACTCTTCCAGGCAGGCCTTCACGCCGAGGTGGCGGTCGCGGCCGCGCAGGTCCTCGTGCGTGAGCAACACTTGGGCGGCGGTGAGGCCGTGCGGGTCAAACCCAGCCTGCCAGTTTTGCATAAGCAGCGACTGGCCGATGGCGGCGCACGCCTGTTTTTTGGAAACATCGGCGGGCTTTCGCTTGAGCCGGAGGCGGCCCATGCCGAGGCCGACCGCGCCGGAGGACACGACGATCACCTCGGTGCCGGCCGCGCGCAGGCCGGCGACTCCGGCGGAGAGCGCGGCGATGCGGGCGGTATTCAGTTGTCCGATACCCGAGGTGAGCACGCCGGTGCCCAACTTAATGACAACGCGGCGGGGGACGGTGATTTTCACGGGGGGTTCGGGGATCGACGTGGGGAGCGGGGGTGGGGGCGGGGGGCGGGAAAAAGGGGGAACCACGCGTGACCCAATAACGGGTAGCCGGGAAGCCGGCGGCCCCC
>JANODO010000031.1:0-9094 GCA_031412735.1 Rariglobus sp. | reverse complement strand
GACGACACGGAGGTCGTCCCTCCCTTTGAATCCAGGTTTGCGCGGCACCGCGCGCGCCCCTGATTGTCGCACTTGTTCCTATGAAGTTTTTCTTGTGCCTCGTTTTGCTGGTGTGCGCGGTGTCCGCGACTTGGGTGCGCGCGGCCGATGCCACGCCGGCGACCGCCCGGTCCCTACCTGCGTCTGCCGCTGCCACCGAGGCATTGAAGGCGTTGGTCGAGCGTCAGCGCGCATTGCTGGCCGAGGCCGCGAAAAAAACGTCCCGCAGCGAAGTGGAAGACCTGCGATCCCGGTTCCAAGATCTGGTGTTTAGCTACGACGACTACCTCGACAAATACCCCGACATCGCGGCGGGTTATGTGAGTTACGCGTTGCTGCTCAGCCAGCCGGTCATCGGCGAACGCAAGCGCGCGGCCGTGCTGCTCCTCAAGGCCAACAAGCTCGATCCCAACCTGCCCCTCGTCAAAAACCAGCTGGGCAACTACCTCGCGGAAGACGGTAAGCCGCTCGACGCGCTCAACTATTTTCTGGCCGCCGTGAAACTCGCGCCCGAGGAGCCGCTTTATCACTACCAAGTCGGCGCGTTGCTCACGGAGGCGCGCGACGATTTTTTAAAAAACGGCGCGTGGACGCGGCCCCAGCTCGACCAGGCGATGCAGGACGCGTTTGAGCAGGCCTCCGCGCTGGCACCTGGCAACGTCGGTTACGCCTACCGTTACGGTGAATCGTTCTACGACCTGGAGCGTCCGGAGTGGTCGGCGGCGCTGGCGTTCTGGCAGGCCTTGGAGGCCAAGGTCGCCGCGCCGCTGGAAAAAGAGACCATCCGCCTGCATCAGGCGAATGTGTTGATCCAGCAGGCCAAGTTTGCCGAGGCGCGCGCGCTCCTCGCCACGGTTGGTGAAGCCGCGTTGCAGGGGCAAAAGCAAAAGCTGGTTGCGCAGTTCCCGGCGGATTCCGCAAAGTAGGCGGACATGGACAACTTGCTCGACCCGGCGGTGCTTAGCCGCGGACTGATTTTCTACATTTTCCTCGTCGCCAGCCTCAGCATCCACGAGTGGGCGCACGCCTTCACGGCCGACAAACTCGGCGATCCCACGCCCGCCTCGCAGGGGCGCGTGACGCTGAACCCGGTTGTCCACATGGACCTGCTCGGCACGGTGATTTTTCCGCTCGTCTGCATTTTTATCCTCCCGGGCAACTTCCTCTTCGGTTGGGGCAAGCCGGTCATGGTGAACACCGCGTATTTCAAACACCGGGTGCGCGACGATATCCTGACGACGCTGGCCGGGCCGGGGTCCAACCTCGCGCTCGCATTGCTGGCCGCGATTCTTGGCGGCATCGCCTGCCGCTTTTTGGATCCTGCGCTGGGCTCCCTGGTGATTAAGTTTATCTTCCTCAACGTGGTGCTCGCGGTGTTCAACCTGATCCCGCTTCCCCCGCTCGATGGCAGTCACGTGATGCGGCATGCGGTGGGCATGAGCGAAGAGACGTATCAGAACATCGCGCGCTGGAGTTTTCTGATCCTGATCATCGCGATCAACCTGCCTCCCGTGAGGACGGTGTTGACCTTTGTCATGAGCGTGGTGGCCGCCCCGTTTCTTTTGCTGTTCAATCAGCTCGCCGGCTGATTTGGATAAGGGATCTTCGTCACACCGATTTAACAATCGTGGCCACCACCCCCCAAAAAACCGCACCTCGCCGCGCCCCCGCCGCCAAGAAAAAACCGGTTCAACCCGTCACTCTCGGTGATTGGTTGAAGCACGCGGTCGCTCGTTACAAGGAGGCCCAGGTTGCCCTCGGTCAGGTGGCCACCAACGCGCACGACGAAGCGCTCTACCTGTTGCTGCGCACGCTGGCCTTCCCGCTCGATAGCAAGCCGTCGGTGCTTAAGCACAAGCTTACCGCCGCCGAAGTCATCGCGGTTGAGAGTATGCTGGAGCGCCGTCTGGTGAAACGCATCCCGGCGGCCTACCTCACGCGCGAGGCGTTCCTTGGCGAATACCGGTTCTACGTCGACGAGCGCGTGATCATCCCGCGCAGTTATTTTTTGGAGATCATCCCGCAGCAGCTGAACGCTTGGTTGCCGAATCCCGCCAAGGTGAAACGCGTCGTCGATGTGTGCACGGGCTCCGGTTGTCTCGCGATCCTGCTGGCGCACCATTTCCCGAAGGCGCGAGTGGATGCCGTGGACCTCTCGCCCGACGCGTTGGACGTGGCCCGCCTCAACGTAAAAAACCACAAACTCACCCGCCGCGTGACGCTGCACCCGAGCGACGTTTTCGCGGCGGTGCCGAAGGCCAAATACGACGTGATCATCAGCAATCCGCCGTATGAGCCGACCGCGCTCTGCAAGACGTTGCCGGCGGAGTTTAATCACGAGCCGATGATGGCGCTCGATGGGGGTGAAGACGGCTTGGATATCATCCGCAAGCTTCTGCGCGAGGCCCGCGACCGGTTGCTGCCTCACGGGGTGGTCTTAATTGAAGTGGGTGGCCTGCAAGCGGCGATGGACAAGGAATTCGCCGCGCTCGACCTCTATTGGATGCACACGGCCGACGGCTGCAATTGCGTGTGCCTGATCCAGGCTGAGCGGCTTAAGGCGTGGAAGGGCTGAAGGGGATTTTGTTTTCGTAGGGCTCGACCTTGTGTCGAGCCGGTTAGGCGTGCGTAGGCCAAAAGACGACGCGGCCTCACGCGAGGTGAGGCACTACTCGGGGCAGCCCGGTTCACCGATACTCGATCCACTCGGTGGAGGTGTATTGTTCGGTGAGCCCGTCGTGTTCGCCCTCGGCAAATTCCGGCCAAGGCGTCGGCACAGCCTCGACGCCAAGCGTGGTGGCCAGGCGGGCGGTGAAGGCTGATTCGAAGGCATCCCAGTCCAGAGTCGGCAAGAGTGCGGTGCGTGCGATGCTGCCTTGAAAAAGAAGCCCGTGCTTGGTGCGTTTTTGGGCCGCGCCCGCGACCTTCGCGCCCGTGTCGGCGTGCAACACGTCGTAGAGCTCCGGGCGGATGAAGCACACGGTCGGCCCTGCGGAGGGCCTGGAAGGTAGGAGCCCATTTATGGGCGATTTCGACGCCAGCGCGTGCTCGTCCGATCCATCGCCCATCAATGGGCTCCTACATTCGGAATCGCAGCTTTCCTTTAGCACGACGGGTTGGCCCAGCTCGCGCAGCGCGGCGACCAAGTCGGTATGAACCTGGCGGTAGCTCTCGGTCGCCCGTGCATCGTAGAGCGCGTGACCGCGCGGGATCACCAAGGCAAAGGTCCAGTCGTTGCGGTGATCGACCACGCCGCCGCCGGTCGGGCGGCGCGTGACATCGAGGTGGTCGTCGGGTGCCAGCGAGGCGATTTGTTCGCGCACGTAGGCGATCTTTTGACTGAAGCCAAAGGTGAACGCCGGCCCGCGCCACGCGTAGTGCCGGAAACGCGCGTGCGTCGTCACCGGGTAGCGTTGCAGCAGCAGGAAATCCGCCGCCATGTTTTCGGCGGCGCCAGCGGTGCGGTGCGGGAGAAGGTCGAGCTGCATGGCTGAAGGGGAGTAGGGAGGCACGATCTTCGGAATCATTTTCGGAACTGCGTTTTTCCGACGTAGGCCGCCTGCTTGCAGGCGCGATTCGGGGGCGGGCACGGTTCGGAGCGCGAGCAAGCTCGCGGCCTACGGGGACGATTCATTTGAAAACAGCGTCTAGATGTTAGTCGCTTGTTCACACGCTGAAATACCACGCGCGGAACGCGGGCGGGATGATGAACTGGTCCAGTTGCGCATCGAACGTTTCAATCGGTGTCTTCACCACGCCGGCGAGCGGCTTCAGATCGAACGCCAGGCTGGCCTGGCGTTTCGACGCGGCGCGCGGATCGGCGGCGCGCGTGATCGACTCCAACGGCGCGGCGGCCTCGCTTAGTTTGAAATGCGCTCGGATGCGCCGGGCGAGGTCATGGCGCGTGAGGGCGTCGGCGCCGGCCCAATGAAACACGCCGCGCGTGTCGTTGCGCTCCAGCAACTCGACCATGACCTCGGCCAGATTCGCGGCGGTGCACGGCTGGCGAATCTCGTCGGTGTAGACCTTGGGCGTCTTGCCCGCCGACCAGTCGGCAAAGAGCCGCTCGTGCAAGCTGCGTCGTCCGCCGAGGCTGTTGCCGGTGAGTAGCGGGGCGCGCAACGTGATCGCGAAATTCGGCGCGGCGGTGTGCACGAGTCGCTCGCTCTCGACCTTCTGGCGGGCGTAAAGGTTGATCGGATTGACCGCGCTTTTCACCGTGTAAGCGGTGGACAACGTGCCGTCGAAAACCTGTTCGGACGACAGGTGCACGAACCGCGCGCTCAGGTGATTGGCGAGGCGGGCGAGCTGCGCGGGCAAGGCCACGTTGAGGGCTTGCGCGCGAGCCGGGTCGGCGTCGCATTGCGCGGTTTCGGACACGGCCGCGCAGTTGACGATGGCATCGGGAAAAAGCTCCAGCACGGTTGCGGTGAGCGCGGCTTCGTCGGTGAGATCGGCGCTACGTTTGGCGGCCAGGCCAGGCACCTCGCCGGCAAACGTGCCGACCAAGCCGGTGACGTGGTGACCGCGACGGTGGGCCGCTTGCGCGAAGGCGCTGCCGACAAGACCGGAGGCTCCGGTGAGGAGGATTTTCATGAGGGGTCTAAAGCGGTGGTTTCTCGAATCGTTCTCGTTCTCTTACTCGTTCTCGTTTTCTACGGTTCGGCTTCTTCGTTCAAACCGAGAACGAGTAGGAGAACGAGAACGAGAACAAATAAGGGTAGGAGAGCGATGGGGGTGGGCTACGGTTTCGCGTGGGCGGGGCTGGTGTTGGCCGGCAGCTTGCCGTCGAGCAAGGCGCGCACGGTGTGGAGCAGGGTGCTCAGCGCATACGGTTTAGTGAGGCCGGCCTGCGCCTGCGGTGAAAGCCAGGGTAAGGCCGGACCAGGAACGCTGTCGGTCGTGAGCACATGAAGGCGCGGATGAGCGGTGTGCAGCGTGCGGGCGAGCTTGGCGGCGTCGGGGTGTTGCACGCTGCCGATGAGGAGATTGATGGGCTTTTTGTGGCGGCGGACGAGTTGCAGCGCCTTCGCCGGCGAGCTGCTCGCGAGCACCGTGTAACCATCCGTCGTGAGGATGCCGGCGACCATTTTGCAGACGATCGGGTCGGGCTCCGCGATGAGGACCGTCTCGTGCCCGCGGGTGGACGGCAGGGGTTCGAGCGACGTGGGCTGCGGGTCGGCGGCGGCGTGCACCTCGGGCAACAAAATCTCAAACGTGGACCCCTGACCGGGCGTGCTGTTCACCGTGATGTAACCGCCACTTTGCTGGACCACGCCGTAAACGAGCGCGAGGCCCAGGCCCGTGCCCTTCCCCTGCTCCTTGGTGGTGAAGAACGGCTCGAAGAGGTGCGCCTGCGTCTGTTCATCCATGCCCTGTCCGTTGTCGTGCACGATGAGCTGGAGGTAACGTCCGGGCGGCGTGTCGCCGGCGCGGTTGTTGAAACGGCTGCTTATCTCGCGGTTGGTCGTGCCGATGGTCACGCCACCGCCAGAAGCCAGAGCGTCGCGGGCGTTCAGCGTGAGGTTGAGCAAGACTTGTTGGAGCTGGGACGGGTCGACGCGCACGTGGTCCGTCGTCGCGTTGAGCGCGAGCGAGATGGATCTGCCCGGGCCGAGGAGCTTGGCGAAAATCCCGGCGTTATCGCGGACCAGCTGGTTCAAACTGATGATTTTCGGGTCCATCGTCTGGCGGCGGCTGAACGCGAGCAACTGGCGGACGAGGCCGGCGGCCTGGATGCCGGCGCGGTGAATCTCGCCGACCTCGCGGGCGGCTTCGCGGCTCACGACCGGTTTGCTGCCGAGGATTTCGCAGTAGCCGTTGATGACCGAGAGCAGGTTGTTGAAATCGTGCGCCACGCCGCCCGCGAGGCGGTTGACCGCTTCCAAGCGTTGGGAATGGATCAACGCCTCCTGCAGGCGGCGCTTCGCGGTCATGTCGCGATAAGTGATGGCCACGTGGGTGGGCCCGCGCGCCCCGGCCACGAGGCTGAACGTCCAAGTGGTGTAGAGCTGGGTGCCATCCCGGTTTTTTAGATAACCTTCGCCGGTGAACGTGCGCCCGGGGGTGACTTTGGCCTGCCAGCGGCGTAGGTCGGCCAGATGCCGGGCGTCCGCGTGGACGAAGCTATGCGGGAGGCCGCGTAGTTCGGCCGCCGACCAGCCGGTCATAGCGCAGATGCTCGTATTGACAAATGCGATACGGAAACCGCCGCGTTGCCAGCGTTTGTCGGCGATGAGCACGCCCTCGCCCAACGTCGCCAGCGCGGCCGCGAGCAGCTTGTCGGATGGCCGCGCGGGCGGCCGCGGGCGGACGGGTTTCCGGGAGGCAGGCACGTGAGGCGATCAGGGGGCGAGGCGCTCAACGGTCCAGTCGCCCGAGGCTCCGCGACCGTAACGCAGGCGGTCGTGCAGGCGGCTGCGGCGGCCTTGCCAGAACTCCACGGTTTCCGGAGTCAGCCGGAAACCGCCCCAGTTGGGGGGCAGCGGGATCTCGGCGCCGGCGTGCTTTTTTTCCAGCTGCTTCATCGCGTCTTCGAGCGTGGCGCGACCGGTGATGACGGAGCTTTGTTGCGAGACCCAGGCCCCGAGCTGGCTGGCGCGCGGGCGGCTGTGGAAATACGCGGCGCTTTCCTCGCGCGTGATTTTGGCGACCGAGCCCTCGATGATGATCTGACGCTCCAGCGCGAGCCAGGGCATCAGGAGCGTGGCGCGGGGGTTTTCGGCGAGTTCGCGGCCCTTGCGGCTCTCGTAGTTGGTGTAGAAAACGAAGCCGCGGCCATCCACGCCCTTGAGCAGCACGGTGCGCGCGGAAGGACGGCCGTCGCGCGTCGCGGTGGCGAGCGTCATGGCGTTGGGCTCGACGACCTTGGCGGCTTGGGCTTCCTCGAACCACTTGTCGAACTGGCGGAACGGGTCGCGCGCGAGGTCGGTTTCAAGCAGACCGGAGAGGCTGTAATCTTTGCGAAGATCGGCGAGGGACATGGTTGCGGGGAACGATGCGCGGGGTGGGAGAGCTGTCAAAAGTCATCGCGTGAGCGCGGCGATTTCCGACAAAAAACCGGGGATATGACCCACCAGATCGAACGCATCTCCAAGCTGAAACTCCCGTTCGTCCCAGCCGGGCGACATCGTGCAGCCGAGCAAAGCCCACGCGCCACCCGGGACGAGGCGGGCGCCTTGCCAGCGGCCGGCGGGCACCCCGAGTTGCGGGCGCTGGCCACCCATGAGGTCGGTGCCCAGAATGGTCTTGAGGCCCTGCCGTGAGGCGGGGTCGAGCATCACATGCTCGACCGGATCGCCGGCATAGAAATGCCACACTTCCTCGGTTTGCAGGCGGTGCAGCGCGGAAAAACCGTCCGGCGTGATCAGGAAGTAGATCGCGGTGCCGACCGCCCGGCCGCCGGGCAGGGTCGTGGCGCTCGTGTAGGTGCGCCGGTAGAAGCCGCCCTCGTTCGGGAGCGGTTGGAGCTGGAGGGCGGCGATAATCTCGGCGGCGGTGACGGGCGGCATGGCGGATGTTGTTTATCGCCTCGCGCGACATGGCAATCCGTCTACGGTGCGCCCCGATGTCGCCCTTCGCCTATATCGACACCCATGCCGCCGACCTGGTCGCCTTGCTGCAAACGCTCGTGCGTCTGCCGACCGTCAACCCGCCCGGTGATCACTATGACGCGATCACGCGCCTGCTGGGCGACGAGCTGGCCGCCGCCGGCTTGAAGGCGCGGCGTTTCACCATCCCGCAGGGTTTGCTGAAAAAACACCTGCCGCCCGAGCAGCACGCCTTCCCGCGCTACAACGTGCTTGGGACGCTCGCGGTGCGCGGGGCGAAAAAGACCCTTCATTTTAACGCCCACTACGACGTCGTGCCCGTATCCGGAAAATGGAAACACGGAAACGCGTTCAGCGGCGCGGTCGAGCGCGGCTGGATTTATGGTCGCGGCACGGCCGACATGAAGGGTTCGCACGCGGCGTTGTTACTGGCGCTGCGCGCGCTCCGCGCCACGGGGATCGCGCCGAAGATGAACGTGGAGGTGTCGTTCACTGCCGACGAAGAGACCGACTCCGAACTCGGCGCCGGCTGGCTCGTCAAGCACGCGCCGATTCGCCCCGACTACGCCATCGTGATGGAAGGTGGCGAGGGCAACGGCATCTGTTGCGGGCACAACGGCGTGGTGTGGCTCAACGTCACCGTGCACGGCCGCGCGGCGCACGGCAGCCAGCCCGAAAAAGGCATCAACGCGCTTGAGAAAATGTCCGCCCTCGTGCGCGCGCTCGAAGACTACAAGCAGCGCCTGGCGAAGCGCACCTTCACCGGGCCTGACGGCACGGTGAAGATCCCCACGCTCAACCTCGGCGGCGTGTTTGCCTCGGGCGAAGGCGGCAAGATCAACACCGTGCCCGCGCTCGCGAGTTTCTCCATTGATCGGCGCGTCTTGCCCATCGAGACGGTCGCGGACGCCGAGCGGGAATTGCGCACGGAGTTGCAGCGTGCCGCGAAAGCGATCCCCCAATGCCGCATCACGGTGGACAAAGTGTCCGACAACCACCCGTGTTTTACGCCGCCCGACGATCCGTTTTTCGCCGCGATGGCGGACTGCGTGACGCGGGTGCGCCGGGAAAAAAGCGTCTTTCGCACGTCGTATGGTTTTAACGACATGCACTTCTTCTCGCATCACTTGAAAATCCCCACGCTTGGTTACGGTCCGGGAGGCGACAAGTGCCATGCGGTCGACGAACGCGCCTCGGTGCGCGAGCTGGTCGCGAGCGCGAAGATTTACGCGGGGCTAATGGCGACGTTTGCCGGGTAGAGTTTGGAGTGCGGCGAGCTCTCGCCGCTCTGGACGGCGGGACTTGTCACGGCGTCGCCGGGTGCTGGGCGGGCCGACGGGCCGGCCCGTCGAAAGCGGCGAGAGCTCGCCGCACTCCAAATCGATCCCTACCTCACCCGATCATCATCATGCCGTCCGCCGCGCGCGCGGAGTTCTCCGGTTGATCCTGACTCACTTGCTGCGTGCTCATGCCGACGTTTGCCCGGTAGAGTTTGGAGTGCGGCG
>JANODO010000030.1:0-5554 GCA_031412735.1 Rariglobus sp. | reverse complement strand
CTCACCATCAACAACCCGAGCCTCCTGCCCCAGACCAGCACAAACTGGGACATCGATCTCGACTGGTATTTCGAGCCCGTCGGCAATCTCTCCGTGGGATTTTTCCACAAGACGATCAAGGACTACCTCGTGACCGGGCAGGATGGCGGCGTCGTGCCCGCCGGCCCCGACAACGGCTTCGGCGGCGACTACGGCGGCTATCTCATCCGCACCAGCAGCAACGCCGGCTCCGCCATCGTGCAGGGCTGGGAGTTCAACTACCGCCAGCAGTTCACCTTTCTTCCCGGCGTTCTCCGCGGACTCAGCGGGCTCGTGAACTACACCTACCTCACGACTCACGGCGATTTCGGCGGCGCGACCGTCCGCCGCACCGGCCAGGTCCCCGGCTTCACGCCGCACTCCGGCAACGCCAGCCTGACCTGGCGCTGGCGCAAGTTCAGCACGCGCTACCTCGTCAACCATTCAGGCGAGCGCCTCACCGCCTACTCCGCCGCTACGCCGTGGCGGAACACCTACCGCTCCGCCCGCACGGTCACAAACCTCGGCTTCGCGTATCAGGTCCGGCCCAACCTGAATCTCACCTGCGACATCGACAACCTCACCAACGAGCCGCAGGTCGTCTTCCGCGGCGCACCCGACCAGCTTCAGAGCGTCAGCTACCACGGCCTCGCCGTCACCCTCGGCGTCAGCGGGCGCTTCTGACCTATCACCCAGGGCGAGACCGCCGCCATCAAGCACCGCTTCGGCCGCGGCCGCACGCTCCTCAGCGGCACCTTCCCCGGCGCATTATTTCTCCACCGCGCCTCCGCCACCAAAGCCGAATGCCTCGGATAATACCAACGGCTGATGATATTTTGACTGTCATTGCGAGGAGCGCAGCGACGAAGCAATCCAGCTAGATTGCCGCGGCAAGCTCCGCGTCCCTGCTAATGAACTCAGGTAGTTTGGGCCGAGACCGGAACGATGGCAAAGCCAAGTTCGGCGGCGCGCTTTTTGAGGAATCGTTCCTGTCGCTCGCGATACATGGCCTCCTCGGCTTCGAGCCCGCGTTCGACGTACGCCATTCCATTGCGCATGGCGTAGTAGAACAAGACGGCGAGTTTACGGGCTGTCGCGAGGTTGGCGACCGCGGCGCTGGTGCGTCCCTTCAGGCGTCGATAAAATCCTCCCAGCGCGAGATACTTGCTGCGAGCGATACTCTGGGCGGCGAGGCGAAAGACCTGCCCGGCGGCGGTCTTCGGCCGGTATCGCGTCCGCCGGCTCCTCTTGCCGGATTGATTCTTGCCGGGTGCCAGGCCCAGCCACGAGGTAAACGCCTTTTCGTTCCGCCAGCGCGTCAGGTCCGTCCCCACCTCGCTCAACAGCTTCAACCAGTTGGCGGGGGTGAAACCGGGCAGTTGCACCGCGTCGCAGCCGCCACTGAGCGTCACCAGGCTGTGGTGGAGCTCGGGCACCGCGGGCACATGATGGCGTCCGCCCTTGTTGACCGGGGTGGCGGGCGGCGGCGGCTTGGGCAAATCGCGCGTGAGCGCCGCCATTTGCGCGGTGATGGCCTTGTCGCATTCGGCCACTTGCGCCTGGCAAAACTCCCAGCCTGCCAGCGCCTGTTTCAGCGCGAACACGTGCTCCTCCTTCCACAAGCCCTGCAGCGAACGCTCCACCGCCGCGCGCTTGGTCTTGAGGATGCGCTCGTCGCAAAGCTCGACCAGCGTGGTCGCATTGCGCTCCCCGGCGATAATCGCTTTTACCACCGCCAGCCCGGAGACACCTTGAATCTGGCTGATGACGGTGTGCAGCTTCACGTTGAGCTGATCGAGCGCCTTCTGCATCAGGTGCACATACATCGCCCCGGTGCGAATGTGATCGTCGCGCAGCCGGGTGTAGCTGCGCAGCGCGCGAATCGCTCCCGGCGGCACGAAGCTTTTGCGCAACAACCCGTGGGCATGCAGTTGTTGGAGCCATTGGCAGTCCTGCACGTCGGACTTGCGGCCCGGCACGTTTTTGACGTGCGCGCCATTGACCACGCACACCTCGATGCCGGCCGCTTCGAGCACCTCGAACAACGCCAGCCAATAAACGCCGGTCGCCTCCATCGCTACGGTCGTAACGCCGTGCGCCTTGAGATGATCGCGCAAGCGGTAAAGCTCCGCGGTGAAACTCTCGAAAACGCTGACCGTGCCGTCCGGCACAGCCACGAAGAACTGCGTACTGCCAGCGTCGATACCGCCAGCGTGTGGATTAAGGGTTGGGATCATGGTGGGATCGTCGAACCGGTGCCACGCCCAATGGGAACTGGGACAGGAAAACCTGCTAAGGGGGCTTGTCGGACCCGCGCCCGAACGCACCAAATAACCACGCTCAGCCATCGGAACCATTCTCGCACACGGGCACAAGGCACCAGAGAGAGCACGGCCACGCTGCGCGACACCGCTTCGACTCACCTCAGAAAAGTTCATTGCACCTTCCACGCAAGCCGCTTTTGGGCTTGGTCGAGCTCTCGCAATGACAATAGTCTAAAACACTTCCGCCATTGGTATGCGCATACCTTCGATCGACCGAGTCGCTTCGGTGAGCTAAGCTAACATCGCACGGCGCTCGCTTCGCAAACGGCCATCACGCCGATTTGCGGTGCAGCAAGGTACGGACGCGCTGCTCAAGGGACTCCAGACGAAATGGCTTCGGAAGAAAAGCGGCGGTTGTGCAGAGCGTCGAGCAGTTGATACTGCCTGACGTGAGCAGAAAAGGCATCGCTTCCCAGCCAGGCTGTTCCTGGATCCAGCAACATAGCTCCCATCCGGTGCCGTCGGGCAGGTGATAATCCGAAATCGCGAGCGTCCAGTTGCGTCGGCGGTGGCAGAAATCTTTCGCTTCCGCCACGCTGCCGGCGGCGGCCACGTGGAACCCGCGCTTTTCAAAATGACAGACCACGGTGCCCAGCATCTCCATGTCGGCATCCACCACCAGCAGCGTTGGCCAGGGCGCAAAGCTTCCGCCCCCCGTGATCGGGGCACGATCGGGCATGGATTCGGTGAGCAAACCTGGAGTCATGGCGGAAGCGGCCGCTGGAGGGCGGCCCGGCTGGGACACCGATTGATGTGCACGAGTGTCAAACGTTCGTAAAGCCTGGAACTGCTTTCAGGGCGGGCGCGGCTATTTTCATGCGGGCGCGAGAGGGCCAGTACCCGCAGGCGCGGAGGCGGAGCGCAGCTTCGCTCTAAACTTCGGCCAGGCGCGAGTCAGGGTCGTTCTAAACGCTGTCTTCGCCGGTTAGCGAACGATTCGTACGCGATGCGTTTCCGTATCGCCGATCAACACGGCGCCGTCCGCATCAACAAAAACGCCGTGGGGACGGTTGAGCGCGCAGGTCAGCGGGTCGCCCTCGGGGCCATCGCCGCGAGTACCGTTGCCAGCCAGGCGCGCGATGGTGCCCGCGTGATCGATCACCCGGATCGTTTGATTCTCTGTATCCACAACGTAGATATCTCCCTTCGGTCCGACCGCGATGCCTTTGGGCCCATTCATCAGGGCGATCTTGGCCGGGCCGCCGTCCCCGGACGAGCCCTTCTGGCCAGTGCCCGCGATGTGTACGACCCGCCTGCCCGCCAGGTCGAGTTGGTAAACGGCGTTGCCCTCGCGGAGAGCGAGCCAGAGGTTGCCCGCGCGGTCGGCGTCCAGGGCGCGTGGTCCGGAAACCGGAGTCTCGGCCGACAAAGCTGCGCCGTCCGGCGTGGGCTCGCGTTTGCCGTTGCCCAGGATCGTCGTGATCAGCCCGGTCTTGGCGTCGACCTTGCGCACCCGGTGATTTTTCACGTCCGCTATGTAAAGATGGCCCGCGCGATCAAACGCCAGGCTGTGCGGTTCATTTAGCTGCGCCGATATCGCCGCGCCGCCGTCGCCAGAGTAGCCTGCCACGCCCGTGCCCGCGAGCGTGCTGATGCGGCCGGTCTTGATGTCCAGCTTGCGAATCGAATGGCTCAGTCGCTCCACCCAGCACACGTTGCCCGCAGGGTCGAAGCGCACTTCGTACGGTTCGTTCAACTGCGCTTTCAGCGCGGGTCCGCCATCGCCGGCAAAGCCTTTCACTCCGCTCCCCGCGACCGTGGTGATGCGGCCATCGCTCGTGACCTTGCGAATCCGGTGGTTGGTCGTGTCGCAGATATACAATGCGCCGTCGGGTCCGCGCGCAATGCCGTTGGGATCGGACAGCTGGGCGGCGCTCGCCGGCCCACCGTCGCCCGAAAAGCCCTTGGTGCCATTTCCGGCGAACGTCGAAATCGTGCCGGCCATTGCCGGGGTGCTTATGGCAAAAATGCTGAGGAGGAGGAGAGACGCGCGCATGGTGTTTATTTCCAGGATTCGTTGAAGAAGCCGGCATCCGCGATCTTGCCGGGCCAGCGTGGGCCCGGAGACGTGCGGAGGTCGACAATGGACCAGTCCGGCAGCTTTGCGGTCTGCAGGGCGTTGTTGCCGTAGCCTTCGCTACGGAAGGTGATGCCGCTATTGAGGACGATGTAACGGTTCGGGTTGAGCGGATTTGGAAAGACCAGGATCGGGGCGTGATGCTTGGCGTCGTAAGCCTTGCCCTGGAAAGTGAGGGACTGCGCGTCCCATTTCACGGGCAGCTGCGCGAGCACCCGGCGGAGCACGGCGTTGGATGAAGGATCTCCCCAGAGAATCAAATTATTAACGGCAATGTCGGCATCGGTCACCTCAAGGTCGGATTTCACCGGCGCGTGGCCCCGAAAGACATCGCGCCAAAGGGTTCGCGCCGCCGTCAGCTCGCTTTCGACCCATGCGCCCGTTTCCGGATGCAGGGGTTTTCCCGTCGGCCGGACGAAGAGGAACGGTTCCACGAACGCATCATCCACCGGTCCGGTTAGGCCAGGTCGTTTGCGCAGGCCCGCCTCAGGGTCCGCCGTGCTTCGCCACCGGCCATTCACTTTTTGCAGGAGCACCCGCGGGCCCTGCGGCGCGGCCATCTTCACGGGTTGGCCGTCGATCATGATCGCGATTGGCGCGAGGTGAAGCGCCAACGCGCTGACGTTTTTTGTTTCGACGGCGACGGTGTTGTCAGGGGAGAGCCGCGCTATTACATCGGCCCGCTCCCAGTGTTGATCCATGCCCTCGATGCGCAGCCAGGCCGACTCCGCGTAACGCAACGTGTACGTGCTGAACCGCACTTCCCGCGGCACTTTTTCCCGGCCTCGGGCGATGAGTTCCTCGAAACGCTTCGTGAGCGCCGCTTTGGTTTCGGGGTGATACTTGTGCGCGGTGTCGGGGCCGATAAATCGATCGAGCCCGACGCCCGCGGCCTTCGTAGCCGCCTCCATCAAGTCGGACGCCCCTTTCTGTCCGTCGAGGGCCCCGGCGTAAGCGAGCGTTGGGACATTGAATAGGTTGCCCGCGATGCCGGTCGCGTCGAATTGACGCCACAGGGTTGGCTCCCACGGCTGACGTGGTTCGCGGCCAGGCGAGAGCGCGCGGGTAAAGATCGGCGTTTCCGCGAAGCCGGCGCCGGGCGTCGCCGCACACCATAGCCCGGGAAAATGCGTGG
>JANODO010000029.1:0-8748 GCA_031412735.1 Rariglobus sp. | reverse complement strand
TTGGCTCGCCGGCGATGGCCGCGACGCCCTGCCCGTCACCGTCTCCGTCGTGGATGCCGCCGGCCGCGTCGTGCCGCGCTCGGCCAACCTGATCACGTTCACCGTCTCCGGCCCCGCCGAAAATATCGGCCACGGCAACGGCAACCACAACAGCCACGAGCCCGAACACGGCCCGCAACGCCAGGTCTTCCACGGCCTCGCCCAACTCATCGTGCGCTCCAAACCGGGCTCCGGCCCGGCTCTCATCCGCGCCGAATCCCCGGGCTTGAAAACCTCCGAAACCACCCTCGACGTGCGCACCGTGTCGTTGTCGCCCGCCGTCTCCGCCGCCGAACCTAGCTTTGCAGTGACCGGCTGGCGCTTTGCCCCGCCTCAGCCCGCCAAGCCCGATGCCAACGTGACCATGTCCGACGCCGATATGAACACCTGGTCCGCCGTATCGCCCGGCAGCCCCCAAAAAATCCCCGATGGCCAGTGGGCACTCTACCGGTCCAGCTTCACCCCGTGGAAGGGCATCAGCGAGCGCGGCGGCCAAGTCAGCTTCGGCAGCCTTTTTGGCCGCGCCGAGGTCTGGCTGGATGGAACCAAGATCGCTGAAAAAACCGACGCGGCGCCCGCCGAGCTGCGCCTGGACTTGCCCCCCGGCCAGGGCCGGCGCGTGCTCACCCTCCTGGTCCAGGCAGACAACGACGGCCGCACCGGCCTCGGCGCCGCCGTGCTTATCACGGCCGAAAAAACCTCTGCCACTTCCCGCTAAGCCCGGCCCTGCGCGCGCTCGGTCTCGACCATCCTCTCGTGTCCTTCCAAGGGAAAAACGCCAGTGCCGTGCGCGCGACTGAACGCTGCGATGCCGCCGACGGCCCGCAGCTGTCCTTTGTCGCCCACCAAGCCGAGGCGGCGGCGCGCGTCACCGCATCCTTCCGCGTCGCGGGCCGGCTCCCCGAGCTGCGGCAAGGCCGTGGGCCGTCCGCCGGACGGCACGCCTTCGTCACGTGGAATTACTTTACTGCCGACGAGCCTTCGCTACCCGCTGGCCTGCTCGGACCCGTAAGCGTCGTCTGCCTTGCGCCGCGCGCCCCCACGCCCTGAGTCAAATCCGCCCCGAACCCCTTCATCCGCTTTCTACCCCATGCCCCTCCTGACTCGCTCCACCGCCTTACTCTTCGTCTCGATATTCCCAGTTGCCTTGATCGGTGCCAACCCTGTGCCCGCCGGCATCGACCCGCTGGTCGCCGCCTCCGCCTACCGGGACAAAAAAGTCTGGTCTTATCACGACAAAGATCCCGTGCCGTGGACGCGTTTTCACCCGCGCGATTTTGGCGCCTCGTTGGTGCCTTTCAGCGGCGAAGGCGTTCGCCCGGTGGGCCGCGTGCCCGCGCCCGGCGTGCACCCGCGAATCTTTTTCTCGCCCGAAGATCTCCCCGCGTTGCGCCAGCGACTGAAAGGAGACCGCGGAGGCCAGGAGGCTTGGAAAAACATTCTCGCATGGACCCATGCGCTGAAACTCACCTACGACGAAAAAGCCGACTACGCCCAGCCCGACTGGGCCAACGGTTTCCACGGGAGCCGCGGCCGGGTGCCTGATCTGTTTCGCATCGGCGGCTATTCGCCGAAGCGCGAAAACTATTACCAGATCCTGGCCGAGGGCGGACGCCCCGCTTATTTCGAGAAGACCGCGCCCGCCGAGTTTTTCAAACCCGCCGCCACCGAAGCCTTCCGCTGTCTGATTGATGACGACGCTCCCGCCGCGCGCACCTTGATCAAAGCCACGCTCACGGCCGTTCGTCTTGAACAGGAGCGACGAGCCAAAGACGACAAACCTGCGGAAGAAGGGAAGCCTCCCCGGCCGTCTACCTCCCGCTCGGCTGCCTGCGCGCTCGGTTTCATCTACGATTTCACCTTTAACTGGATGACCCCCGAGGAGCAGGACTTCGTCCGCACCGAACTCGCGCTGCTCTCGTCGTGGGCCGACAACTACGGCACCTTCAACAACGCCGAAGCCAGCCGGAGCAACTGGGCGACCTTTTCCTACTGGGCTTTCGACCTGATGGCGATCGAGGGCGAACCCGGTTTCAACGACCTGAAGTTCCTCGGGCTCTACCGCGGCTGGAGAAATTTTTTTACCTACAGCTTCTTCGAGAGTGGCGCCGCCTTCGAGGGTGAAGGCAAGCTGCTCTTCGGCCTCGACGCGGTCGTCGCCTTTGACCGCGTGGGCCATAAATACGGCCTAGAGCCCCTCAGCCACCATCCGCTCCCTCGCGCCTATTACGGCAAATTTTCCGCCTTCGCGATGCTACCCACGCGGGATAAATTTGCGGTCTTCGACATCCTCGGCGGCATGGGCGGAGGTTTCACCACGCCTCAAGACCTCGTGGTCGCGCGTTATTTGTTCCCGGGCGACAAAACGACGGACTTCGTCTATCGCGCATTGGTCGGCGATGACTACAGCAAGCTGCCCGCATCGCTCCACTTTCACTGGCACATGGCGCTGACCTCCGCGATCTTCGCCACCGCCTACACCCCGGAGGTCTCGCCCGAGACACTGGGCCTAGGCCCGACCTTCTTTTGCGGTCAGCGCGCCCTGCTCATGACCCGCTCGTCCTGGAAGACAGATGCGACGTTTCTCACCATGCACGTGCGCGGAGCCAGCGGCGGCCATCCTTACCGCGACCGCAACGGTCTCATGCTCTCCGGCCAAGGGCGTGCGTGGGTCACTATCCCCAACAAAGACAACGGCGGCTGGGCGATGAACACCGTGCTCATCGACGAGGCCGAGCAAAACGCCAGCACCCCGGCGCGCGTGGTCGATTACGTGGACACGCCCGACGCCACCTTCATCGTTGGCGACTCCAAATACAGTTGGGACTGGGCCTGGAAACACACGTCGCGCAATCGCGATGGTGGCGACAGCGTTACGCGCGAGGATGTGCTCGCCGACCGGGTGGACACCGGCCGCGGCTGGCAGTTGGTGGAGCAATCGTTCAACGACTTCGCCTGGCTTAAGCGCGACAACCCGGTGTTCACGCGTCCCCTGAAATTCAACGCTTCATGGATCGGTTTCGATGGACTGCTCAACCCGTTGGTCCGCCAGGTCAACACCCCCGTCCTGCGCGCCTTCCGCACCGCTGGCCTGGTGCGCGGTCCGCGCCCCTATGTGCTCGTGGTGGACGACATCGAACGCGACGGCCTGCCGGCCCGCTACGACTGGAATCTCACGCTCGAGCGCGACGTGGTCGCCCTCCCGGCCTCCGGCAAGGTCGGCGCGCCCGGCGACATCCTGCTTGTCGGCAAAGCCTCGCTCGACGAGAAGGGCACACCGCGCCCGGGCGAGCCCGCGCTGCTGGTGCGCATGCTGGAAGCCCGCGGCGAACGCCTGCCGACGTTTTTCGGAGAGCGTGACAAGATGAACCTGCTCTCCATCCGCTTCCGCGCGCCTGCGCCCGACTTCAAGGTGTTGCTCCACGCGTTCCGCATCGGCGATCCGCTCCCCGCCACCACGTGGCACGCGAAGGAGCGCAAACTCGCCGTGGTCTTCCCCGACCAGCGCGATATTATCGCCCTTCAGCCCGGTGCCTCCGGCAAGACCGACCTGGTGCTTACGCGCGACGGACGCGAGCTCGCTGCGATCAACCGTCCCGTGGCCCCGCTCGCCGATCCTGCCTCCGATGCGCTCGCCGCGCGTCTGCGCGAATTCCCCGCCCGCAGCTCCGCGCTGTTGACCACGGGATTCACGCCTGAGCGACTCGGCGGCTTTATGGCCTCATGGAACTTCGCCTCGGCCAAAGATGGCGCTTTCCCGGCCTTGCGCGGCAGCCTCCCGCAGGCACCGGCGCTGCCCGCCGCGCCCGGTCGTGCCGTGCCCGGCCCCGGTGGCCGCCCCGCGTTTGAAATCGCCGAGGCCGGCGTCAAGGTTGCCCTCCCCGCGGAGGTGGTTCCGGAGAAAGGGCAGCCGTTCACCGTCGCTTTCTGGGTCCGCACCGAACTCAACGCGAACATGGGCAGCGTGATCTCCCTGGGCAGCAAGGACGGCTTCGGATTCGACATCCTCCAGGGCGGGCTGCGCTTTAACGCCGCCGGCCGGTGGGGCTTCGCCGCCTTGCCGACCTCGATGCTCGGAAGCTGGACGCACTTCGCGGTCACTTATGACGGCGCCAAGCTCAGCCTTTACCGCGAAGGGCTGCTCATCATGGAGGACACGATCAGCGATCAGCCGCTGCGCCTCGGACGCGAACTCCGGCTGGGCGGCACCAACGGTTATGGCGACGCCGAGACCGCGTTTGCGGGACTGGCCATCTATAGCCGCGCGCTGCCTCCCGAGGACATCATGCGCGTCATGCTCTACAACCGCCTCACCCACGGCCTCTGATCCTCTCCATGCGCCTTTCACCGCTCATCCGCCTGGCCGCGACCTGCGCAACGTTGTCCCTTGGCTCTGTCCGAGCCGAGCCGTGGCAGGCCACCCGTGACGCCGAACCGGGGCTCCCGGGCACGGAGAGCTGGACGGTCACGAGCGATTTTATATCCGGCGAAAACAAGGTCGAGGTGCTCGTGCCCGACCCGCTGGTCGCGGGCCGTCGTTACCCGGTCGTGTATGTGTTGCCGGTCAACGCCGGCACGCGCGGCAACTGGGGACACCCGCTCGACGAGGCGCGCCGTTATGATTTGGCCAACCGCCATCAGGTCATCCTCGTCACGCCGTCGTTTCCGATTCTGCCTTGGTTCGGGGATAACCCTCTCGACCCCTCGCTGCGGCAAAACCGCCACGTCTCCGAAGCAGTTGTGCCCTTTGTCGATGCGACCTACCCGACGCTCGCCACCGCGCGAGGTCGCGCGTTGATCGGCTTCAGCAAGTCGGCCCTTGGCGCGCTGCAGCTCTACATTCTTGAACCCGAAAAATTCGGCGCCGCCGCCGTCTTCGAAAACTGGTGGGGCGTGCCCGACGAGAAACAGTGGCGGGAGTGGGGCTTTGCCTTGTGCTACGGCACGCGTGAAACCTACGACGCGCTCAACCCGGCCACGCTGTTCGCGCGCGAGCGCACCGCGCTCGCCGCCGCCAAGCGCCCGCTGGCCGTGTTGATCGGCGGCCCCGACGCGCGGCTGGGCACCGAGGCATTGCTCATGACGTTGCGCCATCATCGCATTCCCCACACTGAGTTACGCGACATGGCTTGGGGCCACACGTGGAAATCAACTTGGCTCCCGCCGGCGTTTGCCGCGCTCCTGCCCGGTCCCGAGGGCTTCGGTCCGCCACCGGGGCGGTGAATCGGTTTCTCAACCCGTTTAAGATACCCATAGCCTATACACACCGACGTGGACCATGGACTGCACAGTTTCGAACCGGATGTGAGGCATGTAGCCCCGACCGGAGGTCGGGGTCTCTGAAGAACGCCCGACCACCGGTCGGGCCTACACCCGAAGAAGGTCTCACTTCATCCCATAACTTGTATTACTCCCAACCGCATGACACTCCTTGCCAGTATCCGTAATCTGAATGCACGAGCCCTCTTTCGCCGGGCTCCGGTCGGTGGCCTGCGTGCCGGGTTGTTTGCGCTGGGCTTGTTGCTGCCGTCCCTCGCCCGCGCGACCGAATGGCAGTTTTCTATCCCCACGGCCGAGGGCAAGGGCCGGGCCTTTCTCTGGATTCCACCGGAGTGCACCTACATCCGGGGCGTCGTCCTCAGCGGGCAGGTCATCCTGGAGAAAAACGTGCTGGAGGACCCCGCCATCCGTGCTGCCGCCACCCGCGCCGGTCTCGCGCTCGTCCTTGATATGAAGAATACCATCGGGATCGGCACAGGCCTGCACGAGGGAGGCGAGGGGAGGAAGCGCCTCCAAGCCATCCTCGACGGGCTCGCCGATGTCTCGGGTTACGGCGAGCTCGCCCAAGCCCCGCTTCTCGCCCTCGGCCACAGTGGCGGCGCGATCTTTGCCTGGCACCTGGGCTACGCCCTCCCGGAGCGCTGCTTTGGTGTGATCGGTCTCAAGGCCGCGCCCATCGGCCCGCCCGAGGGCATCAAGCCCCAGCAGGGCGACGGGGGCGCGATCCTTAACAACATCCCCGTGCTCGTCGTCACCGGCCAATACGAGGCCTGGGGCAACCCGGTGCGCACGCCGGAATACCACTGGCGTTGGGTGCGCGGCGGTTTGCTCGATTTCCGCGCCCGCGGCCACAACGCCCTCATGAGTGCCTTGGTCGAGCCCGGCACCGGACACTTCAGCTGGTATGATGAGCTCGCCGCCTACGTTGCCCTATTCATCGAGAAAGCGGCCCGCGCCCGCATTCCGGCCGATCCTCCGCCCGCCGGCGAATTCCCCCGGCTGCGCGATATCCCGCAAACAGAGGGCTGGCTCACCGACGTAAATTTCTTCGGCCCGCCGCGCTACGCGACGGCAAGCGCCCGCGACTACGCCGGTGATTCATCCCTGGCCTTCTGGCATCTCGACGAGGAGCTCGCGCGGGCCAACGACGCCTTCGGTGCCCGGCACAAGGGCAAGGCGTTTCAACAACTCACGTTCCTCGACGGCGACCAGCCGCTGCCCCCGGGTTGGATGATAGATGTGCCCTTCCGCCCGCTTGAGGACGGCGCGAGTTTCCGCGTGCGCGCGGGGTTTCTTGACCGCACTTCGCCTGATTTTTCCCGGCCCGCCCCGCGCGCCTTAAGCCACGCCACGGGCCCCGTGAGCTACCGCCTCATCGGGGGCTGGTCGGGCGGTGGCAAGCAGCTTGGTCCCGATACGTTCCGCCCCGCGATGGACCGCTTTTCCTGGGTCAAACCCTCGGACAGCGTGATGGTCATCGCGTCCCACCCGGGCGACGACACCCACGCACTTTACGAACAGCCCGCTACGATCAGACACGGCGCGCGCCTTAAGGAAGGTGCGGCGCACACCATCGACTTCGCCCCGCTCGCTCTCCCGCCACCAGGAGAAAACGCGATTCCGCTTCGGGCTGTATCCAGCGCGGGGCTCCCGGTGGATTTTTTTGTGATCGAAGGTCCGGCGGTGATTGAGGGCAATACCCTCCGGCTCACGCCCCTCCCGCCGCGCGCCAAACGGCCGGTGAAGATCACCGTCGGCGCTTGGAACTGGGGCCGCGCCCTCGACCCCAAGATCCAAACTGCCACCCCTGTGACCCGGCAGGTTTTTATCCCGTAGAAGCACCGCCTCAAACTTTTCCATAAACGTGGCGCGGTCTTACCAGCGGCTTGGTGCTTTTATACTTTTCCGATCCGAAAATCGCTCGGCGACTCCGCCGCGTTCGGAGTGCTTAGCGGAACGGCGGATGAGCTCCTCGCCCTCCTTATATCAATTACAACTCGTTATGGGACTTTAGTATGGCCCGATGTAGCCCCGACCGGTGGGCGGGGTTTCCGGGAGACGCCCGACCACCGGTCGGGCCTACACCAGACGAAAGTCCAACCGCGGCATTAGCCGCGCCTCCGCTCAATCGCCGGAGCCATTGGCGAGAGGCTGCTCCCAAAGAAGCGGCCCATTGGCCGATTCCATAAGGGGTTAACCCACTCCGAATCCGACGCGCGAACTGACCCGCAGCTGGAACTTAACAGAGTAGTGCTAGCCGAGATCGCTCTATTTTTTGCATTAAATTGTTATAAAAAATGCAAAATGGAGCAAATATTCTCGCGGCGAGTCGGGAAAATACTTTAGAACTACGTCTACCCTCGGCCTTTGGCCTTTTCCGCAAAGAAGTCGGTCGTCTCCCCCCGTAGCCTTTCTTTAACCCTCACCTTGGCATGGTATCGCTCCGCGCTGTCAGGCTAACCCCATCCATTCAGCCCGAATTCGCGCTCTTTTTTACCGTTTAAGCCCTGAAACGATGAAACCCCGCCGCTCCGTTATCGCACTCGCCTTGTCAGCTGCCGCTTTCCTGGCGGTCGAAACCTCACCGTCCGCCAACGCCGCTCCCGCCTCCGCTGACCGCACCCAATGGTTCCGCGAAGCCCGCTTCGGTCTCTTCATCCACTGGGGCGTCTACGCCGTGCCTGCCGGCGAATGGAACGGCCGCAAGGTCTCCCCGACCCAGGGCGGCGAGTGGATCTCTCGATTGCTCTCGATTCCTTCCGCCGACTACCGCGCGTTCGCTCCGCAATTCACCGCTTCCCGCTACGAACCGCAGGCCTGGGCTAAACTCGCCCGCGAGGCCGGAATGAAATACGTCGTCGTCACCGCCAAGCACCCCGACGACTTTGCCCTCTACGACTCCGCTGCCAGCGACTGGAATGCCGTCAAGGCCTCCGCCGCCGTCCGCGATCTGCTCGCGCCGCTTGCGGCCGCCGTCCGCGCCGAGGGCCTGCGCTTCGGGGCCTATTACTCTCAGAGCCAACCGCGTGGCAGGTTATCACGCTTGGCGAGATCGATTTCACCGACCGCGAAACCACTCTCCAGCTCAAGCCCGTGCGAGAGGGCTGGAAGGGCGGACCGCGCCTCCGCCGCCTCTGGCTTACCCCGACTGAATAACCCCCGCTTTCCCTTCCTCTCATGAAAAATCCCCGCTCCCTCCTTTGTTCTCTTATTCTCGCGGTGCTTCCCGCCACCGCCGCCTTTGCGCAGTCCGTCCCCGCCGACCGCACCCAGTGGTTCCGCGAGGCCCGCTTTGGCATGTTTATCCACTGGGGCGTTTACGCCGTGCCCGCCGGCGAATGGCAGGGGAAAAAAATCGGCGGCATCGGCAAGTGGATCATGAAGAACGGCCAGATTCCCGTGGCCGACTACAAGGCCTTCGCCAAGGAC
>JANODO010000028.1:0-1530 GCA_031412735.1 Rariglobus sp. | reverse complement strand
ACAGCACTCGCGCGCCGTCGAGTGACGGCGACTGGCGGCCTGCGAGCATCGCCTGCACGCGGCCGACGACGTACTCAGCCATCCCTGCATTCACATCGGAAGCGACTTCGATGAACTTCGTCGAGAAGCCATTGCCCCGGGCGAGTTCGCGCGAGATCTGCGCCTGATCCATGGCCACCGGATGCCCGAAGCCGCGGAAACCCGCGTCGCGGAAGAACCACAGATTCACGACGAACGCGACGGCCGCGAGCAGCACCGCGACCTGAATCCACGGCTTCCATTTCCCCTCCTCGAGGCTGTGAACGATCTCCTGTACTTGGACTTCAGACGCCATCGGTAGGTGCTTTCAGTTCTTTGAGTTTGCGGTGAAGGGTGCGCCGACTGATCCCGAGCTTCTTCGCCGCTCGCGTCACGTTTCCGCCCGTCTCTTCGAGGGCCTGAAGGATCAATCGGTGCTCGGTCTGGTGTAAATTGAAATGCTCCCCGGGCTGGAGTGGGACAAAGTTGGCGGCAGTGACCTTGCCCGCGGTGGCGAGTCCGCTCTCACGCACAGGTGCCGGAAGATCGCGCAGGCCGATCTTCGGGCCGGAGGTCATCACGACGCCGTGCTCGATCGCCGTGCGGAGCTCGCGGACATTGCCGGGCCATTCGTAGCGGAGGATGGCCTGCATCGCATCGGCGGTGAGCTCCGTGACGGGCTTGCCGTTTTCTTCGGAGAACTGCTTCAGGAACGCGCGGACGAGCAGCGGGATATCCTCTTTCCGCGCGCGCAGCGGCGGCATCTGGATCGTCACGACATGCAGACGGAAGAAGAGGTCGTCGCGGAATTTGCCCGCCTGAACCATCTTCGTGAGGTCTTTGTTCGTCGCGGCGACGAGGCGGACATCGACCTTGATGGGCGTGTTGCTGCCGACGCGTTCGAAGGCGCGCTCTTCGCCGAGCACGCGGAGCAGCTTCACCTGAGTGAGCGCGTCGATCTCGCCGATTTCATCGAGGAAGATGGTGCCGCCGTTCGCCTGCTCGAAGCGCCCGATCCGCCGTTCGATGGCTCCGGTGAAGGCGCCTTTCTCGTGGCCGAAGAGTTCGCTCGAGAGCAGCTCCGGCGTGAGCGCGGCGCAGTGCACGGCGACGAATTTCGGCTTCGGGCGTCCGCTCAAGGCATGCAGGGCCTGCGCGACGAGTTCCTTGCCGGTGCCGCTTTCGCCCTGGATGAGCACCGTGGCGCGGGTCGGCGCGACTTGCTTGATCGTGTCGAAGACGCTCTGCATCGCCGCGGACTCGCCGATGAGCCGCTCGAGCCCGTAGTGCTTCTCGACCTGCTGCTTCAGCTCCACGACTTCCTTTTCGACCTTCTTCGAGCGCAGCGCGCGGTGAATCAGGATCTCGAGCCGGTCGATATTGATCGGCTTGGTGATGAAGTCGTAAGCGCCGCGCTTCATCGCCTCGACGGCGGCGTCCACGGAACCGTAAGCCGTCATCATGATGACGACCGGCGCGTGCGGACGGGCGAGGATCTTTTCGATCAGCGTC
>JANODO010000027.1:0-34767 GCA_031412735.1 Rariglobus sp. | reverse complement strand
AATCGATTGTGTTAACTGTATCCGCCTTAGCGTCTTTTACTTTGTGTTCGAGCGCGTGGACATCGACCGGCTTATGGGAAAATAAAAAAACCCGACGGGGTAGTCGTCGGGTCGTGGGTGTGGGCGGGAAGGGATGGGATTCCCTTCCGCGCCTCTCTCGGCGGGGAACGGAGTCCCCGCCCTACCTTCGGATTACAGGCCGCGGCGTTGGAGCTCGGCTTCGAGTTGGTTCATGAAGGACTTGGCGTCTTCAGGCGTGGGGCGATAGCCGGGCTGGCTGATTTCGGTGAAGCCGGGGCGGCCTTGGTGGTCGATGATCCACTTGCCCGTCACGCCGTCGCTGAAGGTAACTTTACCGCTCGCGATGGCACCGGGGATCAGCGTCACGCTGTCGACATCCAGAATCACGCTGCCGCCGGGGAGCGGAGCGGCTTCGTCGTCGGCGAGGGCTTCATCGCCAGGGAGCGCGTCGGGGTCGGCTTCGGACCGGGACGGGGACGTCCCGGCTCCAGGGGCGGGCGCGGCGGTGGCTTTGGGCTGGGGTTTGCTGACGTCGCTGGTGTCGACCTTCTTGGGCGGGTCTTTGAGCTGGAGGTTCAGGTCGTCGACCAAGAACCGGACGTCCATGTAGGTGAGAGCGATGTTGAACTGCTCGCGGAGCTTTTTCTGGATTGCAGAGAGGTTATCTCCGGCGGCGACCCAGTTGGAGACGGAGGAGGCTTGTTCGGGTGTGAGCGACATGGTGTGAAGATGAAAAATTGAAAACGAAGAGACAGGCTAAACGCCCTTTCGTCGTAATCAAACTTCAACCCGCAGGCTACCCAATCTCAACTCGGAGCCCCGGAGTGGCTTACCGGAAATCAAGATAGCTTTCCGCGTGACGGTCGGGTGACTGACGACACCGTAACTTAACAGTGCCGGTCGTGCGAACCGCCTATTTACACCGCATGTATGGATTGCTCACTCATGAATAATCCACTCCTCGCCTCCTTCGCCGGCATTGCCGTGCTACTCGTTGCGGCCCCGTTCTCACGGGGCCAGGTTAGTTCCTCCAACCTCACCCTCGTCGGCACAAATGTCGTTAACTCGTCGGCCATCGCGTCCACCACCGTCGGTGGCTTGACGTTCACCAATCAAGGCCTTGTCGGCGTAGGTCGTATTGCCGCAGCCGCCACTGACGCCTGGGGTGAGACCTTGGGATCGGTTTCCGGCCTCCAGGTCACCGGCTGGACCAACCAAGGCGGCGGCGCCTACTCAGGCACGTTCAACGTCCTCCCTGACCGCGGCTACAACGGCACGACCTTTTCAAATTACGCCGCCCGCATTCAGGCCGTTGATTTCACGTTCACTCCCTACACCGGTGTCGCTACGTCCGGCGTGGCCCAAAACCAGTTCGCGCTGACTTACAACGCCGCCAACTCCGTTAAGTTCAGCTATGACTCCGACCCGGGCGCGGGCGTCACCCTCCGCACCACCACCGGTCTCGTGCCCGACACCAGCACCGCCTTTGCCGGTGCTTCCGTGCCTTATGTGACCGTCTCCAACGGTGCCGGCACCAACACCACCACCGGTATGACCACGGCGATCAACAAGATCGCGATGGATGCCGAGGCCCTCGTTCTGAAGGCCGACGGCTCCGGTTGGATTGGCGACGAATACGGTGCCAACGTTTACCACTTCAACAGCTCCAAGGTCATCGACGGCGTGCTCGGCAAACCCGCCGCCTCGGTGCCCACGCTCTCCGGCTCCGCCAACTACAGCTCCGAGGTCACACCCAACACCGGCCGCCGCGGTAACCAAGGCATGGAGGGCCTGAGCGTCTCGCCCGACGGCACCAAACTCTTCGGTCTCATGCAGAGCGCCCTCGTGCAGGATACCGGCACCGGCAACCAGGGCCGCTTTAACGCCCGCTTGATGGTCTGGGACGTGAGTTCCAACACGGCCCCCACCGCTGTATCCGCCGAATACGTGCTGCAGCTGCCCATCGGCAATGACACCGGTGTCGGCGCCGCCAACAGGACGTTTGCCCAAAGCGAGATCGTGGTGCTCGACTCCACCCACATCCTGGTGCTCTCCCGCGAAGGCAACGGCAAGGGCACCAGCACCACCTCAGCACCCGTTTATAAGAGCATCCTCCTCGTCGATCTCGCTGCCGCGACCAATATCGCCGGCACGGGGTTCGACGCCACCACGGGCGACATCACCCCGAGCGGCAGCACCCTCAGCCCCGGCATCACCGCCGTGACCTGGAGCGAGGCTATCAACCTCCTGAATACGTTTCAGCTCGGGAAGTTCGATCTCAACGTAAACTCAGGCATTAACGCTAACGCGAACTCACTCTCCGAGAAGTGGGAGGGCTTGTCTCTTGTCCCCACCGGCACCCTTAACGAATATTTTCTCTTCGTTGCCAACGACAACGACTTCATCAGCGGGGCCACGATTATGAACGGGTTTAACGACACGCTGAATGCCCCGATTGATGTCGTCACCGCCAACGGACTGCCCGTGGCCAACGACACGATGTTCCTCGCCTACCGGGTGACCATCGCCAGCGCGATTCCTGAGCCCTCGTCCTACGCCGCCATCGCTGGCCTGGCCCTGCTTGGCTTCGCTGCGACTCGTCGTCGCCGCGTGCGCTGATTGCCTCCGGGTTTAGGGTATTTCAAGTGTCATACCAACGCCCCTTATCGTTTAGACTGCGGACTAATGTAGCCCCGACCGCTGGTCGGGGTTTTATCGAGGGCCCCGACCAGCGGTCGGGGCTACATCGAGCACGGTGATAGGCTAACTTTTACAGGCGATTGGTATCCTAGCCGCCCTGTTGATTCAAGCGACCACTCTCTGGCGCTCGTGGCTACGACCGCCACCGGAGTGGCCGTCTGCAACGGCAGACCGTTCAGCGGCTGAGCTGCGTGCGGAGGAACTCGATCGCACCGCGCGCGGTGGTGTCTTGCTCCAGCATGTTATCCACCGATTTACAGGCGTGGATCACGGTGCCGTGGTCGCGGCCACCAAAGGCGTCGCCGATTTCCTGGAGCGAGTGCTTGGTGAGCGAGCGGGTGAGATACATCGCGATCTGGCGGGGGATGGCGATGTTGTTGGGGCGCCGCTTGCTGGTCATGTCGCTGTGACGGATCTGGTAGTGATCGGCCACGCGTTTCTGGATGATCTCGATGGTGAGCTGGTTCTGCGCCTGCTCCATCAGCACGTCCTGCAGGAGCATCTCGGTCGCGGCCATGTCGATGGGCTTGCCGGTGAGGGTGGCGTAGCTGGCGACTTTGATGAGCGCGCCTTCGAGGCGGCGGATGTTCTTCGCGATGTGTTGCGCGATGAAGTTGGCGACATCGGCGGGGATGTTGAACTTGAGCGTCGCGGCCTTGGTGCGGAGGATGGCGAGGCGGGTCTCGAAATCGGGCGCCTGGATGTCGGCGGGGAGTCCCCACTCGAAGCGGGAGACGAGGCGGGCTTCGAGTTTCTGGATCTCGGCGGCGCGGCGGTCGCTGGAAAGGATGATCTGCTTACTGGATTCGAACAGGTCGTTGAAGGTGTGGAAGAACTCTTCCTGGATGCGCTCTTTGCCGGCGAGGAATTGCACGTCGTCAACCAGGAGAACATCCACGCAGCGGTAGCGTTGGCGGAACTTGGTGAGCTGGTTTTCCTGGAGGGCCTGAATGAACTCGTTGGTGAACTTTTCCGTGGAAAGGTAGGCGACCTTGGTGTCGGGCTTGGCGCGGAGGATGGCGTGGCCGATGGCGTGCATCAGGTGCGTCTTGCCTAGGCCGGTATCGCCGTAGAGAAAGAGGGGGTTGTAGGCCTGCGCGGGGGACTGGGCGACGGCCATGGCGGCGGCGTGCGCCATCTGGTTGTTGGAGCCGACGACGAACGTCTCGAAGGTGTTGCGCGGGTTGAGTAAGCCCACGTAGGCAGTGCCTTTTTCGTCGTAGCGGGTTGTGCGCTTGGCGGCGGCGGGTTTGGCGCGGGGGGCGGCGACCGCGTCGTTCAACGTGTTCCGGGCTTCTTGGGAGGTGCCGGATTTCTTGAGTTTGACCGTGATCAGACGACCCGAGGTGAGGCGGAGACGCTGAACGATCAGGTCGAGGTAGTTGTCGTTGATCCAAATCGCGGCGAAATCGTTGGGCACGCCGAGGGTCAGGGCGTCCTCCGATGCCTCGATGCAGGTAATCGGCTCAAACCAGAGTTGATAAACGTCTTCAGGGAAAAGCCCTTTGAAATCGCTTTTGACGGTTTCCCAAAGGCTCGGAGAGGTGACGGCTGAAGACATGGACGAAGGGCGAACGGAGGACGAAGGAGGTGCAGGACTGGGAGATTATTCACACCAAGCATTCCGAGGGCGGTCGAAGGCACGTCATCACGAGAAACATCAGGCACGGCGAAAGGGGGAAAGAGGGAGGCTGGCCATCGCGATTTTCAGGTAAGCGAGAGACGCTTTTAAATCATTGATGGGCAGAGGCTTATCAGCGTGGGGACAAACGGTGCCGGAGGGATCTCGAAAAGGACGTGGTAAAGAACTGCTGAACGGAGAGGCTGGGAACGAACGAGGAGCGAATAACGGTGAAGCGGAAAAGGGTTTCAAGAGCAACTTTCCCACAAGTTATTCACACCGATTTTGCGGATAAGTTTTTTCGTTTTTTTGGTTGCCACGAAAACGGGCGTTAGGGGATTTCGGCAGGCGGTCTGCCGGGGTATAGGGCCGGGGGTATTATGCCGGAGATTCTCCCTAGGGTGGCACGCGTGAAGGGTGAAATACTGAACGGGGGGCTTGACCGTCGGGGGCCGTTTTCGGGCGATCCGGTGACGGGCGGGTTACGGGCGGGTGACGGGCTTGGGATCGGCCCATTTGCCGTGTTCTTTGATGAGCGAAATAAGTCGGGCGTCGGCTTCGGCCTGGGGGATATTGTATTGGACGCAGGTTTTGCCCACGTAGAGGTTGATCTTGCCGGGGGCGCCGCCGACGTAGCCGAAATCGGCGTCGGCCATCTCGCCGGGGCCGTTGACGATGCAGCCCATGATGGCGAGTTTCACGCCTTTGAGGTGGCCGGTCTGCGCGCGGATGCGCTGGGTGGTCGTCTGGAGGTCGAAGAGGGTGCGGCCGCACGAAGGGCAGGCGACGAACTCGGTCTTGGAGATGCGGGCGCCGGCACCTTGGAGGACGTTGTAGGCAACTTTGGTGGCGCGGGTGGCATCGGGCTCGGTTTCGATGGAAACGAGATCACCGAGGCCATCGCAGAGGAGCGAACCGGTGAGAATGGCGGAGTCGAGGAGGCGCGAGAGGAACGACGGGTCGCCGTGGACGGAGGTTTCGGGGGTATTGCGTATCCAGAGCGGAGCGCGGGAGCCGGCGAGGCGGAGTTGCTCGACCAAGGCGCGGTAGGCTCCGGTGGGGTGGGCGTTGACTCCGGCAACGGAGGCGGACGGCGTCGACAGGGTAAAGATCAGCCGGTCGTCGCCGAGCGCCGGCAAGGCGGGGGCGAGGGCGGTCAGGTCACAGGCCGTGGTGGCGATGGCGAGGGTGTGGCCGTGGGTGCGGGTGAACGCGGCGAAGGCGAGCAGGGACTCGACGTCGTCTCCGGTAAACGTGCGCAGGAAAACGGCGCCGGCTCCCGCAGTGGGAAGGTGGGCGGCGGCGGCTGCGACCTCGGGAGCGGAGAGGGTGGGCGGGAGGTCGAAGACGGCGACGGGGGCGGCCGCGGCTGGGAATGACCAATGACCAAGGACCAATGACCAATGAGCGGAGGCGGATTGGAGGTCGCTGGCGGACGTGATGGGGATGAGCAAACCTTCGGCGGGTGTGTCGGCGAGGCGAGCCGAGGCGAGTTGCGCGGCGACTTCGGGAAGGGCCGCGATCGAGGGAACGCGGACGATGACGCGAGGGGGTTGCTCGGGGCCGACCAACGCGGTCGGGGAGAGGGCGAGCGATTGGGTCGGGCGGCGGTTGAAGTGGAACGGGTCGATGGCGTCGCCGGTTGAGGCAAAGCGGGCGAACGGTGAAGCGGTGTGCGCGATGGCGGGTTGCCACAACGACATGGCTTTTTGGGCGAGCGTCTGCGCGACGGGGATCTCGTAGACGCTGTCCTCGGTGAGGGACACGCGGATGGTGTCGCCGAGGCCGTCGTAGAGCAGGCTGCCGATGCCGATGGCGCTCTTGATGCGGCCGTCCTCGCCATCGCCCGCCTCGGTCACGCCAAGGTGGAGCGGGTAGCTCATGCCGGCGCGGTTCATGTGCTCCACCAGCAGGCGGTAGGCCTCGATCATGACCTTCGGGTTGGAGGACTTCATCGACAGGATCATCTGCTTGTAGCCGTGGCTTTCGCCGATGCGGAGAAACTCCAAGGCGCTCTCCACCATGCCGAGAGGCGTGTCGCCGTAGCGGTTCATGATGCGGTCGGAGAGTGAGCCGTGATTGGTGCCGATGCGCAGGGCGCGGCCGAGGGTTTTGGCGCGCAGGACGAGCGGGGAGAACGACTCGTGGAGGCGCTGGAGTTCGCGGTCGTAGTCGGCGTCTGAATACTCTTTGACGGCGAACTTCTTTTTGTCGGCGTAATTGCCCGGGTTGACGCGGACCTTTTCGACGTGTTCGACGGCCTCCATCGCGGCGGAGGGCAGAAAATGGATGTCAGCAACGAGCGGGATGTGGCCGAAGCCGGCGGCGGTGAACTGGGCGCGGATATCCTTGAGGCACCTGGCGGCGGGGACGTTGGGCGCGGTGATGCGGATGATTTCGCAGCCGACCTCGGCGAGGGCGATGGACTGCTTCACCGTGGCGGCGATGTCCTGCGTGTCGCTGGTGGTCATCGACTGAACGCGGAGGGGGTTGGTGCCGCCCACGCCGACCTGACCGACTTTCACTTCAAGCGTGTTGCGACGGACGGTGTGGAAACGGGAGGCGCAGTAGGACATGGGGGAGGAAATGACCAATGACCAATGGCCAATGACCAATGTCAAACCCTGGCGCGGGGTGGCGGCGGGTGGCCTTACGTGGGAGCGAGCTTGCTCGCGGGGGTTGGAATCGCGAGCAAGCTCGCTTCCCACGTCGATTAAGGAGCGGGCGTTGCCGGCTCGGTGGACGTCGCGGCGGGCTTCGGGCGGTCGGCGGCGGCGTCACGGGTCCAGCGGCGGACATCGAAGAAACTCACGTAGATCATCATCGAGAATAGCAGCACCATGAACACGCTTTGGGCCGTCGCGATGAACTCGGGGGGCAGGGAGCGGCCGCGGAGTTTGCCGATCGTGGCGAAGAGCATGTGGCCGCCGTCGAGCACGGGAATCGGCAGGAGGTTGAAGATCGCGAGGTTCACGTTGACCAGGATCGTAAACCACAGGACGTAGCGGACATCCGCCTGCGCGGCCATGTGGAAGACGCGGGCGATGCCCACCGGGCCACTGAGCTTCGAAATACCCACGTCGGAGTTGGGGTTGATCAGGCTCGAAAACGTGCGGTAGGTCATCGAAACCGTATCGCCGATTTGCTTCAACGGGTTCGGGTAAGTGAGGCTCGAATCGGTGATGAAATCGAGCCCGAGATCGGCGGACTTTTTGGGGTCGGCGCGAGCGGGAATCACGAGAGAAACGGTGCCGTCGCCGCGCTTCACTGTGGCGGTCAACTCGCCGGGGTTTTTCGAGAGCAGTTCGCCGTAAGTCTGGATGTTGAGGATGGGTGTGCCGTTGAGCGAAACCAGGCGGTCTTGGGCTTGGAAACCGGCGGTGGCGGCAAGGCTGCCGGGAGCGGCGGTGTGGACGATCAACTCATAGCCGGGGGCGATGCCGACGCGGCGGTCTTTTTCGTTGCCGGCGAGGACGGGATAGACCGTGAGGTTGAGGAGCTGGCCGTCGCGTTCGACGGTGAAAATCGCCTCGCGGCGGCGCCCGTCCTCGGTGCGACCGGAGCTCGTGAGGAGAACCTGCATCAGTTCCTGCCAGGTTTCGGTTTTGTGTCCGTCGATGGCGCGAACGGTGTCGCCGACCCGGATGCCGGCTTCGACGGCGGGGCTGGTGACCTGCGCGCCGTCGGAGGTGGTGACTTTATCAACCACGTAACCGATGCGCGTGGTGGCTTGGTCGCTGCTCGTGGGCAGACCTACGCCCCAGATGATGCAGGCGAGGGCGAAGGCGAAGAGGATGTTGAAGAACGCGCCTGCGCCAAAAACGAGCATCCGGGTGGAGTAGTTGGGCGGCGGGAGTTTTTGCAGGTCGGTGCGGGTCTCGCCCTCGATGCCGCGCATATCGGCGAGTTGGGGCAGGGCGACGTAGCCGCCGAGGGGAAGCCAGGACAGGCGGTATTCCACGCCGTCCTTGCCCTTCCACGAAAAAATTTTCGGGCCAAAACCGATCGAGAAACGCTCGACCACGACTCCGCGACGGCGGGCGGCGAGGAAGTGGCCGAGCTCGTGGACGAAGATCGAGCCGCCGAAGAACACGGCGATCATGAGGATGGACCAACCGCTGGAGAAAAGAGTCGTGAAGATTTCCATTACAGAGAGTGGGTGGAGGCGAGGGTGTGGAGCTGGAGGGTGGCGATGCGGCGGGCTTCGGCGTCGATTGCTAGGACTTCCGCAAGGCCAGCGGGTTCAAAAGAATCCAAAGATTGCAGAGTCTGCTCCACGACTTGGGGAATCGCAAGGAACGGCAGGCGCCGTTCGAGGAACGCGGCGACGGCCACCTCGTTGGCCGCGTTGTAGATCGCTGGAGCGGTGCCGCCGGCGTGCATGACCTCGCGGGCAAGTCGGAGCATCGGGAAACGAGCCTCGTCGATGGGACGGAACTCCAGCGAGAGGAGTTGAGTGAAATCGAGGGGGGTCTCCACGCCGGGCGCGCGGGCGGGGTAGAGCAACGCGTGTTGAATCGGGAACGTCATCGACGGCGGGCAGAGCTGGGCGAGCGTCGAGCCGTCGGTGAAACCCACGAGCGCGTGGACGATGCTCTGCGGGTGGATGACGGCATGGCACTGGTCGGCGCGCAGGCCGAAGAGCTGCTGCGCCTCGATGAGCTCGAGCCCCTTGTTGGCGAGCGTGGCGGAGTCCACGGTGATCTTGGGCCCCATCGACCAGTTGGGGTGCTTGGTCGCGTCGGCCGGGGTGACGTGGGCGAGGCGCTCGGGCGACCAGTCGCGAAACGCACCGCCGCTTGCGGTGAGGGTGATGCGGGCGATGTCGGACGCCGCGTGGCCCTGGAGGCACTGGAAAACGGCGTTGTGTTCGCTATCGACCGGCAGGAGTTGCGCGCCGCTGGCCCGGGCGGCGGCCATCACAAATTTGCCGGCGAGGACGAGGATTTCCTTGGAGGCGAGCGCGAGGTTCTTGCCAGCGGCGAGCGCGGCGAGGGCGGGTTCGAGTCCGGTGGTGCCGACCACGGCGACCAGCACGGTGTCGGCCTCGGGCAGGCGGGCGAGATCGGTCAGCCCTGAGAGGCCGGCGTGAAACTGGGTGCCGGCGGGAAACGCGTTGGAGGCGCGGGCGGCGGCAAGGGCGGTGTCGTCGAACAGGCCGACGTGGGGCACGCGATACTGGCGGGCGATGGCGGCGAGTTTTTCCCAATTGCCGCGCGCGGCGATGGCGACGAGCTCAAGTTTGTCGGGGTGGGCGGCGATGACGCGAAGGGTGTTTTCACCGATGGAGCCGGTGGCGCCGAGCAGGACGACGCGTTTGCGGGGAGTGGTCAAAGTGAGGAGGGCGGAGGATTGGCCGCAAAAAGGCGCAGAAGACGCAAAAAAAGGCGTCGGAGTGTAACGGATTAAGAGAGCAAACTGAAGATCAGGAAGCCGGCGGGCGAGGTGAGGATGAGGCTGTCGGACAGGTCGAACATACCGCCAATGCCCGGAATCGTGGAGCCGGAATCCTTGGTGTTGGCGCGGCGTTTGATCACCGATTCAACCAAGTCGGACACGATGCCGAGCGCGGCGATGGGCAAGGCGATCGCGGCGGCGAGGAGCGGCGTGAGGGTGGATGGGAAATACTCGCCGAAAGCCAGCACGATGCCGGCGCCCAGCGCGGCGGAAGTCAGCATGCCTCCGATGGCGCCTTCCCAGGTTTTCTTGGGGCTGATGATCGGGGCCATCTTGTGTTTGCCGATGGCCAGGCCCGTAAGAAGCGCCCCGACGTCGCAAAATTTGGATACGGCGATCAACCACAGGGCGAGCGCAAGGCCGGTGTTCGCGTGCGGGCCGTGGAGCTGGAGGATGCGCACGAGGAACTGGAGCATGAACGGCACATAGATCAGGCCGAACAAGGTCCAGCCGAGCGATTCGACGCGGTTCTCGGGATCGCGTTCGCCGACGATGCGGATGGCAAACGCGACGGCGGCCACGGCCAGGATGTTTTGCGGGGTGAGCAGCGGGTGGTAACCGGCCAATACCGGTGCCAGCGTGATGGCGGCTCCGAAGAGCAGGCCGACGCGTTCAAACGGTTCATGGCCCATGCGCCCGACCATGTGGTAAAACTCCCGGAGGGTCAGCGCGCTCACCAGGACGATCAGCACGATGCCGCCGCGTGCCTGGAAAAAATACATGGTGGCCAGAATGATGAACCAGAGAAGAATGGTGCTGAAAATGCGTTTGGCCACGTGGGAGGAAGGAGGGTTTAAAGGTAGGAGCCCATTTATGGGCGATGGGGGCGATCCAGGCGGGTTGAGGTCGGCGGGTGGTTCAATCGCCCATAAATGGGCTCCTACACTCCGATCACGGGTTTGAGTTGCTCGCTGGTCTGGCCGAAACGGCGTTCGCGCTTCGAGTAGACTTCGATCGCGGCGGCGAGGTCGGCCTTGGTGAAATCCGGCCAGAGCACCGGCGTAAAAACAAACTCGGCGTAGGCGGCTTGGAGCAGCAGGAAGTTGCTGACGCGGTATTCGCCGGAGGTGCGGATCACCAGATCGGGGTCGGGCAGGTCGGCGGTGTAAAGGTGGCGGGCAAATGTTTCCCACGAACCGTCGTTGAGGTTCACGGTGCCGGCGGCCACGGCGGCGGCGTAGGCGCGGGCGGCGTCGACCACCTCGGTGCGCGATCCGTAGTTGAGCGCGAGCACCAGCGTGTGCTCGGTGAAGTGCGCGGTGGCGGCCATGGCGGCCTCGAGTTGGCGACGAACGACGTCGGGAAGTTCGTGCGTGCGGCCGATGGCAAGGAGGCGGACCTGGTTTTTGATCAGCGTGGCGGTTTCGCGCTTCAGGAAATACTCCAGCAGCGACATGAGCGCGCTGACCTCGGCCGGAGGGCGTTTCCAGTTCTCGACGGAGAACGCGTAGAGAGTTAAGTAGCGGATTCCCTGTTCTTTGGCCGCGTCGATGATGGTGCGAACGGTTTCCACGCCCCGCCGATGGCCCTCGATGCGAGGGAGTCCGCGTTGTTTGGCCCAGCGGCCGTTCCCATCCATGATGTTGGCGATGTGTGCGGGTGGGGGTGGAGGCGTTGCGGACATGGGCGGAGGAGTGAGTTAGGGTGGGGCGGAGGGCTTTGACAAGCCGGCTTGCAAGCGGGGCGGCGCGTTGACGAAACCGGGGGGGTGAACAGAAGTAAGCCATGAAAACACTCCCGCTGTCCCCCGCCGAAATCGAGCATGCCCTGACCCACCTGCCCGGCTGGGCTTGGGAACGCGATGCGCTGGCCCGGACGCTGAGGTTCGGCAATTTCCGTGAAGCGCTGGCTTTTATGCTGAAGGCGGGCTTTGAGGCCGATGCCTTGGATCATCACCCGGAGTGGACCAATGTTTACAACAAGGTGGTGATCCGGCTCACCACGCACGATTCCGGCGACAAGGTGACGGCCAAAGATGTCGAGCTGGCGAAGCGGATGGAAGCGCTGGCGCCGTGATTGGATGGTGGGGGCGAAACCTCAGAACAGGCGCAGCAAGGAGCGCTGGCCGACGTCCACGAAATCGCGAGGGTTTCCGCCGGACTCGGGAAGCGTGCGCAACCACTGGCCCTTGGCATTAAAGACGCCCACGGCCGGTTCATCGAGAAGCGGCGCGTAGAACTCCGAGGCGGTGGAATCGTAAGCGAGGGAGATCGGGCGAACCGATTTATCCAAGACGACGCTACCCACGAGTTTACCGGCCAAGGTGTAGACGCCGATGCGCGGGACAGCGCCCGCTTGGAGGATGAGCAACCGGTCGTTGGCTTGGTCGTAGGCGACGCCGGCAGGGGGCTCCTGGAGATTTTCCAACGTGATGGTGTCCACGGCACGTCCGTAAAGGGTCGTCTCAACGACCGCAGGAAGGGTCGGGTGGGCGAAAAAGAGGTGGCGGTCGCTGGATCGAATGGCGAGGTCGCCGCGGCCGGGAGGCAGTCCCTCGACGAAAAAGCTGCGTTTGATTCTGCGAGCGGGACGATCAATGACGCGGATGTAGTCGCCGGGGAAAATACGCAGGAAGAGGTGGTCGGTGAACGGGTCGTAAGCGATGCCGTAGAGCTCGTTGCCGGAGCCGAGAAACGCGGGGATCGACGCGTCGGGAGCGCCCGGGAGCACGTCGAGGATCGGGTCCTCGGGCCGACCGGCGAGGTAGGCGTGGGTGGGCCCCGGGGTGGCGCAGCCGGTCAGGTTCAGGGCTAAACCGGCGCAGAGGATCGGCGCAACCACGCGGCGAAGCGGAACGCGTTTTCGCGTTGTCAACGCCGACTGCGGTCGCGTGAGTCGCGGCATGAGAATCGCCTTCATCAGTGGGACAAGCATCGTAAATTCCCCGCTGTTCTCGGCTTGGGAGGTGCGCAGCGTCGAGACTAAATACGGTATCGTCACCTATAAGGCACGCGGCGACCAGGTGTTACTCAACCGTCACGGCTTCGGCGTTCCCCTGCCGCCTCATGCGATCAACTACCGGGCTAATATTCGGGCGCTGGCCGAGCTGGGGTTCCGCGATATCGTGTCGTTGAACTCCGTGGGCTCGCTCAAGCACGGGCTGCCCCCTGGCACGCTGGTGTCGTGCGCGGACTACGTCGCGTTGCAGCAGGGACCGGCGACTTTTTTCGACGACGAGCTCAAAGGCGGTGCTCCGGGCATCGCCAACAACCTCGTGCCGCTTATCGTGGAGAAACTCGCGCCGGAATTCCGTGTGGAGCCGGGCAAAGTTTATGTGCAGATGCGCGGGCCGCGGTTTGAGACCAAGGCGGAGATTCGTATCATCAAAGACTGGGGTGACGTGGTCGGCATGACGCTCGCGCATGAGGCCGATCTGTGCACCGAACTGGGCTTGAATTACAACTCGCTCGCCATCGTCGACAACTATGCGAACGGGCTTATGGGCGAGGGCATCGACTTCGCGAAGTTCAAGGATCTCGTGAGGGAAAACCAGGCGAAGGTTAATCGCTTGTTCGGGCGGTTGCTGGACGTCTTGGGCTGAGCGAACCGGGCGGAGAGTTGCCCACGGAATACACGGATTACACGGAAGAATCGGAGACGGAAGAAGCGGAGACGGAAGAAGCGGAGACGCTGGCGGCTGAGTTTTACACCACGAAACACACGAAAAACACGAAAGCGGAATTTATGAAAATTGGAGTCATCGGGCTGGGGATTATCGGTGCAGTGTGGGCGCGGCACTACGCGGACGCGGGCGTCCTGGCGGGGACCTGGAACCGCACACCGCAGCCGGAGTTTCCGCAGTGGAAAATCACGCCCGAAGACGTCGCGAACGCGGCCGATGGGGTGCAGATCGTGGTGGCGGATCCGCCGGCGGTGCGCGGGGTGATCGAGCGGATTTTACCGGCGTTGGGACCGGATAAAATCGTCGTGCAATCGAGCACGATCGACCCGCAGAGCAGCGACGAGTTTCGCGGGCTGGTGACGGCGACGGGTGCGCGTTATTTGGAAGCTCCCTTCACGGGCAGCAAGCCGGCGGCGGAGCAGCGGCAGAGCGTGTTTTATTTGGGTGGCGACGCGGCGCTGGTGGCGGAGATGGAGGCGGTATTGTCGTTGGTGTCGCAGGCGCGGTTGCACATCGGCGACCACCGGCAGGCCGCGACGTTGAAGCTGGCGATGAACCTCAACATCGCCGCGCAGATGCAGGCGCTGAGCGAAGCCCTGGTGCTGGCGCGGCGGGCGGGGATTTCTGACGACGTGTTCTTTGGGGCATTGGGCAAAAACGTGAGCTATTCGGGGCTGGTGAAACTGAAGGAACCAAAGCTGCGCACCGGGGATTTTGCGCCGCAATTCTCGGTGAAGCACATGCTGAAGGACCTGCGGTTGGCCTCGCGGATAAACGGTTGCGAGGACTTTCCGATGCTCGACACGGTGCGTGACCGTTTGGCCGCCGCCGAGCGGGCGGGCTGGGCGGACGAAGACTTCTCGGCGTTGATCAAGCTACTGTGAGCGGAGGCGGGGCGGAGGTTAAGATTACGCACAGCGTTAAGAACTCCACGTGCCGTTCACGCGCGCCCGACTCGACGCTTGCGCTCGCCGCCGGGGCTTCGGCACACTGGCCGATTAAACTTTTATGAAACAACGCACGCTCGCGCGCGCCGTGTCCATCCAAGGCACCGGCTTGCACACCGGCAACCCCGTCACCCTTACGCTCAAGCCCGCCGCCGTGAATCACGGCATCGTGTTCAAGCGCATGGATCTCCCCGGCCAACCCGAGATCAAACCGCGCATCGAGCTGATTGGAGACCTCGTCCGCAACACCACCGTGCAGGACGGCCACACCAAAATCCACTTGGTTGAACACGTGCTCAGCTCACTGAGCGGCTGCGGTATCGACAACGTCGTTGTCGAGATCGACTCCGCCGAGCCGCCCATCATGGACGGCTCCGCCAAACCGTTCGTTAACCTCATCCTCAGCGGCGACCCGGTCGAGCAGGACAAGGACCGCGAATACTTCACGCTTGAGGAGCCGGTGTCTGTCACGCGTGGCAATTCCTCGGTCATCGCGCTGCCCTGCGACGAGCTCAAGATCACCTGCACCTCGGCCGACGACCGCGGCATCCACACGCAGCACCTCACGCTGACAATCGATCCTGACGTTTACATGACGCAGGTCGCCGCCTCGCGCACCTTCACGGTCTATGAAGACATCGAGGAATTGTTGAAACTCGGCAAAATCAAGGGCGGCTCGCTGGACTGCGCCGTCGTCATCAAGGGTGACAAGATCCTCTCCAAGGAAGGCCTGCGATTTAAGGACGAGTTCGTCCGCCACAAGATCCTCGATATCATCGGTGACATCGTGCTCCTCGGCATGCCGCTCAAGGCCCACATCGTGGCAACGCGCCCCGGCCACGCGATCAACGCCGAGCTCACCAAGCTCCTCTTCGCGAAGCTCGAAGAGAAACGCAAAGGCCCCAAGAAAAAGCCCCGTCCGTCGAAGGTTCTCCCGACCGAGACCGAGTTGGATATCCGCCGCATCCTCGACACGCTGCCGCACCGTTATCCGTTTGTGATGATCGACCGCGTGCTGGAGTTCATCGGCGAGGACGAACTCGTCGCGATCAAAAACGTCACGATCAACGAGCCGTTTTTCCAGGGGCATTTTCCAGGCAACCCGGTGATGCCCGGCGTGCTGCAACTCGAATCCATGGCGCAAGCCGCCGGTATCCTCATGCTGCGCCGCGGTAGCAGCGAAGGGAAGACGTCGCTCTTCATGAGCGCCGACAAGGTGAAATTCCGCAAGCCGGTGCGCCCCGGCGACCAGATCATCATCAACGCCAAGCTCACCAAGTCGCGCGGGGCCAAGCTCGCCCAGGCTGAGTGCAACTGCACGGTCAACGGCACGGTCGTGTCGTCAGCCGAGCTGATGTTCGCGATCATCGATTCGAGCGAAGTCGATTAACCGCCGCCCATGTCCGCACGCATCCACCCCACGGCAGTTGTCGAAGCCGGTGCCGAACTGGGTATCGACGTCGAGATCGGTCCCTTTGCGTTTGTCGGTGCCGGCGTGCGTCTCGGCGCGGGCACGCGCTTGCATCACCACGCCTCGGTTGAGGGCAACACGCACCTCGGCGAAGCCTGCGAAGTGTTTCCTTACGCGAACATTGGAGGAAAGACCCAAGACTTGAAATTCAAGGGCGGCAACCCGGGTGTGCGCATCGGTGCGCGCAACGTGTTCCGCGAGTATTTCACGGTCCACGCCGCCACCAACGACGGCGAGTTTACGACGGTGGGCGACGACAACACGTTTCTCGCCTACGGCCACATTGCGCACGACTGCCGAGTGGGGAACCATGTCGTTGCCAGCAACGGCATGATGCTGGCCGGCCACGTTACCATTGAAGATCACGTGGTCATCGGCGGCTACGGCGGCGTTCACCAGTTTTGCCGCATTGGTGCGCACGCCATGCTTTCGGCGACGGCCAAGCTGGTCCAGGACCTCCCGCCCTTCTTCATCGCCGACGGCACGCCTGCGGTGATCCGCGCTTTCAACAAGGTTGGCCTTGAGCGCCGAGGCTACACGCCCGAGCAATTGGAGCGCGTGAAGCAGATCTACCGCGTGCTCTACCGCGACGGGCTCAACCGCAGTCAGGCGTTGGAAAAGCTCCGCGCGCACGCGAACGCCGACACGGCGGAGTTCAAGCTGATGCTGGAGTTTGCCGCAAAGAGCGAACGCGGCATCGCCCCTGGCGGGAGTTGAGTAGACGCGCGGGTGGGTGCGTGAGCACGCGCCCGCGACATGTTCGATGTCGTGCCGGATCAGACGGATCGGCCGGATCGGTCGGATCCTAGACGGGAGACGTGCCTTTGCAGTCTGGGTAGGCGGTGCAGCCCCAGAATTGGCTGCCGGGGGTTTTGCCGGCCTTGGCGGTGCGCAGGGCGGTGAGCCCGCCGCACTTGGGGCATTTCGGAGGTTGAAGATCCGTTCGCTCGGTTTGATCCGACTGATCCGTCGGATCTTTGGGCGAGCGGCGGTGCCGCAAGCGCTCGGTGGCGAGTTGCTCGGAGTAGCCGCCTTCTTCGATGAAGGCGCGCTCCAGGGCGGCGATCTGGCGGTCGAGCAGGAAATTGGCCTGGTGGATGAGGCAGATGCTGGCGTTGGCCCGCACGGCTGCGTCGCCATGTTCAAGCCACCGAGCGTAGAGCGCCCAGCGCTCCGCGTCGGAAAGATCCGTCAGATCCGACTGATCCGACCGATCTTGCCGGAAGCGGGCGGGGACTGCCCGCACGGCCGAGGCTTCGGGGCTGTCGGGGGCCCATTGGGGGAGGCGTCGGTGCCGCAGGTAGTCTTCGTAGTCGAGGAGCAGTTCTTCGAGGCTGGCCCGGGCGACGTTGACGAGGCGCAGTTCGGTTTGCGACGAGGTGGCCGCGGCGCGGCTGCCCTCGGCGATGTTTTGCCGGCCGGAACGGGCCGCCTGCACCATCTGGTCCACGGTGCGCGAGCGACCATCGACAAACTTTTCGCAGAACCAGACCGTGGCATCGTAGATGAGCGTGGTGGTCTGGAAACTGGCGGTGCTACGATAACCGCCGCTCGGACGCAGTTTTCTGCGAGGTTCGGGCATAAGAGTGAAGATCGGTCGGATCAGGCTGATCTCAAGGCAGCCTGCGCGCGGCCGTCTACTTTTTCTTGTAGACCACCGCAGGGTCGAAGAGGGGCTCGGAGGTGAAGCTTACTTTGAAGCTCGTGCCGGCGGCGGCTTCGTCGAGGTTGTCCAGCTTGCGATAAAAGCAGCTCTTGTATCCGTTATGGCACGACGCGTTGGCCGAGCCGCTTTGCTCGACTTTGATGAGGAGCACGTCCTGGTCGCAGTCGGTGTAGAGTTCTTTGACCCACTGCACGTTTCCAGACTCCTCGCCCTTGCACCAGAGCTTGCTGCGGGAGCGGCTCCAATAGGTGGCCTTTTTGGTCTTGAGCGTGTGTGTGAGCGATTCCGCGTTCATGAACGCGAACATCAACACCTGACCGGTGGCGATGTCCTGCGTGATGCAGGGGATGAGTCCGTCGGAGCCGAACTTGGGCTGGAGGGTCGAGCCGAGTTCGATCTCGGCGGTGGTGGTGCGGGAGGGGAAAGACATGGGGAAATGACGACTGTTAAATGACGAATGACGAACTGAATGACCAATGACCAATGACCAATGACCAATGACCAATGACCAATGACCAATGACCAATGACCAATGACCAATGACCAATGACCAATGACCAATGACCAATGACCAATGACCAATGACCCTAAGTGGATTGAGGGAGGGACGAGCTCCGTCTCGTCCGGTTCGGAACTCCGAACCGGACCACACGGAGGTGGTCCCTCCCTAGGAATGTCGCCCGGCCAACTCGCGGAGGTAGTCGTAGCTGTAGAGGCCGGTGCGGTGCTGGTCACTGAAGTCGAACCGGATCGCGTAGTTGCCGACGATTTCCCAGCCGACGACGGTCACACCGGGAAATTTCTTCGGGCCATCACCGCCGTATTGGTTGCCGAGGATGTCGCGCTCGCCGATGTTTTGCGCGCTCGGCGATGCGGCGCGCAGATTCTCCATTTTGAAATACGTCTCTAGGCCGTCGCTCCAAATGATGGCGACCTCGTTGCCGATGAGCTGAATGTTGGCGGGCGTTTGCACGGTGGGAGGAGTGAACCTGTTGATCGGACGGCGTGGGGTAAAATCAAATTTTGACGTGGGAGCGAGCTTGCTCGCGAGGATCGGCATCGCGCGTGAGCTCGCTCCCACAAAGACCGGCGGACTCGACAACCGCAGATGCGCACTGGCAGCGTGGCGGGCCATGCTCGTTCACACCGTCATTTTTTACCTGCGCAGCGATCTCACCGAGGCGCAAAAACTTGAGTTCCGTAACGAAGGCCTTGAGTCGTTGCGCCCGATTCCGTCCGTTAAAGACTATTTCGTCGGCGTGCCGGCGTCCATTCCGCCGCGTCCGGTGGTGGACCTGAGTTTCACGTTCTCAATCACGGCGATCTTCGACGACGTGGCTGGCCACGACGCCTACCAGGTCGACCCCGTGCACAAGGCCTTCATCGAACGCTTCAAGAGCTACTGGACCAAGGTGCAGATCTACGACGCGGAGTGAGCGGGCCGGTGTGAGAAGCAGGCGAGCCGGATCGGAAAGTCGGACTACTTAACCGAAGGGTGTAACCGACTTTTCTTGCCTGTATTCAAATCGCGGCTCTTTTCGCGGTTTCGATGCGTCGCAAACTTTCATTGATCACAATGCTGACCGCGTGGCTGCTGGCCACGGGGAGCCATTGGGATTTGGTGCAGACGTTTGCCTGGGGCCGCATGATCGCGACCTACTCGCAGTCGATGCCGCTGGCGCAGGCGATCAAGCTAACGTTCACCCCGGACAACGTGTGCGGCGTGTGCGAAAGCGTGAGCGAAGCGAAGCAGCAGCAGGACACCACGCTGCCGTCCGACGCGAAGTCGGCGGGCAAGATATTGATGGTGTTTCAGGCTCAGCCGGTGTTCGTCGCCGAGCTGGGTATAAGCGGGAAGTGGACGCCGCGTGAGATGAGCCCGGCCGTGCGGGATCGGTCACCGCCACCGGTGCCGCCGCCGCGGGTGTTGGTTTGATTGTTCGCTGGTCGAGTGCGCGCCGTGCCGGTGCGCGCTGGTCACATCATTCCATCCCTTGTCAGGCCCTGCGTCGCCGTTGTGCGCGCAAATCATCCATGAAGTCTTTTTCGTTTCCCGCAGCTCTCGTGCTCGTTGTCGCCGGCCTTCAGGCCCAAACACCGGTGGTTCTCGATCCCGTCGAGGTCACCGCTAAACCACAGTCCCGGACGGTTCCCTCCATCGATGGCGCGCGCACCGACCTTGCGCGCACGCCCGGTGGCACCGAGGTGATCGCCGCCAACCGCTATCTGACGGGGCGGGCGGCCACGCTTGCCGACACGTTCTTCCTGTCGCCCGGAGTGGTGGCCCAGCCGCGCTTTGGCTCCGACGAGGCGCGGTTGTCGATTCGCGGCTCCGGGTTGCAACGCACGTTCCACGGGCGCGGTGTCCGCGTGTTGCAGGACGGCGTGCCGATCAATCTCGCGGACGGCAGCTTCGACATGCAAGTGCTCGAACCCACCGCGGCCGCCTACATCAACGTGTGGCGGGGCGGCAACGCGCTCGCCTACGGCGCGTCCACACTCGGTGGAGCCATCGACTACGTTTCGCGCACGGGCCGGGATGCACCCGGGGCGTGGGCGCGGGTTGAGGCCGGCTCGTGGGACTACCGGCGGGCCACGGTCGCGGGCGGCGTGGCGGGCGGGAAGACCGACGCCTATGCGTCGTTCACCCAGCAAGCGCAGGACGGTTTCCGCGCTCACGCGGAGCAGGATAACCAACGCCTCTTCACGAACGTCGGCTGGTCGTTTGCCGACAACGCGGAGAGCCGGCTCTACCTCACGGCGGTGCGGTCACGGTCCGAGTTGCCCGGCAATCTCACGAAAGCCGAGCTTGCTGACGATCCGCGCCGGGCGAATGCGGGCAACGTCGCGCTCGATCAGCAGCGCAACTTTGAGTTGGTGCGCGTGGCCAACAAAACCACCCTGGTGGCCGGCGACACAGGGGTCGATCTGGTCGCTGCATGGACTTATAAGGATCTCGATCATCCGATTTTTCAGGTCGTGGACCAACTCTCCAACGATGCCCTGCTCGGCGTCACAGTGACGAACACCACGGCGCTTTTCGGCGACCGCGCCCACCGGCTGCGCGCGGGTCTGCTCTTCAACCGTGGGCAAACCCAGGCGGCGAATTTTGTGAACGTTGCCGGAAGTCGCGGCGCGTTGATCCAGCAGGATCAGCAAACTGCGACCAATCTGGAGGCGTTTGCGGAGAGTCAGTTGGAGCTGGGGGGAGGATTCACCGGGATTGGCGGCGTGTCGGCGGCTCGCAACGGTCGTGACACTCGGCGCACGTTTGGCCCGACTCCGCCGAACAGCAGTTATGATCGCTCGTATGACGCGCTCTCGCCGAAGCTGGGCGTGCGTTGGGACAGCCCGTCGCGCGATGTGCAACTTTACGCGAATGTGAGCGAGAGCTATGAGCCGCCGTCGTTCGGCGACGCGGGCACGGCGGTGGTTGCCAATGGCGCGCAAACTGCGACGACGGTCGAACTCGGCACCCGCGGTGGGCGCGGCTGGTTGCGCTGGGATTTTTCAGCGTATCACGCCGCCGTGGAAGACGAACTGCTTGCGGTGCAATTGCCGCCGCCGGCCCCGCCGGCCGCGCCGGGAGCGACTGGAACGATCAATGCCGCGCGCACGTTTCACCGGGGCGTCGAGGTGGGCGGAGAGGCGGATCTCCTGGGCGGGAGTGGGTCGGAGCATGCCGACCAACGCCTCGTGCTGCGGGCGGCGTGGACTTATGGGCGCTTCACGTTCGACGAGGATCCGAACTATGGAAACAACACGCTGGCCGGGCTCCCGCCGCATCTGGTGCGCGGCGAGTTGATGTGGGAGCACGGGGCGGGCTGGTATGCGGGGCCGACCTTTGAGTGGGTGCCGGTGAAGAGCTACGTGGACCATCGCAACACCACGTGGGCCGATCCCTATGCGCTCCTCGGCTTCAAAGTCGGTCGCCGGCTCGAACGGGGTGTGTCGTGGTTTGTCGAAGCGCGCAACCTGACCGATGAACGCTACGCCGCCACGACGGGAGTCGTGGAGACGTTTACCGCGCCCGCCTCCGCTCAGTTTCTTCCGGGCGACGGGCGGTCAGTTTATGTCGGACTTGAATATCGTCATTAATCACTACCTTACCTGCACATTTATTTATGAAGACCACCTCTATATTCCTCCCCCTCGTTGCGTTGTTAACTCCTGCGGCCGGTCTGGGCTCTCACCCCGGTTGCACCTGCGGCCCCACCACCGCTGCCGTGGCGCTGACGGTGCCCGCTGCGGGTGATGCGGTCGAGCGTCATCCCCTGAAGGGCGTCGTCGTTAACGTGGTGACCGATCGCTCGGCGTTGTTGGTTAAACACGAGGAAATTCCCGGCGTGATGAAGGCGATGACCATGATGCTCAAAGTCGATGCGGCCGCCCTCACCACCGTGAAAAAAGACGAGGCGGTGACCGGGTTGCTCGTGCGGAAGGCGGATGGCTGGTGGCTTGAAGAGGTGAAGGTGGCGGCGGTTCCGTGATGCGACAATCGAGCCCGGACGACACGGAGGTCGTCCCTCCGTTCGGAGCATCACGTTTCAGTCGCGGTAGGTCGCAGACAACGCGGCGGCGGTGGCGCGGATTTTTTCGCGCAACACTGCCGGCTTGATCACTTCGGCGGAGGCGCCCCAGCCGAGCACCCAACGTTCGATCTCGGCGAGGGCGCCGAGTTGCAGGCGCAACTCGAGCCCGCCCCCGGGCAACTCGCGCTTCTCCTGCGACTCGTGCCATTCGCGCTCGCGCACCAGGTCGGCGATCTCGGGCTTGAAGCGGATAACCACGCTGAAATTCCCGTCTCCGCCCAGCACGCCGAGCGCGTTGGCGAAAAACTTCTCAGGCGTGAAGTCGTCGGGCTTTTGGAATTGAACTTTGGTGACAACCACGTCGCTGATGCGCGGCAGCGCGTAGGTGCGCAGGGCGTTGCGCTCCAAATCGTGGCCCACCAGATACCAGAGGTTTTCCCGGTTCGCGAGGTGGTAAGGTCGAACGCGGCGGCGTAGTTTTTTCGGGTCGCCCGGTTTGCGGTAGTCGAACTCCACCTCGTTGAGCCGCAGCACGGCGCCGCTGAGGGCGTTGAACCCGACGAGGTCGGCTTTGCCCAGCCCCATGTTTTTGAAGGACACGGCGCGCAGCTCGTCGGCGGGGGAGAAGGAGATTTTATCGCGCAGGCCACCGGCGAGTTTTTCAAAGGCGATCTCCAATTGGCGGTGGAACGGCGTGCCGCGGTATTGTTCCAACGCGCGCTGGGCGACGAGTAGCGCGAGCAATTCGCCCTCGGTCACCTGCACGGTGGGGAAGGCGTTTACCGGGTGCGTGTAGCGGTAGGCTTGGATACGCGCATCGTAGTCGATGGGCAGGTCGAGCCGGTCTCGCATGAAGGCGATGTCGCGCACGATGGTTTTGCGACAGACCTCCAGCGTGCGCACCAGTTTGGTGCAGTTGACGAGGGTGCCGCGGCGGAGTTCGTCGTGGATACGCAACATCCGCTCAAGCGGCGGACGGGAAAGCTGGGCGCGCGGGGTCATGGGTGGAGAGGAGGGTTACAGCCGAACCGGTTTGTGCCGATATGATGATCAGAAAAATGTTTAAGAAATTTAAAGACTGGGACAAGCAATGTCCCAGCCGGTCGGTAAGATAAGCGTATGAAAACTCGCACTTCCCGCAGCAAATTGATCAGCAGCCCCCGCCACGTTCGCACCTCGCGTGGTCCCGGTCGGTTGGCGGGAAAAACGAACCGCGCTCGCACGGCGACAAAAGCCCCGGCGGTGGAGCTTACGTGGTCGCATATCGGCAGCGCGCATCGCCTGACCGCGTGGCCGGAGGCGAAGTTGGAGCGGTTGGTGGGCGAGCATTGGTTGGAGACGACGGCGGGTGAAGACCTGCTGGGCTCCGGGATGCTGCAAATCGACGCGACGGCCTGGCGCCGCTACCTGGAGTTTATGCCGGCGGCGGAGCGGGCCTTTGTGGAGACGTTTCGCTTTGGCCGGTTGGGCGCGCTGTTGATCGTGGCGCGTTGTCCCCGGTTGATGGCGGACTTGGAGGAGACGCCGGCGCTGGTGTCGTTTGTGGCGGCTCACGCCGGCTTGCGCGGCACGGTGAATCCCCATTGGGACGAAGTTGCCGCCGTGCATGAGCGGGGGGGCGTCTTCGGGCTCTTGGAATGGCTGGGGATGCCGGCTTCGCGGGAGACCCTCTCGGTGTTGCGCAACCTGGTTGATCCCGACGTGCCGCGCCGCCTGCTGGAGCCGCTGCGCACGTTGCTGTGGCGTCCGTCCGCGACGTTGATGCTGCAACGGGCGTCGGAACTAACGGATCGGGAGTTGGCCCGCTACTGCCATGCGCTCGCGGCGTGAACGTGGAGCGAACTGAGGACGGGCTTCTTAACCGCGAAACACACGAAAGACACGAAAAGCGGAGCGACGGAAACGGGTGCGGGAGAACGGAGGGGTGCCCACGGAATACACGGAACACACGGAAGAATCGGAAGGCGGATTGAATCGGAGTTGAGGGAGGAGAGTCCGATCTGTCGGGGTGGACCGTGACCTCCGGGCGCGGTCTGCGGGCTGATGGTTCCAGCTGGACTGCTCTCCGATGGAGGCGGGACCTCCCGGTCCCGTTGGAACGGCCCGCCTGACAACGCGCTCGGTGATCGCGTTCCACCTTTCGGAACGGGACCGGGAGGTCCCGGCTCCATTTCGAAAGGGGTGTCGGTTCCTTCGTAAGTGGGTTTAGTTTACTCGGGACCAGAGTTGGCGGTAGGCGTCGACCATGCCGGGGAAATCCGGGGCGTGGGTGCGGAGGTCGGTTTGCAGGCGGCTATGCCAGCGGGGGGAGGTAAGGGCGTCTGGTTCCCATAGCAGGAGAGGGAGGGCGCGGAGCACTCGTTCGCGGGGATGGCGGCCGGCCTCCGTCAGGGTGGCGACCGGGCCGAGGGACTTGAGGTTCACCAGCCAATTGCGGGTGGCGTTTGTCTCGGGACATTTGTCACGCGGGTCGCTGACGTAATCTTTCGCCGATGAAAACACGGCGCCGAGCCGGAGCGATTCAAGCCACAGCCAAATCTGCAGCGCGAGCGCGGTGACCTCCGCGTGGCGGGCCTCAAGTTGGGCGAGAACTCCGTTGCAGCGTTGCGGGTGGAGTTTGAACGCGACGCCGATCTTGTGGTGGCGACGAACTTGATCGAGGCATCGCAACACCGGATCGGGCGTCAACTCCATCAAGCGGTGATGTCGCTCGCGGCAACTCCAGTGATATTGACCGCGCACGGTCAGGATCACGTCACCGAGGGCGAGCGAGGCCTTGGCGATGTTGCGGCGAACATAGTCCGCATCCGCAGCGGTGAATCGTGAGTTGCGATCCAGGCGTTCGCGGGCGAACAGCAATCCCGAGCACCGGTTCATCAACAGGCGCGCCGCCTCGGCCAGGGGGATGTGCTCGGGCGCGAGGTGATGGACGCAAGTTTCAAAAAGGTTGTCCGGCCCGAGCAGCCGTCGGTGGCCCGAAACAAGGTCGTAGGAAAACATGCTCACCGGTGCGGCGGTGAATTCCTCGAACGAGGCGATTTTGAAGTCCACGTCCACGCCGGCTTGAGGCGTCAGGATCTGACCAAGGACTTCAAGCGGCCGATGGAAGCGGAGCTCGTTGAGGTGCCGGTTGCCTCGGAGAAAAACATAAAACTCCAGGTCATTGTAGGGCTGGTCGCCGGCGGGCGTGGTCAGCACGCCGCCTTCCCCGCGGCCGTAACCGCCGCCGAGGAGCAAGGCATCGAGTTTGCCGCGCGGGAGCAGACCGCAGAGCGCGGCGCGGATTTGCTCGCACAGCGTATGCAGCCGGTGTTCCAGCGCGGCGCTGCCGTCCAGAGTGAAGACGCGGAGACCGGCTTCGCGAGTGGAGTGGGGTGAGGCGGGCGTGGCGGGGGAGGCGAGTAGAGGTGAGTTCATGAATGGTCGGTGAGTGGGCGGTGCATACCCCAGCCGGCGAGGAAACCGTCGCGCCGGGCCTGGCGCTGCATCCAGCGGATGCGCACGGCGTGGGGCCACTCGGCGAGCCGGCCTTTGTGCAGGCAAAACTGGAGGTCGCGCCGGGAGTCGTTGAGCCACCCCAGAAACAGGCGGCGGCGGGTAGCGACTTCCTCGGGAGGTTCGGACGACACTGCGGCGAGCGCCCACGATTCGCCGAAGGTGCGCTTGTAGCTTTGACGGGGCGTGTAGTTGTGCGAGTGCATGACCACGGAGTCCGGGCGGTAGACGATCCGGTAACCTTGGGCGCGGCACCACCGGGTGTATTCGTCGTCCTCGGAGTATTGCATGGCCTCGATAAAACCCCGACGGCCCCAGATGTCTTTGCGGATGCCACTGCTGACCATGCTGAAGAAGTGATCCCAGGAGGCGGTTTCACAGCGGTGGCCGAAGCACCGGTCGTAGTCGCAGGCGAAGACGGCCTTGCAGTTGGGCCGTGGTATTTGACGGCCAAATACAGCAGCGACCCGGGGGTCGCTCAATGTGTCCACCAGCGGCCCCAGCCAGTTGGCATTTTGGGGAGTCGCGTCGGCATTGAGGAAGATGCCAAAGTGCCCCCGGGCGAGTTGCATGCCCTGGTTGAGCACGCGACTCGGCACGTAGTCATGCGGCTGGATTTGGATGAAGTGCCGCGGCTCGGCGTTGCGAATCAGCTCGGCGGAGCCGTCGGTCGACCCCGAGTCGATGACGATCAGCTCCCAGTCCTGAAACGCCTGTGCCTGCAACGCGGGCAGCGTGTGGCGCAGGGCCCAGGCTTCGTTGAAGGAGCGCATGATGATGCTCACTGCCGGTGTCCTTGTTTGTGATGAACAAGAGCTTTGTGGTCTTTGCATGGCCCTAGAATAGCAAAGCGCCCGGGCGATCCCATGGGGTCTGCCCCGCCAATCGTTAAGGTCCATACCTACTCAACCGGTTTTGATAAAATCGCTATTCTGGAGGAGTGTCATCGCTTTTAATACCGCACACCGAAACCGACCGGGAGGGCCACGTGGAGACGCTGCCCATTCACCTCTCCGTCGGCATCATGGCTTGGAACGAGGAGGATTCGATTCGGCCGACCCTGGAGTCGCTGTTTCGTCAAACCGTCTTTGAAAAACTGGGCGCCCGCCGTCGTCGGTGCGAAATCATCTGCATCGCCAACGGTTGCACGGATCGGACCGTCGAAGTGGCGCGCGAGACGTTTGCCCGCTTGGTCGACGATCACCCGCACGGGGAGTTTATCTCCGCGCGGGTGGTCGAGATCGAAGAGCCAGGCCGGAGCAACGCGTGGAACCGCTTCGTTCACGAGTTATCGGCTCCCGAGGCGAAGTTCATCTGCCTTATGGATGCGGATATTCTTTTTCGCGAACGCACCACGCTCATCAGCCTGGTGGAAACCCTGGAGGTCGATGTGCACGCTTGGGTTTCCGCCGGACAACATTTCAAGGACATCCAATTCAAGGAGAATAAAACCTGGCGCGACCGCCTCTCGCTCGCCACCTCGGCGATGACCGGGACGATCGCGGGCGGGTTCAGCGGACAACTCTACTGCCTGCGGGCCTCCGTCGTGCGCAACATCCGGTTGCCGCGCGATCTCGTGGCCAACGACGACGGGTTCCTCAAGGCGGTGATCTGCTCCGACTTTCTCACGACCGAACTGGACACCACGCGCATCGCCCGGGCGCCGGATGCGGCGATTGTTTATGAAGCTTACGTCTCGCTGCGCGACGTGTTGAACAATCAGAAGCGCCAGATGATCGGGCAGACCACCGTGTATGTGTTGCTCGACTACCTGAAGGCGTTGCCCGTCGACTCACGGCGGCGGTTGGCGGACACCATCAAGACGACCGAGCGACAGGACCCGGAGTGGTTCCGCAAGTTGAACGAGAAACACATCCAGGGAGTGCGGTTCTTCTGGGAACTCTTCCCCGGGATTCTGACCTTCCGCTTCAAGCGACTGGGTAAACTACCCGGGTTTCAAAAAATCACGCACGCTCCCGCTGCGCTCGTCGGGTTTGGCGTGACGATGATCGCGTGCTGGCGGGCGTTTCATTATCTGAAAAGCGGGACATCGCCTTATTGGCCAAAGCCCACCCGGCAGACGCTGTTAAACACTCCCGGATTCGAAGCGAAGTAACCGGTTCGTAAGGATCCCATGGATACTGATCAAGTCATCGCGCTCGCGCTCCTCGTCTTTGCGACGGGCGTGGGCCTGGTGGCATCCACACTGGTGCAGTGGGTGCGGGACGTGGCGTTCTTCGCGCTCGCGGCGGGGGCGGTGCTGACGAACCGGATGGACGTGAATATGTTCAGCCAAGAGTGGTATCGCGGGACGACGCGCGGCGTGGAAGTTACCGCACTCGATGGAATCGCGTTGTGCCTCGTCGTCGCGTCGGTGTTGGTGCCCCGCTACAAGACGCTGCCCCGGATCTACTGGCCCGGGGCGTTGGGTTTTATGCTGCTGTATGCGGCGTATGGCCTCGGATCGGTGCTCACCTCGGAGCCGAAGATGTTTGGCGCGTTCGAGCTTACCAAGGTTTTGCGCGGGATCTTGTTTTTCATGGCGGCGGCGTTGTTTGTGCGGACGCGGCGGGAAGTGTTCATCCTGGTGCTCGGGCTTACGTGCGCGGTGTCGTTGCAAGGCGCGATGGCGTTGAAGCAACGCTACATCGAAGGCATTTACCGGGTCGGTGGCAGCGTGGAGGACCCGAACAGTCTCTCCATGTATATCTGCATGGTGAGCCCGATGCTCGTGGCGGCGGCGGCCTCGGATTTTCCGAGATGGTTGCGGTGGTTTTGCTGGGTGGGTTGCGGCGCGGCGGGGTTGGCGGTGCTGCTTACGATCTCGCGGGCGGGCATTCCTATCTTCGCCATGGTGATGCTGGGGACGACGGCGTTTTGCGTGAGTTGGAAACCGACGGTGCAGAAGGCCGTGGTCTCGCTGGTGATTTCGATCCTGGTGTTTGCCGCTCTGGTGAAGGCGTGGGACATGGTGGGAGCCCGCTTTGCGCAGGCGACCTTCGAGGAAGAGTATCTCGACGATCAGGCGGAAGGGCGCGGGGTTTATATCCGCTGGGCGAAGGCGATCTTGAAGGATCACCCGTCGGGCGTGGGGCTGGGCAACTGGTCGTGGTGGGTGAGCAAAGTCTACGGGCCGGACGCGGGGTTTCGCTACATCTCGTATGACGACCCGAGGTATTCGCCGGAGGAGATCGACGTGGCCAGCGCGGCGTATGCTGCACCCGCGCACAATTTGTTTGTGCTGACCGTGGGCGAGATGGGGTGGGCGGGGTTGTTTATCTTCGCGCTGATCTGGCTGCGGTTGTTTTGGATGGGCTTCTTTTTTCTGTGGAGTCGTTCGAGTGACCCGATGCGACGCTTGGGCATCGGGCTGTTCTTCGCGATGGGGGGAGTTTTTTTGCAGAGCATCACCGAGTGGACCTATCGACAGACGCCGATTTTCATCACCTATCACGTCCTTGCCGGCACCCTGGCGAGTCTGCACTTCCACAAGCGTCTAGAGGCGAGAAAACAGCGGGAAAACGGGCTGGCGGTGGAACGCAACGAAATCATCGAAGTCAACCCGGACGCCCTCGGCCCTCGTGCGGCGGGAGGGTGGAATTAATCACTATGCATGTTGTTCACGTCCTGAGAAAATATAACCCGTCCGAATGGGGCGGCACCGAGACGGCGATCCGCCAACTCTGTGACGGCTTGCGGCATCACGGAATGGGTTCGGTGGTGTATTGTCCGCGGCTCGACACAAACGGGAAGGGGCACACGAACGGGAATGGCCATGGCAACGGAAACGGCCACACGCAGGGAGCAGACCCGTTGGTGGAGGCCGGTTGCGTGGTAAAACGCTTCAAGACCTGCGTGCCCGCGTGGGGCGTCGCGCCGGAGCGACGGCGGCAGATGATCGCGGTGGGGGGCAACCTCATGTCGTTCGACCTGATCGGGTCGCTCTGGCGGGACCGCGAGATGTCCGTCGTGCATTCGCATGCTCTCGGGCGAATCGGGGGCATCGGGTTGACGGTGGCTCGAAAGCGGAGACTGCCGTTTGTGGTGACGATCCACGGAGGCGTGTATGATTTGCCGGATACGCTGAAGCGCGATTTCGCGAATCAAGAAGGCAACGGAGTGGAGTGGGGGAAGATTTTCGGACTGATCCTGCGGGCGCGGCGGGTGCTGCTCGATGCGGACGCGATTGTCACCTGCAACCCCCGCGAGGCGGAGTTGATTCGAAAGCATCATCCCGATCGACGCGTTATGGTGCAGCCGCACGGAGTGCCGGCGGGACTTTACCAGCGGGACCACCGTGCGGCCGCACGGGACGCGTTTCCGTGGGCGGTGGGCCGGCCGGTGTTGCTCTCGGTGGGACGCATCGACCCGGTGAAAAACCAACTGTGGTTGGTGGAGCAAATGCCGGCGCTCCTCCGGCGTTATCCCCGGGCGCTGCTGGTGCTCGCCGGCCCGTGCACAGATGAGACCTATGGCCAGGCGCTCGACCGTAGAATCCAGGAACTCGGGCTAGCGGAAAACGTGCGGCTTACGGGAAAACTCCCGCCGGGCGATCCGCGTTTGATCGGGCTCATGCAGGAATCGAAGGCGGTGTTGCTACCCTCGATCTCCGAGACGTTTGGTTTGGTGATCCTTGAAGCGTGGGCCGCGGGGACGGCGGTGATTTCTAGCGCTACATCGGGCGCGCGCCAGCTCGTCGACCAAGGAGAGAACGGGTGGTTGTTCGATTTGGAACGACCGGAAGGATTTCACGCCGCCGTCGATCATGTGTTGGCAAACCCCGATTGGCGCGCCCGGTCGATCGCAGCGGGAAACCGGCTCGTGGTGAGCGGTTATGATTCCACCGTGCTGTCGGCGCGAATGAAGCACCTCTACGAAACCCTGATCGAAGAAAAGAATGAGATACGTAATCCTGCGTGACGACGACACCAACGCCCTGACACCCCCGGAGTATTTGGAAACCTTGTATCGGCCGTTTCTGGATCGTGACCTGCCGGTCAATCTGGCCGTCATTCCGGAGGTGCGCACGACGGTGCGGCTGCCGGACGGACGCCCCGAGGGATTCTTGATGGCGCGCACGGGCAAGGAGCCGGAGACGGTGCCGATAGCGGACGCCCCTCGCCTGCTCGCTTACTTGGCGGCCAACTCCGGTTATCGCGTGGTGCAGCACGGGTGTTATCACGATTATCACGAGTTTGGTAAGTTGGATCGCGCGGAGGCGGTGCGGCGGCTTGAGCACGGGGCGCAACGGCTGCTGGACGCGGGCCTGGGTCGGCCGGGGGTATTCGTGGCGCCTTACGATTTGTTCTCAAAAGAGGCCTTAAGGGCGACCGCCGACCGTTACGGCGTGGTGTCCACGTGTTGGTTTCATTTGGACGGGATGCCGCGGGTGTGGTGGCCACGTTACGCGTTGAGCGTGCTGAGAAAACAACCGCATTGGCGCACAGGTGAAGCGGTGATGTTGAGCCATCCGGGATGCTTGCTTTCGTATCGGCGACCGGTGGATACGATGCTCGACGCGATCAAGCGAAAGGTTAACAGCCAGACGGTGACCGTGCTGGTCACGCATTGGTGGGAGTTTTTCGAGAATGGCCGACCGAACCAGGCGTTTATCGACGTGTTGCACCGAACGGGGGACTACCTCGCCGGCGACAAGAATATCCGCGTCGTGTCGTTCAAGGACGCGGCGGAAGGACGGGTGCCGCTGAGTTAGATCAGGGTGGATTTTCAAAGGTAGGCCGCCTGCTTGCAGGCGCTGTTCGGAGCGCGAGCAAGCTCGCTGCCTACAGCGTTTCGAGTGCGCCCCTGTTTGACCGGGTGCTTTCCAATTGTGCGCGACCGCGCACAATTGACGGGGTCGCACCGCTTCAATCCAGCTACCGTTGTTTAACGTGGGGCATGAAAAAGCGCCGGGCACGTTAGGCCCGGCGCTTTGGTTACGAAGCGGTCCACACGGAGGTGGACCCTCCCTTATAACGAACTCTTGCCTGTGGCGTCCCAGGTGACGCGGCCGCCAAAGGCGGAGAAGCACATGCCTTTGACGGAGGAGCCTTCCAGGTTCACGGCGCTGGCGGGGACTTCCAACCGGACCCATTGGCCCGCAGCCGGAAGGTTGCCGGCCCGATAACGGCCCGGCGTGCCGGTGGTGCCGTAGTCGATGCTGTCGGCACCCCAGTAGGCCCGGTGCTCCCAATTACCGTTGTTCCAGTGCAGCATGATCGAGGTCGGGACGTTTGCCGGATCGAGGTAAACCCAGGCAAACACCTTGTCGCCGGCGCTGACGATCAGCGGGTTGGTCGCGTTGTCGAACACATGCTCGTGCAACCCGGCGGCGAGCGTGCCTTGATGGCTCTTCGTGCCGGACTGGGGCGCCGGGTTGCTGGTCACCCAGCTCCACGGTTCGCCGCCGGGAATCGTCGCGCCCGCGGGCAACGCGTCGTCAACCCAGGTCACGACCGCGCTGTTGGCGTTGAAGCTACCCGCCGCAGAGACGCGGCGGCCGTCCGGCCAGGTGATCTCCACTTCCACCCACTGCGCGCCGATGTTCTTCGGCGTGAAGGCAAACGTGGGCCCGAAGTCGGGCTCCTGGTCGCGGCCTTCCCACACGATGCGGGCGCCGGTGAGGTTGAGCCCGGGGGCCGCAATGCTGAGCGTCACAGGGGCGCCGAGCTGCACGGTCGTGGTCGGGACAACGATACTCGCGGTCGCGGATTTCCACGGGGTGGATTTCGCGCTGGTCTGAGCCGCTAGGGCGCTGACCGCCATGAGTCCGCGGGCTTGGTTTACGGAGATGAACTCCGTGGTGACATTCCACGTGTCGGCCCAACGGTCATAGAACGGATACGGGGCGTTGGAACCGCTGTCGGCCGGGTAACTGAGCTTGGTGAGCTCGTTGCCGGACGCTCCGTAGTTGGTGAGGAAGTCGAAGTTCGACTGGATGTTGCCGGTGGGGATGCCAGCGGGCGGGAGGACGCGGCGGTCGTTCTTGGCGTATTGGTTGACGTTCTCGCGCTGACGCTTGAGTCCGATACCGGTGAGGTAGGCCACGTTGACCGGGTTGGAGCCGGCTTCGTAGTTCATATTGGATACCAAGGCGTCGAGGTAGGCGGGGTTGGGGTTGAGCTGATACGCGACGGCCATGTCGGACGCGGCGTCGAGTGAGAAATACCAGCCGGCGCTCATCACGCCCTTGGTCTCAAGGGCGAAGGCGGAGCCGTAGGCATGCTTGGCGGTGCGGGCGAGGGCTTCGTCGGCGGCGAGCTTGATCTGGTTCTCGCACGCGGCGAGGTATCCAGCGTTCAACTGACCGGCGGCGAGGCGACCGGAGCGGGCCGCGAAGGCGTAGCTGCGGATGGCGTTGCCCCAGCCTTCGGTGAGACGAACCCAGCTCCAGCGCATAGTGGCGGTGTCGGCGGGATTCGGGAACCACTCCTGGAGTTTCTGCGAATACTGAGCCTCGCCGGTGGCGAGGAAGAGTTCACAGGCGGCCCAGGCGATCTCGTCGTTGTGATAAAAGGCGTCACCGTAGAACGTGACCTTTTGGTAGGCTCCGTTTTTGCCGTAGCGGGCGATGCCGTTCATGATGAACTGCCAGCCGAGCTTGGCCTTGGCGAGGTAGCTCGCGGCGGCGGCGGGGTAGGCGGCTTTGAACTGGGGCGACGACGCACACTGGGCGAGCGCGGCGACGGCGGCGGCGGTGGCGTTGGTGTTTTTGGGCCAGACGACCTGGGTGTCGCCACGGTCGGGCGTCACGTTGCTTTCGTATTCACGCGTCTTGGGATAGACGATGAAGTAGAAACCGCCGTCGGCGTCTTGAAGCTTCGCGAGGTAGTCGGCTTCGTTCTTGGCCTCTTGCAGGATGTCACTGATGCCGTCGCCGCTCTCGGGCAGACCGAGGTTGTCGAGGGCGCCGGCGCCGCCGATGGAGTCGGCGGTGAACATCAGCGTGTGGGTGAGCTGGGCGACGTTGATGGTATACTTGCTGTAATCGCCCGCGTCGTGGTGTCCGCCGGTGACGTTGACCGCGCCCTTGTTGACGAACGGGTAGAGCAGCGACGATTCGCCGGTGATGCGGGGGCCGGCTCCGGTGGTGCCTTCGGTCTTACCGGCGATGGTCGTCCACGTGAATGCGTAGGACGATTGCGGGGAAGGGATCTCGGCATTGGTGGTGTGGCAGGCGTCGTGGGTGTGGCGGGTGTAGGGCAGGGCGTTGGCCGTGCCGCAGCGTTGGTGGTAGAGACCGAGGGCGTAGGTGCGGGTGAAGTTCATGGCCACGCCGTCGTCGATGAGGAACGGGAGCGAGGCGCCCATGCCGGGAACGACGAGCTGGTATTCGCCCGGGGTGGTGTAGCCGCTAAAGTCGGCTTGCAGCACCTTCTGGTAGGGAGTCGGTGAATACGAGTAACCGACGTCGAGGCGGGGAGTCAGCGAGCCCTGGTAAACGGTGGCGCCGGTGGCGGCGTTCACGAGTTTGAAGCCGGAGCTGGCGGAGACGTTGAGCTCACCCAGGTTGCCGAGGTAGTAGCCGACCATGGCCTTCTTGGGGAGCGACGGGACGTAGCCCTCCTGGTTCACGTGGATGGCGGGGCTGTTGCGCAAGGCGTCGGCCTGGGCGGTGAAGGTCATCGACGACGGCCAGAGCGTGCCATCGGGATTTTTCACGACGACGGTTTGGCCCTCGGCGACGGGGTTCGCCAGTTGCACGTAGAGGTAGTTGCCGATGCGCAGGTCACGGATGTCGAGCGGGGCGTAACGCACGCGGCGACGGAAACCGACGGACTGGACGGCGACAGCCTGGCCGTTGACGGTCACGGCGAACTTCGAAGCGGCCGGGGCTGAGAGGACGCCGGACGAGTTGACGAAGTTCCAGCTGTCGACGGGCGCGGGATCGGGGGCCTTGGTGGTGATGCGCTCCAGCTCAAGCATGGTCGGCGAGAGGAGGGTGAGCGCGTTGTCACCGACCTTGGGCAGGCGGATGGCGGCGTTTTCCAAGTTGTCGACGGGCGTGGGGGTGGGCGTGGGATCAGGGTCGGGCGGGGGAGGCGGAGGCGGCGTGGTGATGTTGTTTACGGTCACGCTGACGGTGGAGGCGGTGGTCGTGTTGCCAGCGGCGTCGCGAGCGACGGCGGTGAGCGTGTGCGAGCCGTTGGTGGCCGTGGTGGAGTTCCACGTCGCCGCGTAGGGCGAGGTGGTGTCTTCGGAGCCGAGGTTGGCGCCGTCGAGTTTGAACTGCACG
>JANODO010000026.1:0-9289 GCA_031412735.1 Rariglobus sp. | reverse complement strand
CCTGCCGGCTGGCACCGCGCAGCCAAAAAACTCCGAACGCGGGGTGTTTGTCGCGGCACGGCCGCACCAACCAATACATCGGCTCCGGCCATCACCATGCGGATGTTGGTATGTTCTACTTCTCCGCCCTCGGCGTAAATTGGATTACGGAGCGCACGGACATCATTTATGCGAACAGCTACGATGGCCGTTATCACAGCGAGGTGCTGATCGACGGCATGGCTCAGCCTGATGGCGTTCCCGCCCGCGGCACCTGGCTTGGCGCGACGCTCGCGCCTTCCGCCGCTTTCGCCGCCGTGGATCAGACCCGCTCTTATTCCTATCGCTGGACCAACCAGATCACCACGTGGGATGCCCGAGGAAACGCGGTGTGGGAGCGCAGTTCCTCGGCTAAAAATTGGGAACTCGAAACCGATGATCCACTCACGCTCTCGGTTTACCGCGGCACGCAGCACTGGAAGTCCCGGCCGTGGTGGCCGACCTACAATTTCTCCAATTGGATGCCGGTCCTGCGCGCGCCCTACAATCCCGTGCAGCACGCGTTCCGCGCCGCCGGCGTCGTCCGCGGCTCCCGCCCTTACGGTCTGGTGGTGGACGATGTCAAAAAAGACGATACGCAGCGTCTCTACGAATGGACCGCCATGCCCGGCCCGCGCGTGACTGCGGTGAAACTGCCCGATTTGCGCTCCGACGAGTTGGTGTTCGTGCGCGCCAGCGATTTGGAAAACGGAGTTCCGCGCTCCGGCGCGCCGATGTTACTGATTCGCGCGCTTGATAAGGAAGGGCGCGCGACCGCCTCGTTTGAAACTCAGCTCACCGGCCCCGACGACCGCCAGGGCAAGCCGACTTACTTTGACCGCGCCCGCATCGCCTTGCGCGATTCCGAAGCGCGTTTCCGCGTGCTGTTGCTGCCCATCCACGCCGGTGAGCCGCGACCGGTGGTCGCCTTCGATTCCGTTGCGCAGTCTGCCACGATTGCTTGGCCCGGCGGCGACACCGACACCGTGCATTTTCGGGCAGCGGCGGAGTCCGCCCGCACGCGCTTCACCATCGAGCGCGGAGGCCAAACGCTGTTAAGCTCGCCGTAAAACCCATCGAGAAATCATGTTCGCTCTTCGTTCTGTCCACCCCGGTCGTTTGCCTAAACGCACCGTGAAAACCATCCACCGTGTTCTTGTTACCCTGTTGGTTGCTGCCGCACCGACCGCACCCGTGCGCGCGCAGGCTGTAGAGCCGCCGTTTCGTGACCCGAAATTGTCGGTTGAGCAACGGGTGGAGGATCTGCTCGGCCGTCTCACGGTTGAAGAGAAGATCAAGCAGACGATGATGGACTCGCCCGAGATCAGTCGTCTCGGAATCCCCAAGTTTCATTGGTGGAACGAGGCGCTGCACGGCGTGGCGCGCAACGGCACGGCGACCGTGTTTCCGCAGGCAATCGGACTCGCGGCGACCTGGAACACGCCACTGATGCACCAAGTTGCGGACGCGATTTCCACCGAGGCGCGCGCCAAGCATAACGACCTCCTCGCCAAAAATCCCGGCGGCGGATCCGCGATCTACCAAGGCCTCACGATCTGGTCGCCCAACATCAATATCTTCCGCGATCCGCGCTGGGGCCGCGGGCAGGAGACCTACGGCGAGGACCCGTTTCTGACCGGCAGCATGGGCGTGGCGTTTGTCCGAGGTCTTCAGGGGGACGATCCGAAGCACCTTAAAACCGTGGCGACGCTAAAGCATTACGCGGTGCATAGCGGCCCTGAAAACCTGCGCCACAAGTTCGACGCGGTCGCCTCGGAGCGGGACTTGTATGAGACCTATCTGCCTGCGTTCGAGATGGGCGTTCGTGAAGGCAAAGCCACCTCGGTGATGAGCGCCTACAACGCGATCAATGGCGTGCCTGCGCCCGCGAATACGTTGCTGTTACAGGACATTCTCCGCGCGCGCTGGGGCTTCGCCGGCGCGGTGGTGGGCGACGTGGATACGGTGGGCGATCTGTATAATGAAAACGGGCACAAGTTCTCCAAGGACGCCGCCGAAGCCAGCGCGGTCGCGATCAAATCTGGCAACGACCTGTGCAGCGGGACGACTTACAACGCCCTGCCCGAAGCGTTGAAACGCGGTCTGGTTACCGAGGCCGACATCGACGTGGCCCTGCGCCGCCTGTTCGCCTTGCGCTTCCGACTCGGCGAGTTCGATCCCCGGGATAGCATCTCGTATGCGCGTATTCCGGCGTCGGAAAATGATTCGCCCGCTCACCAGCAACTCGCCATCGAAGCCGCGCGCCAGAGCCTCGTGCTGTTGAAGAATGACGGCGTGCTTCCGTGGAAAGCCGACGCGGTGCGCACCGTCGCCGTCATCGGCCCGACCGCCGACGACCGCTCGGCGCTGCTCGGGAATTACAGTGGATTTCCCTCGTCCTACGTCACGCTCATCGATGCGTTCCGCGCCCGACTGGAACCGAAGGGCGTTCGCGTGATCAACGAATTCGGCGCTCCGTTGGCGAAAGGCTTCCGTGAGGAATCCAGCTTGTTTCCTCCGGGTTCGATTTTCGTGGACGCAAGTCGCAAGCAGGCCGGATTCCGCCGTGAGTTGATGGCCGGCGGCAGCTTTGAAGGCCAGCCGACGTCCACGACTGTGGATGCGCAGGTCGATCTCCGCTGGAGCACCTATTATCCTTTGCCTAACATACCGGTCTCGTTCGCCACCCTCCGCTGGACGGGCGTAATCGTTCCTCCGGTGACCGGCGACTACACCCTGACCATCACCGGCAGCAATGCCTTCCAGCTCTACCTCGAAGAACGTCTCGTGATCGACGGCTCGCAGTCCGGCAGCGAACGCGTCCTGAGCGCCAAGGTGCCCTTGACCGCGGGCAACGCGCAGTCCGTGCGGCTTGAATACAAGCAGGCGAAGATGGGTGGCGTTGTGCGCTTGGGTTGGAAAACACCCGGCGGCGATAACGCGCTTGAGCGAGCGCTCGCCGCTGCCCGTGAAGCCGATCAGGTGGTGCTTGCGCTAGGGCTCACGCCCGACCTCGAAGGCGAGGAGATGCGCGTCAACGCCGAGGGTTTCGCCGGCGGTGATCGCACCCGCATCCTGCTTCCCGCATCCCAGCGCGAACTACTGGAAAAGGTTTCCGCGCTTGGCAAGCCGGTGACGGTCGTTCTAACCACGGGCAGCGCGGTGAGCTTCGACACGAGTAAAGCCAATGCGATTCTCTGCGCGTGGTATTACGGCCAGGGCGGGGCGCAGGCAGTGGTGGAGGCGCTTTATGGAGACGTGAATCCGGCCGGTCGCCTGCCGATCACCTTTTACCACTCAGAGGCGGATCTGCCGCCTTTTGATTCCTACGCGATGGCGGGGCGCACGTATCGTTACTTCACAGGCAAACCGCTCTTTCCCTTTGGCCATGGCCTGAGCTACACGACGTTCGCCTATCGCGAGGCCCGGGTGGCCGTGAGCACCGTGAAAGCGGAGGATACCGTCACGTTCGAAGCGGTGGTGGAAAACACCGGTGACCGCGATGGTGACGAGGTCGTGCAAGTGTATGCGCGAGCCGTCAAGCCGCCGGTGACACGTGCGGAGCAGTGGCTCGTGGGTTTCCAGCGCGTATCGCTCAAGGCCGGAGAAAAACGCACGGTCTCCTTCAGCGTGCCGGTCGCGCGCCTTCGTCGCTGGGACGACATCGGCCATCGCTACGTGGTCGATCCGGGCGCGTATGAACTGCGCAGCGGACCCTCGTCCGCCGTGCTGCCGGTTCAGGCCAAACTTACGGTTTCCGCCCAGTGATGCCTGCCTCGTTACGGTTGTTCCTCCTGCTGGCTGTGCTCGCGCTGGCCTGTCCGGTGCGGGCGGCGGAATACCCGTTTGGCGTCGAGCTGCCAAAATCGGATACCGATCCGTATGTTGGGAAAAAGTCCAACGCCTTCCTGTGGGTGCCGCCGCGCGCCGCCGCTTTGCGCGCCGTGGTGCTCGCTCCGTCCAATGTGATCGAGCGGCGGTTCTGCGAAGACGCGACCATTCGCGAGTGGGCGGCGAAGGAAGGCGTGGCGTTGTTGTTTTTTAACGCGGGTTGGACGAACAACGAAAAGCCCGCCCCGGGGCAATCCAAGTCGATGTTCGATTCTTCGCGGCTGGTGGATTATCTGGACGCGATACTCGGCACTTTGGCCGAAAAATCTGGCTACGACGAACTGCGCCGGGTCCCGTGGATTCCCATCGGTCATTCGGGCAACAGCAAGTTTTGCGAAGCCGTCTTGCGCGTCGCGCCGGAGCGCACGCTGGCGAGCATCATCGTGAAAGGAGGCATGCCGACCGTGCCGCCGGATGGTTCGATTAAGGGTCTGATCGGCGTGCCGATCCTGAACATCTGCGGTGAGTTTGAAGAGGTCATCCCGCCCGGAGCGGTGCGCAACGGCTGGTTCCCCGAGATGCAGAAACGCCTCGCCATGGTCCGAGCGGCCGCGCCTGAGTCGTTGATGGGCGGACTCGTGGATCGCGGCGGCGGGCATCTGGATTGGGAGCCGGATATGTCGCGGTATGTGGCGCTTTATTTGAGCAAGGCACTCGCGACGCGCCTCGGCGACACGGGACGAAACGCGCCGGCTGCGGCGTATCCGCTGAAGCCTCTCGCGATGAACGACGGCTGGCTTTCCGATCAGCAAGGTGTGGCTCCGTCGGCGCCGGCGACGCGCTACACGGGCGACCGGCTCGCCGCGTTCTGGCATTTCGACGAGGAGGAGGCGCGTGCGTGGACCGCGTTGCAGAACCTCGATCAGGGCAAGGCGGAGCAGTTTATCGGCTTTGTGCAGGACGGTGCGTTCGCCCCATTTTGGAAAGGGTGGGGCTTGCAGGAAATCCAGTTTCGTCCGCTGGAGGACGGACAGTCGTTCAAGGTGGCCGCGCGGTTTCGCGACACGGTGCCGACGCCGTTTGCGGATGCCGGCGCTCCGCTGGGACATGCGTCAACGGGAGCGCTGACCTACAAGGTGATCGGCTGGGCGGGGAACACCGAGCAGACGGGCCCCGACACGTTTCGGGTGCGCTTTGACCGGGAAGGCGTCAACGGGCGCACGACGCACATCTTGATCGGGGCATTCCATCCCGGTGATGCGCACTACCGGTCGATGATGGCGGCGACGCGCCTGCAGATTCCGGCGACCAATCCCGGCTCGCCGCAAAAGCTGGTGCTCCCGCAGCCCGCGAACGTGGCCGCCGGCACGCGCGAGGTGAAGCTCGCGGCGTCGCTCGATTCCGGGCTGAAGCCCGACTACTACGTGTCGTGGGGGCCGGCCGAGATGGACGGCGACACGGTGCGGTTCACGCAGATCCCGGCGCGGGCGCGGTTCCCCATTGAGGTGAAAGTGACCGCGTATCACTGGGGTAAAGCGACCGAACCCCGGGTTGCCACGGCGACCCCAATAACGCGGACCTTCTTTATCGAGGCGCGTTGAATGGGTTCAACCAACGAGACGCGATGCTTACCTATGTCAGTTCAGGCACGCGGGCATTCGGGGAGCGCCCCATCGCGCCTTACCGTCGGCCGAGCTGGGTGTTCTACGCGATATTGCGCGGACGCGCGGCTCCTGTGGTCGAGGATCCGCATGTGATCAGTCCTCTCTCTCGCGATATCATCTGGGTCTTTCCGCCAGGCCACCTGCACGGCTGGCGTGGTGAGCCCGGGCGTCCTGCGGGCGTGGCGGTTTTCCATTTCCCGCGCGTGCCGGCGGTGCTGGAGGCGGAAGTGAACGAACATGGCGGCGTGCTCGCCGTGCCGCTCAGCCGAAAGGATTCCCGACGGGTGACGATGCTCGCCCACGAGTTGCAGCCGTTGCTGTCTGAACTCGGGGCGATGAGCGACTTGAAAGCGGAACGGGTGGTCATCGAGCTTTCCTTGTTGATCCTGGAGTCGGGTCAAAAGCGGGAGCGTCAAGGCACCGCCCACTCGATCGAGGAGCGGGTGTCGTCGGCCGAGCGATGGTATGCGGAACACCTGGAGGAGCGACCCTCCTTGGAGCGAATCGCCTGCCGTTTGGGAGTGTCGCCGGGGCAGATGCGGCGACTGTTTGTGATGGTGCGCGGCGCCTCGGCGAAGGCGGTGTTCGAGCGCATCCGACTCACACGAGCAGAGGAACTGCTGGCCCGTTCGTATCTCAAGCTTTCGGCGGTGGCGGCGATGTCGGGTTACGCTTCGGCCAGCGCCTTTGTGCAGGCGTTTCGTAAGGCGCATGGCGTCACTCCGGATACGTGGCGACGCGGCGTGGCCGGCGGCTGAGCGGTTGGGACGCTAGATTTTTTTCCATACACGGGCTTCGCGTCGAACGAAGCCCGAAAACTACATCGCGTGACGTTGTGTAGGCGTGAGGCACTACAAGGATGGCGGCGCTTTCAGTCCCCCTTGCTGGCGTTCGGCTTTGGCCGTTGTGCCGGTTCACCCCTAAAAAACGATCCATGATAACGTCCTCTCCTCGCGGCGGCGGCACGGCCTGTGCCCGCACCGTGTCTCTCGCCCTCGTGCTTGCCTTGCTATCGTCTCTGCCGGGCCACGCGGCCACTCGAAATTGGACCGGCACGCCGGCCAACAACGCCCTTTGGACCCAAGCCAGCCTTTGGGGCGGCGCGGTGCCGACCTCGCTCGACGACGCGTTTTTCAACAGCGCCAACACCACCGTGCGGATCGACAACACGGTGTCGGCCGCCTGCGCCCAGCTCTCCCTTGGGCGTCACGCGCTCAACACCTCGCTCGCCATGAGCGGTGGCACTTTGGCTCCCCGTAGTGAAGTGTTCATCGGTCAATACAGCGACGGCAGCGGCTGGTTTGATCTATCCGGCGGCACGGTCAACGCCGCCACGCACTTCACGGTAGGCGCGAGCGGCACCGGCGACCTCACGATGAGCGGCGGCGTGCTCAACATCGGAGGCACGTTTTTTATCAATCGCTACACCGGCACGGGAATCGACGGCTACGCCGACCTGTCGGGGGGAACGATCAACGCGGGCAACCTGTCCATCGGCTCGGCGGGCAAGCTGGTGGTTGACAATACCACGCTGACGCTGGTCGGCGATAAACGCACGCTGGTGAACAATTACCTTGCGGGGAAAAGCATCGTGGAGACTTGGAAGGGTTTTATCGCCTCCTCGGTGACCTATGACGCCGGGACCAATCGCACCACGCTCAATGCACCCAACGGACGCTACTCCGGCATTGCCAGCTTCGGGCCCTCACAGATCGGACAACGCGCGATCACCTACGACTATAGCGGCGTGCGCAAGGTGAAGCCCTCTCCCGCTTCCGGCGTGCATCCGCGGATTTTTTTCGACGCCACGGATCTGCCCGACATCCGGGATCGCCTGGAAAACACGGCGTTCGGCCGCGAGGTCTTCAAGATGGTCCGCGCCCACACCTTGCTGCTTCGCGAGGGCACCACGGGTTACAATACCTGGCCCGCCTCTGATCGCGTCATGCCCAACGGCAGCCCGCGTTTCGCAAACGTCGGCATCTTCAACCATGGCGCGGTTTACGCCCAATTGATTGCGGGAGATGCCTCCGGTCTCACCGCGCTGGACCCAACGCACCGGAGCGCCCTGCTCGGCCAGTTTGCCTTGGAGGCGTTCGAGTGTCTGGTGCAGGATGGTCAAAGCGGCATCGCCGCCCGGCAGGCCAACCTTGCCCAAGCCATGGACACCTGGGCGGATTGGGCGGTCGGCAGCTCTGATTTCGGCAGCCACTCCCTCGCGCTCGCTTACGACATGGTCTACGGCTCCATGACACCCACCCAGCGCGGCAAATTCCGCAAGGTGCTCGCCCTGCAACTTAAGAGTTCTCTCCCGAGCAGCCCCCAGCCACTTCCGCCCTATTCGGGCGTGACCGTAGAGCCCGAGGCGCTGGTCAGCAATTGGGTTCCGCTCAACACGTTTCAGCTGCTTGTCGGCACCGCGATCGAAGGCGAGGCGGTTGTCGCGGACGCGGGCTTTAGTGCGGCGGATCTCTTCGCCTTCCTCAACGAGGGCATGACGTCGCTTCACAACGTTTATACCTATGGCTGGTATTCCAACGGGGCGCCCTACGAAGGGCAGGGGAAGAACTCCGCCTTTGCGACCCACCTCGTCGCCTTTGCACGCCGAGGTTACGATTTCTTCGGTCACCCGCACCTCAAGGCCTATGGCCGGAACTGGATTTCCGCCGTTCTCGAGCCCTATGGATATGCTTCGACCAAATACGACGTTTTGGGCGGCAACGGTCTAGTGATGTCCGGTCCCGATCTGATCGGCCTCAAATGGATGTATCCGGACGATCCGGGCGTGGATTTCGCCTTTCGCAACGGCACCCAGACGCTTTGGACAGACGCAAATGGCAACAAGCAGACCTTCATCGACACGCGACTGTTCAGCGCCCGTTCCAACTTTTCCAACGAGCTTCTGGCTGCGGCGATCTTCGCACAGGACGTGAGCTCGACCGCGTCGTGGACCACGCAAAACGCCGCCGCGCTCGGATCGCTGGACTATCTCGACACTCAGGGAGGGACTTTGATCACCCGCAGCGGCTTCGATCCCGACGCCGCGCGGCTCATGGTGCATATCCGCCAGGACTTTGGAGGCCATACCGCCGCTGATCGCAACAGCTTCAACTTCGGCGCGCTGGGCCGGACCTTCGTAGACATTCATCCGTATCAGAACAGCAATTACCATAGCGTCGTGCGGGTGGACGACGTGGCGATGAAGGTCACTGCCAAGGACGGGCAGAAGATGCGGATCCCGTCCAAGCTCGCCGCCTGGAAGACCGCAAGCAAGGCCTCCTTCGTGACCGGCGACGCCACCTACGCCTACAGTTGGGAGTGGTTTTGGCGAAACAACGGCGGGCTGAATCAGCCCCGCAACGGCGTTCCATGGGAGTTCGACCTAAACTCCTTCAATACCTTCCGCCGCACCGGAAACAAGATCTCCGAGGCATACGGAAACCAGGCGTTCAAAGACTTTCCTCAGTGGTGGTATGGAGGGCTCGAAGGCATCCAGCGCATTCCACTGATGAAGATGCGTCAGGTCTACCGCACGATCGGTCTCGTGCGTTCCGGGAAGCCCTACGTGCTGGTCGTGGATGATGTCCGGAGAGACGATCTCCCGCACAACTACAAGTGGTGCGCCACGCTGCCGAACGACCTGGCGCTCACGGTGCCAGTCCCGGCCCCGGCCAACTTCAACGCCGCCACGGATGTGATCCTCAAGGAGAGCGCCGGCGATCGTTGCCTGCTGGTGCGTGTGTTGCTGGCCAACGGCACGCCGCAGCAATTCGCCG
>JANODO010000025.1:0-1786 GCA_031412735.1 Rariglobus sp. | reverse complement strand
CTTGGTGTCGGCGTCGAAAACGAAGGGGGCGGGTTTGCGCACGAGGTTAAGGAGGTAGGACTCGATGTCGGGGCGCGGGTGAAAGCAAGTGGCGGAGACTTTGTGGCCGGGGGCGATGTCGTAGGAGGACTGAAGGAAGATCGAGATGGCGCCGAACTGTTTGCTGCCGGGCTTGGCGGCGTAGCGTTGCGCGGCCTCTTGCTGGAGCATGAGCACGAGGTGAGTGGGGAGCGGGCCGGAGAACACGGCGTCCATCCATGGGGTGGAGATGGCGTAGGGGAGGTTGGCCACGACTTTGAAGCCGGAGCCGGCGGCGGCGCGCTCGGGAGTGAGGCCGGCCAGCGGGTGATCGACGGCGTCGCCCTCCATGAGGTGGAGCGTTGAGGGGAAGCGAGGGAGACGAGTGGCTTCGAGGTGGGCGTGGAGGTTGCGGTCGAACTCGATGGCCCAGACGTCGGCTCCCGCGTCGAGCAGGGCGGTCGTGAGCGTGCCGAGGCCGGGGCCGATCTCGAGAACGGTGTCGCCGGGGCGCACGCCGGCGAGTTCGAGGGACTTCAGGACGATGTTGCCATCGACGAGGAAGTTCTGGCCGAGCGCGCGTTTGGGGAAGTGGCCGAGCTGGCCGAGGAGATCGCGGGTGGCGGAGGGAGATAACGGCATCGGGACGGAGGATTTTTTAACCACTAATTTTCACTAATCGGCACTAATTTCGGACAAATCAGAGCACGCGACGACGCCACTCGAGTGATGCGTGGGAGCCGAAATTGATGAGGTAGCCGACGCGTTTTTTGGTGGCTCGGAGATAATTGATCAATTGGGCGTCGTGCTCGGGGAGAAGCGTCTTGGCTGCTTTGAGCTCTATTACGATTTCACCAATCACAATGAGGTCGGCTTCGTAGTGTTTGCGGAGGGGATTGTCCTTGTAGAAGAGCTGGAGTTTGGGTTTTGCGATGAAGGAAATACCGCGTTTGGTGAGTTCGATTTCGAGACTCTCCTGATAAACTTCTTCGAGAAAACCGTGGCCCATCTCGTTGTAGACCTCGAAGCAAGCGGCCATGAAATCATAGCCCTCTTGCTGGTATAGGTCCGTCTCCGAATTAGTGCCCATTAGTGTTAATTAGTGGTTTCAAACTCCGAAATCAGCGTAGCCGTGTCGGGGGCCTTCATGAGGGCTTCGCCGCAGAGGATGGCGTGGGCGCCGGCGCGGCGGACGCGGGCGGCGTCGGAACCGGTGAAGATGCCGCTCTCGCTCACGGCGATCACGTGTTTCGGGAAGAGCGGGATGAGGCGTTCGCTGAGGCCGAGGTCGGTTTTAAAGATGGCGAGGTCGCGGTTGTTGACGCCGATGATGGTCGCACCGTGGGCGAGCGCGCGAGCGAGCTCGGGCTCGGTGTGAATCTCGAAGAGGGCATCGAGGCCGGCGGCGGCGGCGGCGGCGGCGAGGGTGGCAATCTCTTCATCGGTGAGGGCGCGAACGATGATGAGGATGGCGCTGGCCCCGGCCTCGCGGGCCTGGAGGACCTGGATGGGGTGAACAAAAAAATCTTTGCGAATGCAGGGGCGGGCGGGCGCGTGGGCGCGGAAGTGCGCGGTCACGTCGCGAAGATCGTCGAGGGTGCCGCCGAAGAATTTTTCGTCGGTGAGAATGGAGAGGGCATCAGCACCGGCGGACTGGTAGCGGGTCGCTTGGGAGACGGCGGAAGCGGAGGCGTTAATGTCTCCGGCGGACGGGGAGCGGCGCTTGATCTCGGAGATGATGGCGAGTTTGCCGTCGGTGCGGCGGAGG
>JANODO010000024.1:0-22477 GCA_031412735.1 Rariglobus sp. | reverse complement strand
GTGGGTGCGGGCGCCGTTGCCGCCCATGGAAACGACGCCGCCGCGCTCGTCCACGTAGGTGGAGCCGAATTCGGAATCGCTGATCTCCAGCCAGCGATCAAGGAGGACTTCGCGGAGTTTGAAATAGTTGGCGACGGCGGCGGCGACCTGCCGGCCCCGAGCGTCGTCATTCGTGAGCAGGCAGTAGAGCGCCATCGAGGTGAGACACTCTGGAACGTAGGCGACGTGGGAGTTGGCGATGCCGGGTTTCTGACCCTTGAACTGTTGCGGGTAGGCGCTGAGCGGAGTGCCTGGCGCGGCGTCCCACTCGAGTCCGGCGAGGTCGCCGGTGTAGAGCTTTTTGAATACAGCGCCGTCGCTGGTGGACGGATCCCACCAGGACTTTTTGAATAGCTCCTCCATCTCGATCAGCGACTTGCGGCCCATGCGGGTGGACTTTACCCGGGCGGCGAGAAAGGGGATGTCTTCGGGGCTGAAGAGCACGCGCGGGTAAACGCCGGGAGGCGGCGGGTTGGAGCCGAGGAGGCGGGTGTCGAGGCCGGTATAGTCGTAGTCGGCCTTCGGGGCGGTGGGCCAGACGGTTTCGGGGCCGTCGAGGATGGCGAGCTGCTCGGGCGTCGCCTTGGCGTGTTCGGTCCACTTGCCTTGGCGGGCGAGAATCGGCACGGCGCGCGTGGCGATGTCGGGATCGGCGAACTTTTCTGGCGTGTCGAAGAGGGTGATCAGGTTGTCGAGGCGAATTGCGTCGGTGGGGATGACGTCTTTGCGAGAGCCGGCAAACGCGAGGCCGCGCGGGTGTGTGGAGACGGTCAGGCTGCGGGCGCGCGCGAGGGCGGAGAACGCGTAGAAGGTGCGTCCGTTGACCACGATGGTGGGCACAGAGGCGTCAGGCTTCGGGGTGGCGGGCGCGGTGAGTTCTCCCGGGGCGTAAACCCAACGGTCGGCGATGGGCGCGAGGTCGGCGGGCACGGGCGGCGGTGTGAGCGCGGGGCTCAGTATGACGGCGGCGAAGGCGGCGGGGACGTAGAGGTCGCCCGCGCGGGAAATCGCTTCGGTGCGGAGGAGGTCGGTGTCGTCGAGCCGCACGCGGTGGCCGCGCACGTAGCCGTAGCGGCTGCCGGCGAACACCGTGATGCCCTCTTTGATTTCAGCGAGTGCGGCGGCCTGCGATGAGCGGGTATACGGCAGACCTTGGTCTTGCGGAGGGGCGGTAAGCGGAGCCTGGGCGAAGCCGCCGGGAGGGGTTGTGAGGAGCGCGCCGAGAACGGCGAGTCGGCACCAAATCAAAAGGGGCGGAAGGGGCATAACTTTTGTTCTACGGGGTAAGGTTTTATCCTAGTCGACGGGCGCTAAATACTGAATAGTTCATTGCCACACTTACATGCGCGTAACCCACATCACTTCTCGCCCTGCTCAGATTAAGCAGCATGAAATTGTTGGGGTGAAGGTAGATATCGACATGGCTAATAGCCACACGATCGGATCGCGCACTTGGGAGCAGGCGACCTTGGCGGCGCGGTGCGAAGAACTGGCGTCCACCGGCATCGCGGTGACGGGGCTCAGCGAGACCCATTGGCCCTATCACATGACGCGCAATCCGGGGGATCGCGATCATGCGCTGATTTGCACCGAGGGCTACGGGGAGGTCTGGCAAGACGGCGTATGGGTCGAGTGTAAACCGGGAATGATTTATTTGGCACCCAAGGGAGCAATTCATGCTTACCGGGCGATTCGCGGCATGTCCTGGAATCATGTTTGGGTGATTTATCAGCCGAACACGCCGATCGTCATGCCGCGCAAGAGCGAGTGTCGCTTGTGCGAAGAGACCCACGATGCGCTCGTGCACGCGTTGAAGGGCTTGAATGTGGAAGTCGCGGCGGGGCGGAATGTGAACCAGCGCCGCCTGTGGGCGGGGCTGGTCAGCAGTTACTGGCAAAGCATTATTACGAGTAATGCACCGCGTCGTCGGCTGGATCCGCTCTGGCGTCTGGTGGACGACGACTTGGCGCACCCGTGGACTTTGGAAGAGCTGGCGCGAAAGGCCGGGGTGAGCGATGAACACCTGCGACGACTGGCCCAACTCGAGGTGGGGCGCAGCCCCCTGCGTCAAGTCACTTGGCTGCGCCTTACACGGGCATCGGCATTGTTGCAGACGACGCGGATGAAGTTGGAGGAGATCGCGCAACGGGTGGGGTATGGTGACGCGTTTAGTTTTAGCACGGCTTACAGCCGCTGGTTTGGGACGCCTCCGTCGGCGGGACGCGCGCCCCAAGGGTGAAATCCCCGGCGCGCAGGGTGGTCTCTTCACCGGCCGCGAGTTGGATCGTGAGCTGAGCTTCGCGCCAGCTAACAGACCATCTTCCGGCGTGTTGCGCCACCAGGCTTGCTTGGAGCAAGCCCCCCTTGCTCCAACGCAACGACACGGTCAATCCCCCGCGGGCGCGGAGTCCGCGAATCTCGCCCTCGGGCCAGGCGGACGGCAAGGCGGGCAGCAGGTGCAGGCCGTCCTCGTGGGATTGCAGCAATAGTTCGGCCACGCCGGCGGTGAAGCCGAAGTTGCCATCGATCTGGAACGGGGCGTGGGCGCAAAACAGGTTGGGATAAAGTCCGCCCTCCTCGTTGACCGCGTAGCCCGGGCGGTCGTAGGGCCGGAGGAAGGCGCCGATGATCCGGTGGGCGTGGTCGCCGTCGAGAAGGCGCGCCCAAAAACTGATTTTCCAAGCGAGCGCCCAGCCCGTGCCGCCATCCCCGCGCAACTCCAGCGCACGCCGGGCGGCGGCGAAGAGCGGCGGCGTGGCGCGGCTGACGGTGGAACCGGGATGCAACCCGTAAAGGTGCGAGGCGTGCCGGTGGTTGATCTGCTCGGGCGCCCAGTCCTCCGGCCACTCTTGCAGCGCACCCGTCGCCGGACTCACCGGCAGCGGCGCGAGACCGGCCAGCGCGGCGCGGCACCGGTCGGAAAAATCAGTATCACCTTTTAGAATACGATCCGCTTCGATGCACTGGGAAAAGAGTTCGCCGAAAAGCGCGAGGTCCATGGTCGCGCCGGCGCAAACCCCCGCGAGCGTGCCGTCGGGCGCGTGAAACCGGTGCTCGGGGGAGCTCGATGGCGAGGGTGCCAGCCGGCCATCGGTAGTCTTGACGAGCCAGGCGAGGGCAAACTCCGCCGCTCCGCGCATGAGGGGCCAGGCGCGATCCCGCAGGAACGCCGTGTCGCCCGTGAAGCGATAATGTTCCCACAGATGGGCCGAGAGCCACACGCCTCCCGCATACCAGTTGGCCCACATCGGCTGGCCCTGCATCGGACGGGCGGTGCGCCAGAGATCGCTGTTGTGGTGGGCAACCCATCCGGGCGCGCCGTAGTTGGTCGCCGCGATGCGAGCGCCGGCGACCGCGAGTTCGCGGATAAAGTCGAACAATGGCTCGTGGCACTCGGGCAAACCGGTGACCTCCGCCGGCCAGTAGTTCATCTGGAGATTGATGTTGAGCGTGTAGTTGGAGCTCCACGGCGGACGCAGGCTTGCGTTCCAGATCCCCTGCAAGTTGGCGGGTTGGGTGCCCGGCCGGGACGACGCGATCAACAGGTAGCGCCCGTAGTGGAACAGGAGCGCGGCGAGCGAGTTCGAGGAAGCCGTCCCGGCACGCAAGTCGGCGGTGTTCTCGGCTAACCCGGATGCGCCTTGTTCGGAGAGCTCCAGAGCGCATCGTTCGTAGAGCGCGCGATGGTCGGCTTCATGCGCTGCGCGCAGGCTGTTCACCTCTATGCTGGCAGCGTCGAGTCGGGCGGAGACCACGCGGCCCGGCCAGCTCGGATCCAGCGGCTGCTCAAATCCGGCGTAGGACGTGGCGGCACTGAGCAGGATCGTGACGGAATCGGCATGGTGCACGCACACCCTGCGCCCATCGGAGGTCACGCTTCCACCGGTCGCGAGCGCACGAAGACCCACCCGGAAGCCAAGTATATCAAAGTGACCGAAACGAATGGGCTCGGATGCGTTCACATAGCTGGGCTCCACGTGCTCGGGGGCCTGGCCTAGCATCGAGATTCCATGACTACCGTCGGCTTCGGTGATGTGCGGCAGCGGACTGCTCAGCGTCATATCGACCGAGAGGGCACCAGGCTGGTCAACGGTCAGCTGAATCACGATGACATCCGCCGGATAACTCGCGAACACCTCACGACGGTGGCGGATGCCCCGTTGCGTAAACGTCGTGGACGCCACCGCAGAACCGAGATCGAGTTCGCGCGTGTAATCGGCGGTTTCGTCGAACGTAGGGAAACGCAACAGCAGCGAGCCGAGCGCAAGATACGCCTGCGTCCAAGCCCCGTGCATGCGGCGGGCAAGCGCATCGGCACCCGCGTGGTCGCCGGAAGAGAGAGCGGCCCGCAATTGCGGCAAAAGCTCCCGGTGGTCTCGGTTGCCCTGATCCACCGTCGGCCGTCCAGACCAGAGCGTGTCGTCGTTGAGATCGAGTCGCTCCTCCGAGACGCCGCCATGAACCATGGCACCGAGGCGGCCATTGCCGACGGGATAAGCTTCCCACCAGTGGGAGGCCGGGCGTGAAGAACGCAGGTGGTGATGGGGGGCTGCCGCCATGGGTGGTATCAGGACCGGCGGCGGTTGCGCAGGTTGTCGATGGTCACGGCTACGATGATGACGGCGCCCATGACCATTTCTTGCACGTATTGGGGCCAGCCCATCTTGACGCCGCCGTTGCGCAGAATCGTGATGATGAGCGCACCGATCATGGTGCCCAGAATCGTGCCGCGTCCGCCGAGCAGGCTGGCTCCGCCGATGACCGCTGCGGCGATCACGAACAACTCGAAACCAATCGCTTCGGTGGGTTGGCCGATCGAGCCGAGGCGCGCGAAAAAGATCACGCCTGCGAGTCCGGCGAACAGGCCGCCGATCACGTAAACGCTGAGCTTGGTGCGCACCACGGGAACGCCGCAGAGCACGGCGGTTTTCTCGTTGGAGCCGACCGCGAAGATATGACGGCCCAGTCGGGTGTAGCGCAGGAAAAGCGCCGCGAGCGCGGCGGCGGCGATGACCAGCCACACGGCTACCGGCAGGAACGGAAACGTGTGGAGGTTGCGAGCGGGATCGAGCAGGCGGGAGACCCACAGATCCTGCACCTCGGCGGGCGGGTAGATATTCTGCTCATCGGCGACCATCTTGGCGAGGCCGCGCGCCATCTGCATCGTGCCCAGTGTAACAATGAACGGCACCAGCCTTAGACCGGTTACAAGCATGCCGTTGATTAGCCCGACGAGGCTCGACACCAGCACGGCGGCGGCGACTGCGCCAATCGTGAGGAGCTGAGGATGCAGCGTGACCAGTTTCACGCCGTCGTGGCTGAGATTAAGCACCCACGCGGTGGTGATCATGGCTAGGGCGATGACCGAGCCCGCGGCCAAGTCGATGCCGCCCGCAATGATGACGATCGTCATGCCGATCGCGGCCATCGCCACGACCGAGATGTCTTGGAGCATCAGCTGGGTGTTGGCGTCGGACGTGAAGCCCTTGCTCGCCGGGGTCAGGATGGCGAAAAACAAATAAACGGCTGCGAGCGCCGCGAGACGTCCGGCGAATTGCAGCAGCCGGTTGGGCGAGCGCGGGGCTGTCGGGGGAGGAGGCGCGGACGCGGTGACCGAGGTCGAAGTGGGCGAGGAAGCGGGAGCGGTTGCGGACATTTTAGTGATTGGAAATTGTTCGTTAAAAGATGCGGGCACCGCTCAGGCCTGGCCGACGGCGGCGAGCATCAGCGAGTGTTCGTTCCATTCCGAAACCGGCTTGGCGTCGCCGAGCACGCCCCGGCTCATCACGGCGATGCGGTCGCAAATGCCGAGGAGCTCGGGCAGGTAGCTGCTGACCACCAGCACGGCTTTGGGTGGCTTGCCGGTGGCGGGATCACCGAGGGCGAGCTTGTCGATCCAGGCGTAGATCTGCGCTTTGGAACCCACATCGATGCCGCGCGTGGGCTCGTCGAGCAGCAGGACATCGCAGTCGTGGTGGAGGAGGCGGGCGATGGCGACTTTCTGCTGATTGCCGCCGGAGAGCGCCTCGATGGGCTGGTCGGCCGACTGGCACTTGATGGGAAACGACTTGATCCACGGCTCGGCCACCGCGCGCTGGCGCGACGGACGCACAAAACGCCACGGGCCGAGACCATTGAGATTCGATAACGTGAGGTTCTCGGCGATGGAAAGATTTTGGGCGAGACCCTCGGTTTTACGGTCCTCACTCACGAGGCCCAGTCCCTGCGCCCAACGCACGCCGGGGCCGGCGGGTGCGACGATCTTGCCGTGAATTTTCAGCGTGCCGCCGGTGACCGGGTCGAGGCCGAACAACGCGCGCAACGTCTCGGTGCGCCCGGCGCCGATGAGGCCGGCGATGCCGACGACCTCGCCCCGTCGCAACGATAGCGACGCGTTGCGCGGGAACTTCGCGCCGGCGAGCGCGACCAGCTCCAGGATCGGCTCGCCGGCGGTGCGCGGGGAGCGCGGGTAAAGATCGGATACATCGCGCCCGACCATCAGGGAGATGATCTTGGCGACCGGGACCTCGCCGACCACGCCGTTGCCGACGGTTTCACCGTCGCGCATCACGGTGAACGTCTGGCACAGCTCCTCGATCTCCTCGAGCGCGTGGCTGATGTAAACGATGGCGACGCCCTTGGCCTTGAGCCGGTTGACCAAGGCGAAAAGGTTGCGGACGTCTTTCTGGGTGAGCGAGCTGGTGGGCTCGTCGAGGACGAGCACCTTGCAACCAAACGCGACGGCACGGGCGATTTCGACGAGCTGCTGCTCGGCGACGGAGAGGCTTTCGACGAGTGTGGCGGGATCGACGTGCTGCAGGCCGACTTCGTCCAACGCACGGCGCGTGACGGCGCGCATCTGACCCCAGTTCAGGAGCGGACCCCGCACCGGCTCCACGCCGAGGAGGATGTTTTCCATCACGCTCAGGTGCAGGGCGAGCGCGAGTTCCTGGTAAATCATGCAGACGCCGAGGGAGCGTGCGTGCAGCGGCCCCTCGGGCCGGTAGGGTTGCCCCTCCAGCGACATCTCGCCGGCGTCGGCGGCGTGTGCCCCGGAGAGCGTCTTCATGAGCGTGCTTTTGCCGGCGCCGTTTTCGCCGATCAACGCGTGGACGCGGCCGCGTGTGAGCGTCAGGTCGACGCCTTTCAGCGCCTGAGTGGCGCCGAAGCTTTTGCGCACCCCGCGAAGCGTGAGGATGGGGACCGGGGAGGAGGAAGGTTCGCTCATGGAAACGGGTAAACGGATACGGGGCGACGGGGCGGCCAGGGGCGTGAATCAGGGGGCGGTTTTCTTGGTGCGAAGGGTCACGCCCGTGTCGATGTAGGGCTCGGTCTTTTCGCCGCGGATCGCCGCCACGACGGATTTGACGCCGAGGTAACCCATCTGCGCCGGATCTTGCACGACGAGCGCGTCGATCTGGCCGTTGTCCACGCCTTGGGCGAGCAACTCGGATTCATCGAAACCGATGAAGCGTGTTTTCACCTCAACGCCTTTGGAGCGGAGCGCGCGGAGGGCGTTGTGAGTTCCCTCGGCGGTCGGCTGGTTGGAGGCGAAGATGGCGGCGAGCTTGAGGCGGCCGTCCTGCACGTAGTTACCGAGCAACGTCTCGGCGACACGTTGCGCACCGGCCATGGACCCGTCGGTGAACTGTTGGGCGACGACCTTGAGCTTGGGTGCTTTGGCGAGCGCGGTGAGAAAACCCTCCTCGCGCAGACGCGTGCTGGCGGAGCCCTCGGTGAAACGGATGATGAGCACGGCACCGTCTTCGAGCGGGTTTTCGCCGGCGAGACGGATGATGTTTTCGGCGGCGATTTCACCGGCGCGGCGGTTGTCGGTGGCGGAGAAGTTGACGTAGTCCACACCGGCTTTGCCATCGAGCGGGGAGTCGAACAGGCACACGGGAATGCCGCGCTTGGTGATGGAACGCACGTGCGGGGCGAGGGCCTTGTCGTCGCAAGGGGAGAGCAGCACGCCGTCCACGCCGGAGGCGGCGAGGTTATTCAGAATGCCGATCTGGTCGGCGATTTTGGAGTCATCGAGGGGACCCTGCCACTCGATGTTGACGCCGAGTTCTTCGCCGGCGCGGCGCACGCCGGCTTCGGCGGTTTTCCAATAGGAGTGGGTGGTGGCCTTGGGCACTACGGCGATGGTGAGTTTCTTGGGGGCGGCGGAGCCATCGGCGTTTTTCGCCGGGGCGGCCTCGCGCCCGCAGCCGGGGAGCAGCAAGGCAAGAGGGAGCAGGAAAAAGGCGAGGTGGAGCGGCTTGGTCATGATGGTCGGTGTAGATTTTTAATGGGAAAGGGGGCGTTTGGAAATGGCACTGATCTCGGCGGGGGTGAGCACGCGGTCGTAAACCTTGAGTTCGTCGAGATCACCGGTGAAGGGCTTCACGATTGCCTCCACCTTGCTGTCATCGGGAAGGGTGATCGTCTCGATGTGACCTCCCACCTGGATGTCTTTCCAGAAACGGAGCGGCTGCTGGTAAACGGTGGAGCCGGCCAAGAGGCCATCGACGTAGAAATCGGCGCGATCACCGTGGGAAACCATCGCGACATGGGTCCACTCGCCGAGCTTGAACCGGTTCGGGCTTACCACCGCGTTCCAGACGTTGCCCGCGCTTAGCGTGAGTTGAAGCCTGCTTTGAATCCGAATCACGAAGCCCTTGCTTGAACCGGTGTCGATGCAGTTGCCGTAGTTTTCGACGGGTTGTGCCGTAGGCCTGATCCAGAGGGAAACGGTGAAGGGGCCGGCGGCGATATCAGAGAAGGGACGATCAACGACGACATAGGCAGGGTGGGCACCGTCAAAGCCCAAGGACTGGCCGGCGATGCCAGGCACGAGTTTGACCTGACCCACAAGGCGGGCAGGGGAGGCGGCGGTTCCTGCGCCCGGATCGGAGTCGTCTTTCGGTGCGTCGAAGGACCATGCGGCGACGGGCGCGGGAGGGGTTGACTGCGGCGGGGCGGGGTTAACGGCGGAGGCGGGATACGCCAAGGTCAACGCGAGACAGAAAAGGGCAGGGCGATAATGCATAGTGCGGCGAAAAGGCGCGGCGGGCACTTTCTAGGGTGTTGGGGTGACGGTTTCGTCGATGCCTTTAAGAATGACCCTCTTGGATTCAGGATCGTTGATGATGAAAATCAGGGAACGGACCTTGGGTTGATATACCCACCGGTTGGCATAGACCCGCTTGGCGGTGCCATTGTCGTCGATGAACATTTGGATGCCCATCGCGCTTTGGTCCTCACCACTCGGCTTCGGGATCAGGACGGCGTCGCCGCCGCTGGCCAGAAGTTGTTTCTGCTCGCCGATGGTGATGCCGAGCATGCGATCGGTGTAGTTGACGAATTTGTAGCCGCCGGCGGGCAGGCTTTCCACGCGATCATCGAGCACCTTGATGTTATAGTGCGAAGGATCCTCGGCACTCGGAATAAAAAGGAGTAACGAGTGGTTTTTAAGGTCCTGCGGCGCGATCATCGCGACAGGTTCATCGATCACCGTGTCGTCGGCCGCTTTTTTTGAACGATAGAATGTGAGCGGTTGGTCGGCCTTGCCACGGTAGGTGTAGAGGGAAGAACGGATATGGGAGTAAATGGCGACCGGCTTGGCCTTGGGGTTTTTAAAGAACACACCGTTGATCGCGTCGCTCCAGGCCAGTGCGGAAAACGTGATTTCCACCGTCTCAGGGTTTGCGGGAGCAGGGACGGGCGTCTGGCCGAAGGCGGGCAGCAGTGCGCTGACCGTTAGGAAAATAACACTTAGATGTTTCATGATTAGAGGTCCTCGCGGGTGAGCCAGCGGAGGGACACGATTTTGAACCGTCGGCCGAACTGAATATTTTCCGGCAACACGGCGTTTTCAGCAGGGTCTGCTTTGTTCACCCAGTCGGGGACGCGTTGCACGACGGCTTCCAGATAAGCGGTGGACACGGTGCTTCCAGTCGCAGGGTTGATCGATTCACCATAAGTGCGAATTGTAAAGCAGTCGGAGCGTGCTGAGAGTATGGGGCTGAGGGCTTGCAGCAGATCTTGTTGCATGATCCATCCGGGGATGCCGGTGGCCGTATTGATGCCGGGCAAGTTGCCTGGTTGGCCGGTTCCGGGATAGCCTGCGCCGTTGTTGATGTTAGCGGTGGTGACCCCTTCACCGGTAATGGCGGCTGTGTTGATACCGCTACTATCGATCGCTTCCTGAAGGGCGCCTTTAAGGCCTTTCGTATTCGTATTCGCAACCAAGCGCCGGTTCACGAAGTCGGCCATGCTGAGGAACGGGCCGCGTTGTTTGACCTGATCCACGATCGCAGTCGCCAGGCTGGTGATCGCGGGATCGTCGAGGGTGCGGATGCCGTTCCACGCAGCGTTGGTGGTGGAGCCGGGAGCGCTCACCGGGGTGGCGAGCCGCAGGACGGGGTTATTGAGAGTCGAAGCCGTAAGCGGGGTTTCGACGCCACTGCTGCTGAAGCTGCGGTAATCGCTTCCCGAACTGGCCGAAAGAACCGCTTTCCAGGCGTTGACGGACGTCGAGTTGATGTTGAACGCTCCGTCAACGACGAGTTTCCCTGCCGCTTTTCCGAGGTCGCGCAGGTCGGTGGTGACCGGCGGGGTGGTGTCGGTGTAGTATTTGATTCTCGAATTGGGCAGGGGGTTGCCGGCGGCGATGTAGGCATCGTCGAACGTCTGATTGAGGGGAGCAAAGCTGGCCCTGTTTGCGGCTTGGAAACCATGCGGGACCGCAGAGAAGAAGTAGGAGTCGAACAGGACCTCGTTGCTCAGGAAATTATCATCGGCGGCCAGGGAGCCTCCGTTAATTTCGGAAGATTTTGTCGTGTCTAAAAACGCGGAGGGCAGGGAGCCGCCGATGCTGGTTTGAGGGAATATTTTCAGTCCGACCAGGCCGACGATTCCGGTCGGCGGGTTATGATTCGCCACATATTGCGCTTGGACATGTTGGAGCTGGCCCACGGAAAAGAGCGGCTGCCTGGGTATATCGATAAGGTTGACATTAGCATTGTCCGACGGGTCCGTGCCGGCGGGAAAACGCCCCCAAAAGCTGTTGTTGACGGTAATGGGATCAATTTTGAGACCATTCGGATCGGTCTTGGGATTGATGCCGGCGGCGGCTTTCAACACCACGTCGGTCGAGTTTTGGTTTTGTATATACGACAACGGATTGTGAGCGGGAGACGTCCGGGCAAAAAGCGGATAGGCAGCAACCGTGGACGTGGTGCCTTTGACCTTTACGATCAGCTGGAGAAAATACTGCGGCGTGGTTAAGTTTCCGATGGGCCCCAGGTCGATCGAGGTGTTGGGGTTCGGCACGATCTGGCTCGGCAACAGCCGCGACACTATCGGTTGATCGCTACCCGCGGCGAAGGCGCCTGGCCAGCTTGAGGCAGCGTTCACTCCCCGTAAGCGCAGTAAACTATTGTTGGTGCTCACCGAAATGTTGGTCGGGAGCGTCAATACGACGGAGTCCCCTGCGGTCGTGGTCGCCCCGGTCCATTGCTGCCAACCCGATGGCCGGTTCGTGTAGAGGTAAGCGAATCGCGAAGCCCCGGCGACGCCGTCATGCCGGAGAGTGAAATTCGCAGCGAACAGGCCGCCCAGCGATTTAGCGGCGGGGTCGTCGGCATTGATTCCGTAAATCCGAACCTGACCCGGGCTGAAGGTGAGGTTCGCGGTGTTCGCGTTGCTCATCTCGATGTTGCTGGTGGCCGTTCCCGACGAGTTATCGTTGGTCGCGATCGACTTGGAGGTGATGACGTCGTTCGCACCTACTTTTACACTCCAAGTAACGCTGAGCATGTTTGAAACATAGCGAAATTCCGGCGTGAAGCCCGCTGGAGGGGGAGGGGGAGCGGTCAGCGTGACGTTGTAAGGATTATAAAGGATCATCTGCGGGGAGTAGTGCAGCTTGAGTTTATAGCCGCCGGGCGTGCTTTCGCTGCTGAGCCCGATGTAAATCGCAATGCCCAGCAAACGCGGGGTCAGTTGATCTGCTCCGTAGCCGCTCGTTCCTGCGGGAAACCGGTAGCTGCGCATCTCGACGGACGGCACCGGGTTGCTGGCGGGTGTCTGGCTGTTGCCGAACGCGCCTTTAAACGGGGAACTCGGACCACCGGGTGTGGGATTGGGAATCGCGTCCTTATAAATATTGTAGTGATTATATAAGCTCAGCCACCGAAGCCCGCTCAGGTTAACATTGGTTTCAAAGTCTTGCAGCCCGGGTGCGCGGTAGAGTTTCTCGTCGTTGACCGCATCGCCGGTGACACTGCGGGAGTAGGAAAGCAATTGCTGGAATTGCGTGGGGTCTTCGAAGGCGGCGGTCAGGTCTTTTTTCAACCCGCCCTTACGCACGTCCGCCAGGACTCCGAAGCCTTGGGTGGTGATGTCCGGCTGATACTGACTGTCCACCGGGCCCGGTGTGGTGGTCGAGAGGTAGTTCAGCTGATTCAACGACAGAACATTGGAAAGCATCCCGTTGGCCCGCAGATCGGTGAAACTGCCACTCGGGAAGATCTTGTGGATGGCCAATCCTTGTGCGCCGAGGAAGTGCGATTGCTGTTGGACCAAGCTGGTGGAACTGAAGTTGGGCTCTTTGTAATTTACCTTGGCCTTCACGCCTTCGTCGGAAACCCAGTAGGCGTAGCGACCGATGGTCGAGGTGCCGCTGCTGCCGAGGCCGGGGATGGTGGAGTTGGCCGTGTCGAGGCTGACCATAGGAGCGGCCACCACGTAGGGTTGATTGGTCGAGGAGGGCGCGGCACTGGGATTCAACAACCCCCAGCTTCGTGCCAGGACGGTTCCCGTGGGGGTGGCGGCAGCGGCCGCCGCCGATACTCCCGATTGCGAGAGGCTCGTGGTGGAAACGCCGATCAAGCTGTCTGAAGATACGGTCAGGACCGTGGGCAGCGAAGGGTCGGGCGCAGTGGCGCTGGGCAAGCGCGAGACCAACCATTCGGCTTTGGTTTTGGCGGCGGTGGCCTTGGCTGAAGCGGACATGGCAGCGGTTTCTCCGGTGCTGGTTTCGCGTTGGCCGGCGCCCGCAGTCGGGTCTAGAACGCCGGCACCGGTTTTCCACACACCGGTCCAAAAAGGCTGTTTGACGCCATCGGCGGCCGGAGTGGTCGGGTTCGTATCCAGAATCTCGGCACGGGCGGTCACGCGTTGATCGGGGCCGGCGGCTTGCTGGAGCTGGCCGATGGCGATGTTAAGGGCCATGAGCGCGTTTTGGCGGGCCTGCGCGAGTTGCTGGGTGTTGGCGGCGACCTGCGTCTCGACGCGGGTAAGGCTTGCGAGGCTCACCAAGAGGAGCACCAGAAACGCGAGGAGCGTGATCGTGATCAACAAGGCAAAGCCGCGTTGGCGCGGGCGGAGCGAATGGGAGACGGGCACAGGGGGAGGGGGGAAATGGCTGCTCATAATGTCGGGGTATTTTTCTTCGGGCGTTTGATGACGACCGGCTGCTCGGTCCAGGCGTGCGTCGCGCCGCCGTCATGCCAAGCAAGGATGATCATTTCGTTGGGGATGCCGTGCGGTCCGTCGCCGGTGAAACGGAAACGGTCCGCGCCGAGTTGCTCGCCGCCGGCGCGACCGCCGCCGAGCAAGGTGAACCGAATCGGCCCTGCGGCATGCGTCAGCGGTTGCACCGGGTCGGCGGTGCCGGCGGGTGTTTGGGTGAGGAACGCTCCGGCGACGCGGAAGGTGAGCCCGTCGGCTTCCCAGGCGGGTTTCAATTCAGGCAACCAGCCGGGTTTGAGCGGTTGGCCATCGGGCTGGACAAACGTGACCCATTGCGCGGGGCGGCCGTGGCCGGCCAGGCCGATGGCTTCGGCGGAGCGGGCGAGGTCCTCGTTGAGGTGCCAGAACGCAAGCGCGGGATCGCCGGTGAAGGTGGCGGCGGGGGTGGGCGGGAAGCGGCCGGGGGTGAGCATCGCGTGATCGGTCAACCAGCCTGATGCCGGGTCGATGGTGCGCAGGGGCTCGCCGGGCTTGGCGGGAAGACGGGCAACGCAGGCGGCGCGCACAAACGCGGCGAGATGGCGCACGATGGCGGGGTTGGCGGAGAAGTGGCCGCCGCCCGGCTCGACGAGCAGGCTCATGAGCGGGGCTTTGCCGAGCGCGCGAAATTCCAAGAGCGAGCCGCGCAACCAGCGCCAGTGATGCTCGCGTGAACGGTCGGCATCCCACGATTCGTAGTGTCCGCTGAAACCAAGGATGGGCACGCCATCGACGGTGGCTTTTTCATCCCACGCGGGCGGATGCGTCACGGAGCAATGCACGCCGATGACGCCGATCATGCGGGAGGGTTTCCAGTAGGCCAGGTTCCAAGCCATGATGCCGTTGCCCGAGTGGCCGAGTGGCAGGAGCGGGGCCGTGGTGAGCTCCGGGTGGCCGGACGTGGCGGCGAGCGCGGCGAGGGTGGCCTCGAGTAGTTCGGCGCTGCCTTTATTGTAGTGAAAATAGCCGAGGTGAGAGCTGCGGGTCAGCAGCACGATGCCGAGGCCTTGGTCGGTGCAGGCGGCGCGGAAAGCGGGCTGGTTGAAGATATAGTCTTCCAGGATGACCTGTTGGCCAAAAACGAGACCGCGCACCTCACGCACGCCCGGCGGAATCCACAGCAAGGCAAACGCCGGACGGGTTGCACCGGGAATGGCCACCGAGACCGGCCACTGCGCGCTGACGAGCGGCGCGGCGGGATTCGGAGAACCGGCGACGGCGACGGTCTGCGCACCCAAGGGAGTGAGCAGGCCGGCGAGGATAAACACCCCGATGACGAGCGCGGGAAAGGCGGATGTGCGGCGTTTGGAAAACCGGCAGGGCGAACGCGACGCCTGGCTCCGGGGCGGGTTCGCGCATTTGGCCGTGCTTGCCGCGTCGGGGCGGTGGCTCGGCTCTCGGCGGGAGCGCCGAAGAAAGGCGGGAAGGAGGGAAAGCATGGGTCGGAAAGCGGGCTACTGAGAGGCCCAGGCTTTGAGAGGGGAAAAACGTGCCGCGGAGGGCCTGCGCTCAACGCGGGGAGTCCCGTCGTTTCAGAGCACTGCGAGGGGAAGGGGGGCGGACTTTGACGGAGGGGGACGTTGGTTTCGCAACCATCGTCTGTGCTATAGGAGTCGAGGTAGGCCTCCTGCTTGCAGGCGCAATGCGGAGGGCGAACGCACTCGTGCGCCGAAGGGGTCGGTAACAAAAAAGGTGGCGCCGAATAAACGACGCCACCTTTGAAACTTACGAGGTCATATTAAGCAGCGGACGGCACCTTGCGGCGGCGCATCGCGGCCAAGCCAAGGACGGCCACGCCGGCGATCGCGGCGTAGGTGGAGGGCTCGGGAATGGAGCTGATCCAATTAAGGGTGACATCGGCGCCGGCTCCTGAGCCGTAGACAAGCGCGAAGTTACCGAAGCTATTACCCGTCAGGCCAGTGAGACTGGCGAAGGTTCCCGACACGGAACCAGCGCCAGTATTATCAACGACCAACCAGCTTTGGTTCGTGCCCCAGAAGCCGGTAGAGAAATCGATTCCGACGGCACTGATATCGAAGGCAGAAGCCCCGCCCAATGAGAGCGTAGTCCCGGTGAAGAGGGCCTTGTCGAAGGTCGCGCCATTGTTGGAGACCTCCCAGGCGTAGGTGCCGTTGATCGTGAGATTATTGGCGAAGGTCAGGTTGTCGGTCACCGACGTCGCGCCAAAAAAGCCATTGGTGGCGACGGTGGCGGCGCCATTGACCGTGCCGGTGCCACCGAGGCGGCCGGTGGTCTGGGCGGTGACGGCGCTGGCCGCGATAGTGGAGCCGTTGACGAGCAAGCTGCCGCCGTTGATGTTGGTTGCGCCGGTGTAGGTGTTTACGCCGGAAAGCGTGAAGGTGCCGCTCGTTGTCTTGGTGAGGGCGACGCCCGTGCCCGCGAGAATCGCCGACGCGGAGCCGCTTTCGACGGCGTAGGAGGTGGCGGTGAGGGCGGCCGAACCGTTAATCGCGCCACTTTTCACCGTGACGGCACCGACCGTGTCGGCAAAGTTGACGGTCAAGTTTCCGCCTTCGACTGAGACGGCTCCGGTGTCGGCCAAGGTGCCACCGTTGCGATTGAGGATCAAAGATCCGCCCCTGATGGTCGTTCCGCCGGTGTAGGCCTTGGCGTTGGAATCGAAGGTGAGGTTACCACTGCCTGTTTTGATGATCCCGCCAGCCCCAGATGCAATCGCAGCACTAAGCGTGAAGTCTGCCGTTGTGGTGTTAAGCGTAGCAGTGCCGTTTAACGTGACAGTGCCCGTAACGAAGGTAGCTGTGCCGGCGCCTCCATTGGTTTCGAAGGTGGTGACGCTTCCGTCGTTGAAGTTGTATGCTCCCCAGCGCCGAGTGGCACCGCCGGTGCCTTGAAGGGTTACGTTTGCATTCGCTGCGATAACTACACCCGCGTTTGAGAAGCCGGCACTGAGGAAAAGTCTAGTGCCATCGGCTGCAGTGATGGTCCCCCCGTTGATTGCATTCTGGTGGTTCTGCTCATAAGCACCTCCGTTAAGCGTAATATTGCCGACACTTCTGGTGCTAGGGAAGCTGTTCAGTAAGGACAGCGTTCCAGAACCGTTCTTTACAATTCCCGCACCAGCTGAGCTGGTCGCGGTGCCGCTGATAGTAAAGTTACCGTCGCCTGAAAGAGTAAGTGGGTTCGCGCCCATCGCCAACGCACCGCTAACGGTCAAGGTCCGACCAGTCGCGACATTGAACGTCTGGGCGGCACCCAATGTCAGGGAGGAGCTGATCGTCAGGTTCCGCGTTGCATTTACCATATCGATGCCGTCCGCGCCAAGGGTCAGGCCTACGGTGCCGGCGGAAATCGTCACGTCTGCTCCCGGGGTTACGATCGAGATTCCGCTGAAGCTGACGCCCGCCGTGCCGGTTGCTCCGGTCGTGGCTGAACCGGTTGTCCAAGTGGCCAGGGCGCCGGTGGGCACTGTGGCGGGGGTCCAGCTGGTAGTGAGATCCAAGGTTCCAGCAGTGGCGGTGCGGGTGGCTTGAGCGTGGGCGGGGGCGGACATCAAACCAGCAACCACGAAGGCGGCGATCAAGGCAGAGCTGGCACGAGAACGGGAACTTTGGAGCCCGGAAATAGAAGGAACTTGGGTGGATTTTTTCATTGGGAAACCTTTCGACTCTAAAAAATATTCTTGGCCTATCGCCGAAGTAACGCCTTTTTTCGCTTTCGACTCAATTTATTTAAGCAAATTTCATTTAGAAAAACTACTATTTTGCTGCAAAAAATGAAGTGCGATTCACCCTTAACTCATGGCCCTTTCTCCGCAAGCTAATCTCCAAGGTATTGCTAATGAGCTTAATATATCGATCGCCACTGTTTCACGGGCGTTGAGGGGAGTGCCGGGGATCAACGAGGATACCCGGCGCAAGGTTCTCGAGACGGCCAGCGCCCAAGGATACTCCAAGCACGTGCAGAAGGAGATGGTGAAAACGCACAAGAACCCGCGAAGGCTTTATCATGTGCTCGTCCTTTCGGAGAGTTCGCTCGCCCAGAATGATTTGCGCTACATGTCGGGTATGAGTGAGGCCGCCGTCGATGCAAACCTGGCCATCCTCTCACACATGGTGACCCATGACCGGTGCGCGAGCGTTTTGGATTCTCGCACCGCTCCGAGTTCCTTGCGCGCCGGCTTGGTGAAGGGCGTTATACTGCTTCATCGCTGGCCGTTGGAAGTGGCGCGGGCTTTGGCGGAAAAAATGCCTACGGTGTCGATCGTGCATGACTACCCCGGCTGCAACATCGACTTCATTGGGGTCGACGAGCGGCAGAGCATGATCGAGCTGGTCTCGCATCTCCGCGCGGGTGGGCATCGCCGCATCGGATTTTTTGGCTTTTGCCGGGATGTCAGCTGGGCTTGTTCACGCAATGCCGCCTATTTCGAGGCGTTGATCCGCTCCGGGCTTCCTTACGACCCTGCTGATACGATCACAATCAGCTTGGAGCAGGCGGTCTCTTCCCAACCCTTTACGGCGGTGGGTTGGGGTGATGTGTTGCTAGGACGAATTCGCCAGGGGGTTGATGCGTGGATCTGCCCCAGCTCGATGACGGTGTTATCGCTTCAACGATTTTTGATATCCAGTGGATTAAACGTTCCGCAGGACGTCGCTCTCACGGGCTTTCACCGCGGGATTTTTTCCGCTTCAAATGATGTGCCGAATTTCACCACGACCGCCGTGGCTGATGAGGAGTTGGGTCTGGTGGCGATCCGCCGGTTGTTGGCTCGTATGGTGGATCCCAGGGAATCGCGCCGGGCGATCCTGATGCCGGCCCGTATGATCATTGGGGAGAGCACCCGGCCACCTTTGTGAGCCGGTCGGCAGCGGGCTGGCGTTGTTCCAACGCGCGGCTGGGCGCGTGCCCGGCGCGGGACTTCACCTAGGCGCTGTCTTCAAAAAAACCCGACGCTCTGCTTGCGCCCTGCGGGTGGGAGGGAAACCAAGCTGGGCCGGCGTTGTCCTCGGCGGCACGACCCGCTGGGTCGCCTCCGCCTCAGCCGCCTTGGCCGAGCCTGTTTTCCCTCCCACGCCGACCTGATTTATTTTAGAAACACACCCTAGGGTGCGATCCAACCGCGGCATCAGCCGCGCCTCCGCTCAATCGCCGGAGCCATTGGCGAGAGGCTGCTCCCAAAGAAGCGGCCCATTGGCCGGTTCCATAAGTGGTTATACCAATTACGGTTTGCTCTGGGATCATCTGGCTCCGAGCCGGAATCGCTCCGCGATCCCGCTACGCTCGGCGGCTGTAGCGGAACCGCAGGGCCGTTTCGTTCCTAAAGTCTCCTTTCAAGGAGAATTTGGTATGATTTAGCAAACAACCCCTGAAAAGTCATCCCGATGCCTTTTGCTGGGTAGTGACTTTTGTTATTTTGCGAAACTAGCTAATATTTTGCTGCAAAAAGCTAAGTAAAATCTGTCATTTTTCGGCGGCTCATTTGAACAATCGGCGATTCTTTCTTTCCGTCACCAAATCTTAACCTAGGCAGGCGTTTGAGGGCTTCGAAGGTTTATGATCTTCGGACCGAAAAACTCTTTTTGGGTTAGGGTCTGTGACTTTTCGGTGCGAGGTAGTTCCTGGTTCCGAATCCTTGGGGGGAAGACTTACCCTATTTTTTTATGAATTCTATTCTGCCGGAAGCCCTGAAACCTGAGGTGTCTCGTCCCGCCTTACGCCCGGTCTCGACCGCGGTGGTGGGCGTCAATTTCGGTGCGCGGATCGCCCGCTCGCTGTCGACGGACATTCCCTTTGCGCAGTTGGCGGGCCTGTGCGATCTCGACACGGTTAAGACCAGCACTCTGGCCAATGAGCTGGGCGTGCGGGCTTATCGCGATCTCGAGGATCTCTTGAGCGACCCCGCCGTCGAGGCGGTCGCGTTGTTCACGGGTCCCTCCGGACGCGGACGGCTGGTGCAGCGCATCTTGAACGCAGGGAAGCATGTGATGACCACCAAGCCCTTCGAACTCGACGTCGAGGAGGCGGAGGCGGCTTGCCTCACGGCACGACGATGCGGATTGGCTCTGCACATGAACTCGCCGGCACCGTCGCCCGCCGCCGACATGGCGGCTATCCGCGGCTGGTTGGCAGACGGCTCGCTGGGACGTCCGATCGGTCTTCAGGCGACGACGTGGTCGAACTACCACGAGAAGGCGGACGGGTGTTGGATGGACGATCCGGTGCGCTGCCCGGCGGCGCCGCTTTTCCGGCTGGGAGTTTACTTTTTGGGTGAGTTTGCAGGCTTGCTGGGGAGGCCGGTCAAGATGTCGGTCCAGCAGAGCCGTATCCGCACCGGTCGGCCCACGGCCGATACGGCTCAGATGAGTCTCGTCTATGAAAACGGGGCGATGGCCAATATCTTTGCCTCCTTCTGCGTGGGCGACGGCCGGCCTTGGGCCGACGAGGTGACTCTCAGTTACGAGCACGGGCGCATCCATCGCTGGATGGAACGCACGGGCGAGCTGGACATGAGCAAAGATCGGGCGGTCGTGGAACTGCACCGGCCCGGCAAACCCAAGGTGCGGGTGGAGACGGCGCCGGGAGACTTCACCGGCTGGTATAATTGGAAGGGGTTCCAAGCAGCGGTTCGCGGCGAGCCGGGCTCGATCAAGCTGGATGCAGACAGCTTGGTGATGAGTGTGCGCTTGCTTTCCGCGCTCACCCGCGCGTCGCAATCGGGCCTGGTTGAATCGATCTAGTTGGTTGTTATCCCATGCAGGCATAACTTCGGGTATTCTAGAGGAAGCGGGTGCTTCTCCTTAACTTTCCCTCATCGAGGAACATTCGCCCACTCGTTTTCTCATTACCCTTTCACGTTTGGTAAGCGCCGGCATTTGCGCCGAAAACACCGGTCATATCATGAACAGACTCATCGCCTCTTTTCTCGTCTCATCCGTTGCTTTTGTGCCGCTGCTGACGGTCAACGCCCAGCCAGATCCGTTGCCCGCGCCGGCGCAGGACCGAGGGCTGCCTTATACCCGGTCGGCGCGCGCCACCGGGCGGGCTGTGCTGGAGCCGTATCGCGCCGCCGTGTTTGCCAATCCGACGTATGGCAGTCGTTACGTTTATGTTTACGGCAAGCCTGTCCGTCTCGACGATGCGCAGATTCTTGCCGGTGAACCTGTGTTGCAGGACGGCGTCGTGTATGTGCCGCTCGCGTTTGCCTCCGTCCTCGCGGCGGGCAAACCGGTTGTTGAGCCCGCTCCGGAGTATCTCAAGGAGCGCTGGATTTATACCGTGCCCCGCGCGTCCTACACACCGCCGGCCGGGGTGCGCCGCCTTGATGTGCGCGGGCAGGCTTATGTTGCATTGGTTGATGTCGCCGCAGCTGCGGGCTTGCACACCTGGTCCCACCCGCGCGGATTGACTCTCGTATCTGAATCACCGATACACGCCGGATTGGAGCTTCCGCAGATCGAGACGGTCATCACGCTTTTCGACACGCCGGAGAAACTCGCCGACCCCGCGATCACGACCCGCTCCATCCCGACGCTGGCTCGTCAAGGAGTCTGGTCTGATCATGTCGTGAATCTCACCCCTGAAAAACTCGCGAAGATCGCCGGCCCCGAGACCGAGTGGACGTTTACTCCCGTCGAGGCGTTTGATTTCACCGGTTTCGATCCGACGCTCCTTGGCTCCGCCGTGCCCGCTCCGGGCGTTTATCCACGACTGCTTTTCAGCCCCTCCGACGTGCCGGCGATTTACCGCCGACTCCAGTCGCAAAAAATCGGCCAGCGTGCGTTGATCGAGTGGGAGGTTCTGTTCAAAAAAACTTGGTGGGATCCGGCGACCAGCGATGGCCGGATTTTTGACAAGCTCGCCGACCCGGTCGCCTACAAGACCCTCGAATGGCCCGCCACCCAAGCCTCCCCCGGCGCCGGCGTCAGCCGCAGTCTCTTCGCCGGTCAAAAGCCCGGCATCACCAGTTCGCACGTTAATTATAACACCAACTGCCTCACCGCCATGGCGCTGTATTGCCTACTCACCGGTGACGATGCGCACGGGGCCAAGGCCGCCGCCGCGCTGGCGAATTACTACCGCCTGCTTGAGCCTCTCGTTGACAACCACCTCGCGACAGCCGACAGCGAGTTCGGCACGAGCCTCGACGGCGCCAACCAGGGCTCCACGTCTTGGCGCGGCATGCACGGCGTGGTCGCCCACATGGATCTCGCCTTCGCCCTCGATTTTGGCGGCCGGTGGATGAGCGCTGCCGACAAGGATTTCATGCGCCGCTTCATCGCGAAGGCCACCTACGGACGCCGTGACAACATGCAGGCCACGCCCGTGCGTATGCGCGACATCAACCACATGACGTGGCATCTCACCCAGTTTCTCGCGGTCTCCGCGATCGAGGGATTGGAAGGCGCCGATCCCGAGGTGCTCGCGGTCGGCCGTGAATCGGTCCGCGCGTTCTGCGAGTGGGGCATCGACGCCTCCGGCCAGATGTATGAGAGTAACGGGAAAAGCGGCGGCGGCATCCAGTTCCAGTTCCTCGCGATGAACGTCCTCGCACGCCGCGGGCTCAACCTCTGGGGGCATCCGCATTGGCGTCGTTTGCCCGAGGCGCAGTCGCAAGTCACGTCGCCCGACGGCCAGGCCACGTTGAGCAGTGGAACCTGGGGCGGCAGCCGTTTCGCCAGCAATCCGCTGGTGCTGTTTCGCGGATTCTATCCCGGCAACCTCGCGTCTGATTACCTGCTGGACCAGACGTATCCCAAGTTGCTCGACCAGCCGCTCGCCGACTATCGCGCACAATTGGAAAAGTCCCTCGGCCGTTTGCGCATGCCGACTCCGACCTACCCGGGCTTTGTGTTCACCGGTGTGTTCGATAGCGACTGGCGACCCGTCACGCGCGACGAAGCCAAGCTGCCGCTTGATTTCCACACCACCGATTACGGCCTGCTGGCCACGCGCAGCG
>JANODO010000023.1:0-16956 GCA_031412735.1 Rariglobus sp. | reverse complement strand
GCTGGTGCGTAATCGTCCTGACACTCAATAACTAACAAAAAACGCATTGACCCCTTAGATTTCTCTCTCCGCCGAGCCAACCGGCTGCCGGGCACCGCCGAAGTGGATTCCGTGTGGGTCGAGGCCGAAGTCCGCGCTGGTTTTTTGGTGCGCTACACCAACGGAGAGCTGGCCGACTGCGCCTGGGGTTTAGTCAAGGAAACCGCCGCCTAGGCCAAAATGTTAACCTGTTTCGGCCCCTATTCTCCATTTCTGATGTCGACGTCTGATTGTCGTTCGACATGGCTACGCCTAAATTCTCGCCCCGCGAACCAACCGCCTCCCTCCCGTCACCCCAAAATGAACCCCTTCAGCCCGCCCCTCCTCGCCGTAGTTGCACTCTGGATACTCCCGCTTGCGCACGGGGCCCTCCTCACTGTAACCAACTCCGGCTTCGAGACCCCCAACACCGCCAACGGCTCATTCAACGGCTCTCAAACCACTGGCCCTAGTGGCTGGTCCGTTTACAACACGGCCCCTACTAACTCTAACCGCTTCTTTGGCGTTTGGGACCCCACCGGCACGCTCTCCTACACCCTCCCGCTTCCGCAAGGACAACAAGTCGGGGTAGTCTTCCTCGACGACACGCTCGGCTTCGAAGCAGGCCTGGTCCAGACACTCACCGCCACCCTCCAAGCCTCCACTCACTATACTCTTAACGTCGCCGTCGGCAACTTCGCGCCCAGCGCTGGCGACCCTTGGAACTTCACCGGCTTTCCCGGCTACCGCGTCGAACTTCTCGTCGGCGGCATTGTGATGTCCACCGACAACAATACGCTCGCCCCCACCGAGGGACAGTTCCTCACCTCCACTGTGGAATTCATCACCGGACCCGCCCCCGCCAACCAAGGCCAAAGCCTCGGCATCCGCCTCGTGAGCCTAAACGGCACAGGTGTGGAAGTGAATTTTGATGCCGTCACCCTTGATGCCACCCCCATTCCAGAGCCCGCCAGCACGGTAACCCTCCTCGGTGCCGCCGCTCTCGCCCTCACCCTCGCCCGCAGAAGGCGCTAAGCCGACGGGGTCAGCAACTCCAGAGCCAGAAAAAGGAGTCAGGCCGGGGGCAGGCCTAAAAATTTTAACATTTGAGGTCAGGTCCAAGGGGGGAGCGATGTTTGTCATTTTGCGAGAGGATGCCGTGTCGAGTGGGTGCCGTGTCGATTATTGGGGAAGGCCGTGAAAGTTAAACTTGCGGTTGTGGCCATTTTGGCCACATGTGATGACGTCACTCAGTCATGCGTATCATAACTCGAAAGCGACTGGATGCCGCCGCCCAGAAACACGCCAAAGCCGCTCCGACGATTCATCACTGGCACGCCATCGCCAGCAAAGCCGTCTGGAGCAGTCTGGTGGATGCCCGCAAAACCTTCCCGCACGCCGACCAAGTAAAAGTAGCCAGCGGACGCACCGTCACCGTTTTTAACCTCACCAACGCTTACCGCCTGATCACTGCCATCCACTACAACCGCCAATGCATCTACATCCTCCACGTGCTCACGCACGCCGAGTATGACCGCAACGGTTGGAAAGCGACGCTATGAAAACCGCCAAACTTAACTCTCTCTCGCTCCCGGCCAAACTGCCCACCCGCTACACCGAACTGGTTGCCCTGCACATGCCGCGTCCGATCCATGACCGCGTCGCCTACGACAACATGGTTGACGTGATCGACACCTTGGCCGGCCACAAACTCAACGCCGACCAAGAAGACTACCTCGAACTCCTCAGTCAGTTGGTCGAAACCTACGAGACCGCCCACCTGACGCCTTACCCGAAAGTGAAGGGGATCGACGCTCTCAGGTTCCTCTTGTCCGAAAACCAGCTCACCGGCGACGATCTGGCCAAATTGCTTTCGGTGGACCGTTCGACGGCCTACAAAATCCTCAAGGGCACGCGCAATCTGACGACCGAGCATATTCGGGTTTTATGTGAACGATTTAGCGTTAGCGCTGAACTCCTTATTGCATGATTTTATCCATTAAGGGTTATTCTGTAGCCATGAACCCGCCAATCACACCCGGCGAAATCCTCCTCGAAGAATACCCGTTGCCAATGGGTATTTCCCAAAACGCCATGGCCCGCGCAATCGGCGTGCAGCCCTGCGCCGTCAACGAGATCGTTCTCAGCCGCCGCGCAATCACACCTGCCAGGTCGGCACGATCCGCTTCGGCGCCTTCTTCGGCCAACCCCCCGAATTTTGGCACGGCCTGCAAGTTGAGTGTGATTTCCGGGCCCTGTCCAAGCAGCGCAAGCAACTCACGTCGAAAATTCAGCCCGCCAGCGGACTGGTAGATAAGAATTAACAAACAGCGGCCTGATCTTTCCTTGGTCGGGATTTTTTCTAACCACAAACATGGGACGCAAACGACAGGGCGGTTACTTCTTTGTCTGGTTCAAAGGAGAATACCCGCCGCCCCACGTCCATGTCTTCGACAAAAATGAAAAGCTCATCGGGGCGTGTTCGTCTCGACACTTTCGGCTACCTTGAGGGCGGCACGCCACCCGCTGCCGTGATTGCCATCGTCATAGATTTTCACAAAGTGTCGAACGGCAATCAGACATCAGCGACATTCAAAAATCGACACGTTGGCGTGTGGATTTGAGCGCCGCTGGTCTGCGCTGAGGAGAGGCTCGGGGCCTTAATTCTACTTTGTTAAGCTGATCAGAACACGTAGGCCGCGAGCTTGCTCGCGCTCCTGAACCGCGCCTGCAAGCAGGCAGCCTACCTACGGAAAATGACCCGGGCCGTTCAGCTTAACAAAGTAGAATTAAGCAGGCCCCATGATTACCGAGCACCACGTCGGCTACTACCGGGTTCGACCTGGGGGCTTATTACAATTTGTATACATGAATATGTAAAATCACAATTCTCCCCCTGGCTTCGTAGATCGCGCTGCTTATCGTTTATCGTTTATCGTTGGGCAAAAACGAAACTTGATATACGGACGCTTTTACGCACGCTTTAATTTATGCTCACACTACCTGCCACAAAAGCCCGTGCCAGGCTTTATTCGCTCATTGACCAAGCTGCATCGTCTCATCAGCCCATTCAAATTACTGGCAAGCGCACCAATGCAGTTCTTGTTTCAGAGGAAGATTGGAGCGCTATCCAAGAGACACTTTATCTTTTATCTATACCCGGAATGAGGGATTCCATTAAAAAAGGTATGGTCACTCCGAGCAGTGATTGCGCTACTTCCCTGAAATGGTAAAGTGGGAGTTGATTTATACAAAGCAGTCCCAGAAAGACGCTAAGAAACTAGCGTCGAATGGCCTTAAGCCTAAGGTCGTAAAACTACTGGAGATTATATCTGAAGATCCATTTGGGACGCCTCCACCCTATGAAAAATTGGTCGGAGATTTGAACGGCGCATATTCCAGACGAATAAACATTCAGAATCGTTTAGTTTACGAAGTATTCATGGATTTGCGCGTGGTTAAAATTTTACGTCTCTGGACGCACTACGAATGAAAACCACATAGCCGAACCCTGAGAGTTGGGTTGTCGCAAAGCCGACAACGCGACTCCTGTTGAACAAGCCCGGGGAAGTCGGGGAAGACTGGTGAGATAAACCGGCCCTTATACGGATTGTAGGTTCGATCCGGGGAGATAGGTAACACTTTATCCGGGGGCCGAACAGAGTATTACCTTTCTCCCCGGATCCAACCGTCAAGAGCCGACGCGTCGGCACTTCAGACGCGTCGGCCCTTCCAGTTTCGCCACTGGGGACCCCGACCAGCGGTCGGGGCTACATCAGGCATTGTGACGGCGGTAAGTGACTAAGTAGCGCTGGCTATCGGGGGCGGTTTTAAACTCGTGCGGAGCGGTGCCGTCGAGGCCGTAACACACGCGCAGGCGATCCCCGACGAGCTGATAAATGGCCGAGACGACGCGTCCGTCATGCGGGCCGCGATGGGCCGTCATGCTCAGGGTGGTTTCGGTGTGGGTGAAGCCGCCGCTGTCGTAGACCTCGCCACCGAAGCTCACGGTGTAACCTTCGTCGGAGAGGATAAACTTCATGCGCTCGAGCGCGAGGGCCGGGGCGGGTTGTCCGTCGAGTTCGGCGCGGATAGGCTGCCAATGTCCGTGAAGGCTCATAAGGTGGGCGTGGTGGATTGTATCGTTCTCGTTCTCATACTCGTTCTCGTTCTCCTGCCGTCACCGTTTCGACGGGTTTTATTCGAGAAAGAGAACGGGGACGGGGATGAGTAAGAGAACGAGTAGGAGAACGAGAACGAGTAGGACCTGGAGGGAGGAGACTCATACGTCTTCGAGGGTCGGGGCGGGCAGGGACTTTTTCGCCTTGGCGCCGAGCTTTTTGAGGTCCTCGACTTGGGCGAGCAGGTTGCCTTTGCCGGTTTTGAGTTTGTTCATCGCGGCGTCGTAACTCTCGCGGGTGCGGCCCAGCTGGAGGCCGACGGATTCCAGGTCGTCGATCAGGCCGGCGAATTTGTCGTAGAGCGCGCCGCCGCGGTCGGCGATGGCCTGCACGTTTTTCGTCTGCCGGTCCTGCTTCCAGAGTGTGGCGACGGTTTTCAACGTGACCAACAACGTCGGCGCGGTGCAGAGGATCACGCGGCGGTCGAAGGCCCATTCGTAGAGCGCCTGGTCGGTTTCCAGCGCGAGCGTGAAGGCGGATTCGAGGGGCACAAACATGAGCACGTAGTCGGGTGTGACGAGTTTGCCGGTGTCTTCGTAACGCTTGGCGCTGAGCTGGTCGACGTGGGTGCGGACGGCGCGGGCGTGTTCGGCGCTGGCGGCGGCGCGCGTGAGATCGTCGGGCGCGTTGACGGCGCGTTCGTAGGCGATGAGCGAAACTTTGGAGTCGATTACGAGGTGGCGCGCATCGGGCAGGCGGAGGATCACATCGGGACGGAGGCGGCGTCCGTCGTCGGTGGTGAGCGATTCTTGCGTGAGATAATCCTGGCCTTTGATGAGGCCGGCGGAGTCGAGGAGGCGTTCCAAGATGAGCTCGCCCCAGGCGCCGCGGGCTTGGGATTGGCCCTTCAACGCGGTGGTGAGGGCGCGGGCTTCGTCGGTGATGCGCACGTTGAGCTGGCGCAGTTGCTCGATCTGCGTTTTGAGCGCGGTGCGGTCCTCGCCGTCGGTTTTGTAGACGAGGTCAACGCGCTGGCGGAAGTCTGTGAGCTGCTGGCGGAGCGGGTGTAAGAGGGACTCGACCTGGGTCTTATTATGGTCGGTGAACTTGGCGGATTTCTCTTCGAGGAGTTTTGAGGCGATGGCCTGGAACTCGGTCTGGAGCGTGGCCTTCAATTTCTCGGCGTCGGCCAGGTAGCGGGCGGCGAGCAGTTCGCGCTCGGCGAGGCGCTGTTCGCCGGCCGAGAGTTGCGCGGCAAAGGTGGCGCGGTCGGCGGCGAGGGTGGAGGTGAGTTGAGAGTTGAGCGTTGAGAGTTGAGCGACGGAGGACTCGGCGGCGGCCAGGCCAACGGCCAGGCGGGTTGAGTCGGCTTCGCGAGCGCGGAGGCGTTCGCCGAGTTTGGCGTAGAGGAAAAACCAGGCGCCGAGCGCGCCGAACACGACGCCGATGAGAACAAAAAGCAGGATCACGTCGCAGAGCGTGTGAGGCGCGGCGGACGCGTCAAAGATAGAACACACCCGCCGGAAAATCTTGGAGACGGGACCTCCCGGTCCCGTGCGGCGCCGGGGGATTGCGATGAAAAAACGGGGTCGGGAGACCCCGTCTCCAGTTGGGGATGCGCCGACGGGGGCGCAGGGCGAAGGCGACTGCGCTCAGTTCTGCCGGGGGAGGTAGAGGGTGATGGAGGTGCCTTCGCCAACGCGGGTTTTGAGGTGCAGGAGAGCGCCGTGGTTATGGACGAGGCGCGAAACGATGGCCAGGCCGAGGCCCGTGCCGCGGGTGGCCTTGGTCGTGTAGTAGGGCTCGAACATGCGGGAGAGCACGTCGGCGGGGATGCCGGCGCCCTGGTCAAGCACGCTGATACTGACCACCGGGCCGGCGTGTTTGAAGGTATCGCGCCCCACAAGAAACTCGGAGGCCACATCGATCGAGGTGAAATGAGGGGCCGCTTGGAGCAGATCGGCGACGATCCAAATCGTTTGTTGGTTATCGGCGCTCTGGAATGCGTTGATCGTGAGGTTGAGCAGGATTTGGGTGAGGTCGGTCGCATCAATGCGCGGCACGACATCGGTCTCAAGCGGCTTGGTGCACAGTCGATGGAAACGCACCTCGGGGTGCGCCTTCAGCAAGGCTTGTAAATCGGTGATCACCTGGTTGACGCCGAGCGTGCGGCTGGGGGTGTCCTGGTGGTGGACAAACCGAAGGTAACGGGAAGCGATCGCGTTGCACGTGCCGACTTGGCGGCCGATGTAGTCCAGGCTGGAGCGAACCTTGTCGAGGTCGTTGCCGTGCAGGAAGGCGACGTTTCTTAAGCGGTCTTCAAGGAGCTGCACGTAGCCGCCGATGACGGTGAGCGGGTTGTTGATATCGTGGATGACGCCGGCGTAGATCTCATTGGTCGTGCGGGCCATCTCCTCGCGAAGGGCGGTATCGCTGAGGCGCAGGTTGAGTTCCTGGAGGCGGCCGGCGGTGTTCGCGACGGTGTCGGCGATCTTGCGCAGGTGCAGCGCGCGGGCGACGGCATGGCGGATGGTCGGGAGATCGTAGGGCTTGCTGAGGTAATCGCAGGCGCCCAGGCGAAGTGCCTGACGGGCCGTTTCAAGCGCCTCGTAAGCGGTGAGCATGATCACCTCGATGCGTGAATCGATCTGCTTGAGATCTTGGAGGACCTCGATGCCGCTACTGCCGGCCATACGAATATCGAGGACGGCCACGTGAACGGTGTTCTCTCGCGCAAAGGCGAGGGCTTTCTCACCGCTCTCGACGGTGTGGACGTTGAAGTCGTTGCGGAAAACCATGCGCAGTGACTGGCGCGGGCCCTCCTCGTCATCGACGACCAGCAAAGTGAATTTACGGGTCTCAACCGGAGGTTCGATGCTCGTGGCGACGGTCTCAGAAGTCATAGTGAAAACAATGGGCTTACCGGAGCGCGGAGACCAAGCAGGGAACTAAATAAACCGGGGACAGCGGGAGCGGTGGATTACGCACGGGAAGGGACGATTGAAACCCAATCAATCGGCAAAGGCGGGCGTTGCACGCCCTTAATTAGGGATGCCGACCTGATTCTCTACAGAGCCACACCCAAGCGGAAGCGTCGGTCTAATGGGCGTTAAAGAGCTCGGTGATCACGTCTTCGAGCGGAACGTCCTCGATCGTGATGTCGGCCACGGGACCTGCGGCGAGGATACGCTGGGATACTTCGACGACTTGGCCGCTGGGAACGTGCAGGACCACTTCGCCGTCGTCGCCGACCACGGCCTTGTAATCGGCGAGTTCGGTCAGCGCAGGGAAGGGGAGCTGAGCGGGACGGAACTTGATGATCTTTTTGCGGCCGCCGGTGGCCTCCAACCGGGCGAGCGCGCCGTCGTAGATTTTGATTCCCTTGTGGATCACGATGACGCGTTCACAGAGCTCTTTGATGTCGGCCATGTAGTGGCTCGTGAGGAGAATCGTGACCTTATGCTTGCGGTTGTAGTCGCGCAGGAAAGAGCGCACGGCCTTCTGCGAGACCACATCAAGGCCGATGGTGGGCTCGTCGAGAAACAGGACGCGCGGCCGATGAAGGAGTGCGGCGATGAGCTCCATCTTCATGCGTTCGCCCAAGGAGAGCTCGCGCACCATGACGTTGAGTTTGGCCCGCACCGCGAGGAGATCGACGAGCTCGTCGAGCGTTTCCTGATACTGTTTGGCGGGGATGCCGTAGATGTGGCGCAGGAGGAGGAATGACTCCTGGGCGGGAAGATCCCACCAAAGCTGGTTCTTTTGGCCGAGGACGAGAGCGAAGAGGCGGCGGTAGGCGTTCTCGCGTTTGGTGGGGTCGTAGCCGGCGACGCGGGCGGTGCCGCTCGTCGGGTAGATGAGGCCCGAAAGCATCTTCAACGTCGTGGTCTTGCCGGCGCCGTTGGGGCCGAGGAACCCGACAAACTCGCCCTCGGCGATGTCAAAACTGATGTCGCGCGCGGCGGCGGTTTCCTCGAACTCGCGATAGAAGAGTCCTTTGATCCCGCCCCAGAAGCCGGGTTGCTTTTTATACGTGCGGAAGATGCGGGTGAGGCTGCGGACTTCGATCATGGCGTGGGCGTTATGCGGGCCACTGAAGCGCAAAGACCTGTGAACGCAAAGCGGATTACCGGACGAAAAAAGGACCCGGCATACGGCCGGGTCCTTTTATTCAAAAACGCTGAGGCGTTTGTCCGGGGCAGACCGTTATCGCGTAGGTTTCTTGACGGCGGGCGCGGGCAAGGTGTCGGCGATCGCGTCGAGCTGGTTGGACAAGGCGTCCATGCTTTGGACGGAGGTCGTGGCGTTGCGGTTGATGCGATCAAGGGCCTCTTTGACGGCGTCGATACCCGCCGGGGTGAGATCGAGGGCCAGGGCTTTCTGGACATCGGTGAGGTTGGAGCGGACCAAGTTCAGGTCGTTGCGCGCCGTGATGAGCGGCGTCTGCATCGTGTTGTAATCTTCATTCAACGTGCGACGGCGTTCCTCGGCGATCGTGCGGATTTCAGGATCTTGGATCGATTCGGTCTCGGCGCTCCACTCGGCGAAGAGCTCGCGACCGCGGCTGCGGACGTCGTCGGACTTTTGGAGAGTCTCGTCGGCGAGTTTGTTAAAGTCCTTTAATGCAACCGAGAACGCATCGTAGGCCTGCTGCGCGGCGGGCGAACCGGGAATTCGGTTCAGACTGTCGGTCGTGCGATTGAGGGCGAGTCGGGTGGACTTGACCGTGTCGCGCAGCTCGATGAGCCGAAGGGATTTTCCGCCCACGGGGCGGTAGGCGCTGGGACCGCTGGTGCGTTCCCGGAGGGAAGCGCAACCTGTAAGTATCAGGCCGGTAAAACCAAAGGAGAACAGGACGGCAAAAAGTCGCGTGCGGGAGTTCATGCCCCGAACTGTCACGCGGGTTTTCCCAGGGTTCCCAGTTCGCCGTAATTTAGAACCGTATGACTGATCAGGCCGTTTTCTATGGCCGTGCGATCCGTAAGCGGGCCGGCCGGCGAGATGTCTTCGCCGTGTTTAAAGATGAACCGGTGCGTCCCGTCGTCTGCGGCGGGTCCGAACAGGCCGGGCACGACCACCTTCGCCGGAACCGTGCGACGCACTTCCGTGTCATGCTTGCACGGATACGGGAAGTTGACGTTGTGCACGATGAACCGCCTCGGCGGCGTCGAGGCGACCAGGGCCGGCGCGAGTTGCGCCGCGCGGGCGGCGGACGCATTCAGGCTCCGTTGCAAGTCGGCATCCGCACGATGGCCCGAGGCACGGTAGGCTTCGAACTGGGCGGCGGTGAGATCCTGTGAAAACGCAACCGCCGGAAGACCGTGAACCGCGCCCTCCCAGGCTCCGGCGATGGTTCCGCTGGCGAGGATGAAACCGAGGGCGGCGTTGCGCCCGATATTGATGCCGGAGAGGACCGCGTCGATGGACACGTCGCGCGGCAGCAAATGGGCGAGGGCGATGCTCACGCAATCGCTCGGTGTGCCGTCGATCGACCACGCAGCGCAGCCGAAGTCACGCGTGGACAGCGCGGAGGCGACGGGTCGCAGGCGGGATTTGGCGCAGCCGATCCAGCTCTGCTCGGTTTTCGGCGCGGCGACGAACACCTCGTGACTCTCGGACCGGAGCGCGTCGACCAGTGCGTGGAGGAAGGGGCTGTCGATACCGTCGTCGTTGGTGACCAGGAATTTCATGGGTGGTTTACCGCTGTCCGAGGCCGTTGGTGAGGCAATCTCCAATTCGCCTTCGTGCGCGGCTGGTCGCCTTTCGGCAATCCATGCGTAGAGGTAAACAAAATGCGGCGAGAGAGCGCCGCCGTATTACCGCATATTCTGAACGCTACAGGCTTCGGAATTACTCGCCCGTCAAAACCAGACCGACCACATCGATGAAACCAATCGTATTTAACAACACCGTATTGCGTGACGGCCATCAGTCACTCGCCGCCACGCGCATGACCACCGCCCAGATGCTTCCCGCCGCCGGCCCGCTCGACGCGATGGGCTTCGGCGCCCTCGAAACCTGGGGCGGAGCGACCATCGATTCCTGCCTGCGTTATCTCAACGAGAACCCGTTTGACCGGCTCGACCAACTCAAGGCCGCCGCGCCCCGCACGCCGCACATGATGCTCCTGCGCGGGCAAAACATCGTGCAATACACGAGCTTCCCCGACGACGTGGTCGAGGCCTTCGTGCGTTGCTCCGCCAATCACGGGATGGACATTTTCCGCATCTTCGACGCGCTGAACGACTCCCGGAACCTACTCACCGCAATCCGCACCGTGAAAGCCGCCGGCAAACACGCGCAGGGCGCCATCTGCTACACGACGAGTCCGGTGCACACGCCCGAAAAACTGGCCGCGCTCGCCGACGAGCTCGTCGCGATGGAGTGCGATTCGATCTGCATCAAAGACATGGCCGGCCTGCTCAGCCCGCGCATCACCTATGACTTGGTCAAAACCATCAAGTCGCGCCACACGATCCCCGTGATCGTCCACAGCCACGACACCGCCGGTCTCGCGCTCGCGTCCTACCTCGCGGCCATCGATGCCGGTGCCGACGCCGTGGATACGTCGATCACGCCCTTCGCCAACGGCACCGGCCAGCCCGACACCGTGCGCATGCAGGCTGCCTTGGCCGGCAACCCCCGCGCGCCGCGCTACAGCCCGAAAGAACTCTTCGAGCTCAGGAAATACTTCGAGGGCGTCGCGGTGCAGCTCGCAAAATTCATGAGCCCGGCCAACGAGCGGGTCGATAGCGACGCGCTCTGCTACCAGGTCCCCGGCGGCATGCTGAGCAACTTCCGCAACCAGCTCGTCGAACTCAAAATGGAAACGAAGTTCGACGACGTCATGGCCGAGATCCCCGTGGTCCGCGAAGCGTTGGGTTGGATTCCGCTGGTCACGCCGACGTCCCAGATCGTGGGCACGCAGGCCATGCTCAACGTCAAATTCGGCCGCTGGAAAAACCTCGCGCAGGCCACCATGGACATCGCGCTGGGCAAATACGGCCGCCCGCCCGGTGTGTTGAATCCCGAGTTGCTGGCCTTGGCTCGCAAACAATCCGGCCAGGAGCCCGTGACCGGCCGCCCCGCCGATTTGCTTTCGCCCCGCATGCCCGCGTTGCGCGAGGAACTCGTCGCTAAAAAAATTCCCGTCTCCGACGAAAACGCGGTTCTCTTCGCGATGTTTCCTCGCGAGACCGAGGCCTTCTATCACCCGAAGCCCGTCGCGCCGGCCGCCGCACCGGTGGTGGTTTCGAGCACAACCGCCGCGCAACCCGCCGCCAGCGGCAAGGCCACCCGTTACGCGCTCACGATCAACGAGCGCCGCTACGAGACCAGCGTCGAAGTCGTCAGTTAAAAAACCATCCGTTCATGAGCACCACCCACACCGAAACGCTCTTCGCCGAATTCCCCGCCTCGTCGCCCGCCGACTGGCGCAAAGCCGCCGAGGAGTTCCTCGCCGGCGCACCGTTCGAGAAGAAATTAATCACGCGCACGCCGGAGGGCATCGATCTCCAGCCGATCTACACGCAGGAAGACACGGCGCGTATCACCGAGACCTGGCCCGGACTGCCTCCTTATGTGCGCGGCAGTGACGCGCTCGGCAGCCGCGTGGACGGCTGGCACATCTGCCAGGAGCCGGGCGATGCCGAGCCCGCGGCGTTTAACACCGCGCTGCTCCACGATCTGCAACGCGGACAAAACGCCGTGAGCGTCCCGGTCGCTCTCGCGAACCACCTCGATGTTGCCTTGCGCGGTGTTGACCTGGCCGCCGTGCCGGTGTTCGTCCGCGCCGGTGCCACCGCGTCGTCGTCAGCCACCGCGTTGATCGACCTCGCCAAGAGCCAGGGTCACGCCGCCACCACGCTCAAGGGCGCGGTGCTGGCCGATCCGCTCGGCGAACTCGCCAGCGCAGGCACATTGCCCGCCGGTGTGGACGCCGCCTACGACGACATGGCACAGCTCGCCCGCCTCGCCAAAACCGCGAATCTCTCCCTGCGCACCATCGGCGTAAACGCTACGGTCTGGGCCGAGGCCGGCGCGAACGCCGTGCAGGAACTCGCCTTCGGTCTCGCCACCGGCGTCGAGTATCTGCGCGCCTTGGACAAACGCGGGCTCGGCGCCGATGAGACCGCACCGCGCTTTCTCTTCACCTACGCGCTCGGTTCAAACCTGTTCATGGAAATCGCGAAGCTCCGCGCCGCCCGATTGGTCTGGGCGCGGGCCGTCGGTGCCGCCGGCGGTGAAGCCGATGCGCAGCGCCTCGTCTGCCACGGCCGCACCACGCGTTGGAATAAGACCGTCCTTGATCCGCATGTGAATCTGCTGCGCACCACCACCGAAGCCTTCGCCGGCGTGGTCGGTGGTTGCTCGGGGCTGCAAGTCGGCACCTTCGACGAATGTATCCGCACGCCGGATGACTTCTCGCGCCGCCTCGCCCGCAACATCCAGATCATCCTCGCCGAAGAGTGCCAGCTCGGTCGCGTGATCGATCCCGCCGGCGGCTCGTGGTATGTCGAGACGCTCACCCGCCAACTCGCCGAAAAAGCCTGGGCGCTTTTCCAGCAGATCGAGAGTCGCGGGGGCATGGTCGCCGCGCTCAATGAAAACTTCCCACAGTCGCTCGTCGAAAAAACCGCCGCCGAACGCCTCGCGGCCGTCGCGGGCCGCCGCGATGCGGTCATCGGGACGAACCTCCATCCGAACCTGCGCGAGAAACTGCCCGCCATCACGATCGCCGCCGCGCCCGTCGCGCCCAAATCCACCTCGACGATCAAGCCCTTGGTTCCCCGTCGTCGCGCCGAAGCGTTTGAGGCCCTGCGTCGCCGCACCGAGGAGACGCGCCCGAAGGTGTTTCTCACCGGGTTTGGCCCGCGCAAACAACACGCCGCCCGCGCCGAGTTCTCGGCGGGCTTTTTTGCCGCCGGCGGTTTTGAAGCGGTCGCCGATAAAAAGGGTTTTGAAACGCCCGAGGCCGCCGCCCAGGCCGCCTTGGCCAACGGTGCGCCCGTCGTCGTGCTCTGCTCGACCGACGAAACCTATCCAGCCTTGGTGCCGGCGTGTGTGCAGGCACTGAAAGCCGCCGCCAAGCCGCCTTTTGTGGTGCTCGCCGGTCAGCCCGCGACACCTGAATTACAGGCGCAATTCAAAGCGGCCGGAGTCGATGAGTTCATCCACCTCCGCGCCAACTGCGAGCACGTGCTCGCTGGTATCCTCACGCAAATTGGTCTGTAAACCACCGCCATGAACTTCCCTGATTACACCGCCCTGCCTCTCGAAGTCGCCAACGCAACCACGACGACGACCGCCTTCGACTGGCGCGCCGCCGCCGAGGCCATCGCCGGACCCGACGAGCTGCGCGACTGGCTGACCATCGAGCAGATTCCCGTCAAGCCGGTCTACGGTCCCGCCGATTTGAGCGAGGTCAATCACCTCGGCTACACGGCCGGCATCGCTCCGTATCTGCGCGGTCCCTACGCGACCATGTATGTGCTCAAGCCCTGGACGATCCGCCAATACGCCGGCTTCTCCACCGCCACCGAGTCCAACGCCTTCTACAAGCGCAACCTCGCCGCCGGTCAGATGGGTCTCTCCGTCGCGTTCGATCTCGCGACCCACCGCGGCTACGACAGCGACCACCCGCGCGTGGTCGGCGACGTAGGCAAGGCCGGTGTCGCCATCGACTCGGTCCTGGACATGCAGGCGCTCTTCGCCGGCATCCCGCTCGACCGTATCAGCGTTTCCATGACGATGAACGGCGCGGTGCTCCCCGTGCTTTCGTTCTACATCGCGGCGGCGTTGGAGTCCGGCGTGAAGCTGGACCAGCTCGCCGGCACCATCCAGAACGACATCCTCAAGGAATACATGGTGCGGAACACCTACATCTATCCGCCCGGTCCTTCGATGAAGATCATCGCGGACATCTTTGAGTTCACTTCGCAGAAAATGCCGAAGTTTAACTCCATCTCGATCTCCGGCTACCACATGCAGGAGGCCGGCGCCACCGCCGACCTGGAGCTCGCCTACACGCTCGCCGACGGGCTGGAATACCTGCGCACCGGCCTCAAGGCCGGCATCGACATTGACGCGTTCGCGCCCCGCCTGTCGTTCTTCTGGGCGCAGGGTAAAAACCTCTTCATGGAGGTCGCTAAGATGCGCGCCGGCCGCCTGCTCTGGGCCAAGCTTGTCAAACAGTTCAACCCGCAGAACCCCAAGTCCATGGCGCTGCGCACGCACTCGCAGACCTCCGGCTGGTCGCTCACCGAGCAAGATCCGTTCAACAACGTGGCGCGCACCTGCGTCGAGGCCATGGCAGCTGTGCTCGGCCACACCCAGAGCTTGCACACCAACTCGCTCGACGAAGCCATCGCGTTGCCCACGGATTTCTCCGCCCGCATCGCCCGCAACACCCAGCTCTTTCTCCAGGCCGAGACCGGCATCTGCTCGGTCGTCGATCCGTGGGGCGGCAGCTACTACGTGGAAAAACTCACGCACGATCTCGTCGAGAAGGCGTGGGCGCACATCGAGGAGGTCGAAAAACTCGGCGGCATGGCCAAGGCCATCGAGACGGGTCTGCCCAAGCTCCGCATCGAAGAGGCCGCCGCGCGTCGTCAGGCCATGATCGACTCCGGCCAGGAGACCATCGTCGGTGTGAACAAACACCGCCTCGAAAAAGAAGCGCCGATGGAAATCCTCGAAGTGGATAACTCCGCCGTGCGCGTCGCGCAGATCAAGCAGCTGGAAAAACTCCGCGCCGAACGCGACGGAGCCAAGGTCAAGGCCTGCCTCGAGGCGCTCACCGCCGCCGCGACTTCGGGCCAAGGCAATCTGCTCTCCCTCAGCATCGAGGCCGCCCAGGCGCGCGCCACGCTTGGCGAAATCTCCGACGCGCTCGAAGCGATTTATGGCCGTTACAAGGCGCAGATCCGCACGGTGTCGGGCGTTTACAACCGCGCGTTCTCCGACGGTGAATCCGAGGTGACCCGCGTGCGCGCCACCGCCGATGCGTTTGCCGCCCGCGAGGGACGGCGTCCGCGTATCCTCATCGCCAAGCTCGGTCAGGACGGACACGACCGGGGGGCCAAAGTGGTTGCCACCGCGATGGCCGACATGGGCTTCGATGTGGACATCGGCGCGCTCTTCCAGACGCCCGAGGAAGCCGCCCGCGACGCCGTGGACAACGACGTGCACGCGATCGCGATGAGCTCGCTGGCCGGCGGACACAAAACGTTGCTGCCGCAACTCGTGGGTGAGCTGAAGAAGCTCGGCCGCGAGGATATCCTGGTCGTCGCCGGAGGAGTGATCCCCGCGCAGGACTACGATTTCCTCTACGCCAACGGCGCGGCCGCCGTCTTCGGTCCCGGCACGCCGGTGCCCCGTTCGGCCGCCATCGTGCTGGAGAAACTCGGCACCATCGGCGTGGTGTGAGGTTTGTTACCATGCGTAAGACTCCGCAACCGGGTGGACGGCGATCTCCGAGCGCCGTCTTGACGACGCGACCGCAGAAGCGCGCCCGGAGGTCACGCTCCACCTCAGGAGAAAAGCTTCACCGTGACCACTGAGTTCTCACGCCCCGACTGGGTTCCCGAAGGCGCGGGGAGTGAGTTCAACACCCGCGTTGTCGCCGGGTCGGCTGCGCCGATGCCGGCGCGCGCGGGTCCGCAAGGCCGGCGGCGCGTGGAAACCGCCGAGGCGCTGGCCGCCGCGATTCGCACGGGCGACCGGGGCGCGCTGGCGCGGGGCATCACGCTGGTCGAGAGCCGTGCGGCGATCCACCGCGCGGCGGCGGACGATTTGTTGCGCCTGCTCACACCGCTCGCGGGCGGGGCGATGCGTGTCGGCATCACCGGCGTGCCGGGCGCGGGCAAGAGCACGTTCATCGACGCGCTCGGCACGCGGCTCTCCGATCAAGGCAAGCGCCTCGCGGTGTTGTCGGTCGACCCGAGCAGCCCGGTGACGCACGGCAGCATCCTGGGCGACAAGACGCGCATGGAGACGTTGTCGCGCCGGGCTAACGCGTTTATCCGCCCGTCACCCAGTAGCTGCGAATTGGGTGGAGTCGCCCGGCGCACGCGCGAGACCATCGTGCTGTGCGAAGCGGCGGGCTACGACGTGGTGTTGGTCGAAACCGTCGGGGTGGGGCAGAGCGAGGTGCTGGTGCGCGGCATGGTGGATTGTTTTTTTGTGCTCCTGCTCGCGGGGGCGGGTGACGAGCTGCAAGGCATCAAGAAGGGAATTCTTGAGCTGGCCGATATCCTCGCGGTGAACAAAGCCGATGGCGACAACCGCACGCGAGCCGAGGCGGCGCGTCGCGAGTTCAGCCGCGCGTTGCACTACCTGTCACCGCCGGCGGGCGCGTGGCAGCCGCAGGTGCTCACGTGCTCCTCGGTGTCGGGTGATGGCATCGGCGAGGTGTGGACCACGGTGGAAACGTTTTTCCGGCAAGCGCGCGCGTCCGGCGAATTCACGCACCGTCGCCAGAATCAGGCGCAGGCCTGGCTCGAGGCGCTGGTATTGGAAGGCCTGCGCGACACCTATGCGCGCCGCAGTGGCTTATCGTCGTTGCAAGCGGAGATCGAGGCGCAGGTGCGCTCCGGTCAGTTGGCCGCACCCGAGGGCGCGCGACGCCTGCTGGACGCCGCCGGGTTTAAGTGAGGTAACCGCAGCGCGGATCGAGCCGCATTATCGCAGGGCGATGGAACCGATGGGGTGCCGGGTTTGACGTGGGAAGCGGGCTTGCTCGCGCATTTCGGGTTAACGCGAGCAACCTCGCATACCACGTCGGTAACACCTGCGACACAAAACACCCGATGGTGGG
>JANODO010000022.1:0-1786 GCA_031412735.1 Rariglobus sp. | reverse complement strand
CCTTGCCCAGGATCGTGCAGCCGGTCTCGGCGCTGGGTCCGCGCAACGTCACCAGCGGCGTATTGCCGATAAGGCTGACGACACCGGGGACAATGCCAGCACGGGGAGCACCGATAGCGGAGGGCACGACCCGGGCGGGGGTTGGCGGGGCAAGCGTCATGCTTTGGCTTAGCCGCGCTGCGGCGACCCGACAAGGAAGCTCTGGTTTAGCAGGCGGGAGCGGCGCTAAAGTCGAAGCGCGCCATGGCAACGGTCTAGTTGAGACGTAGTTTACGGCCGCAAGGAATGACGCCAAATTTCCGCGCAAATGCGGGTGTCATGGTCGGAACCCTACGTCATACCTGAATAATTCCTTGTCATACGCGTTAACGGCCCGCTTTTATTCCCCTTCGGTTTGGACGCTTAGCTCAGTTGGTTAGAGCACCTCGCTTACACCGAGGGTGTCGGGGGTTCGAGTCCCTCAGCGTCCACCAGCCTTTTCTCACCTCGCAGCGCGAGTGAAGGCAGGGCGGGTTTGGCTGCGAGCTTTGCCGCGCGGCGCTCATTTTTCCTTCACCAACTCTATTTACATGCGACACACGATCTCCGTCCTCGTTGAGAACAAGTTTGGCGTCCTCGCACGCGTGTCCGGCATGTTCTCGGGACGCGGCTTTAACATCGACTCGCTGAACGTGGCCCCGACGCACGATGCTTCGCTGTCTCGCATCACGACGGTGCTCAATGGCGACGAGGCCCAGTTGGATCTTTGCATCAAACAACTGCGCAAGTTGATCAATGTGGTTGAAGTCATCGACTTTAAGGAAGGCCAGGCAGTTGCCCGTGAACTGGTGCTGGTTAAGGTCCGCGCCACCACCGCAACGCGCTCGGAAATTGTTCAGATCGCAGACGTTTTTCGCGCCAAGATCGTCAATCTTACTCACGAGAATTTGATCATCGAGCTCACGGGCGACGCCGACAAAATCAACGCGCTGCTGGGCCTGCTGGAGCCGTTCGTGATCCTCGAACTCGCTCGTACCGGCCGTCTCGCGCTCAAGCGTTGAGCTCCCGTATCCACTTTTTCACACACGCTAACGTCCGCTCTCAACTCCCTTACCTCTATGCCCGCTAAAGTCTACACCGACAAGGATGCCGATCTCAGCATCTTCAAAGATAAAACGCTGGCCGTCCTTGGCTACGGTTCGCAGGGCCATGCCCACGCGTTGAACCTCAAGGACAGCGGCTGCAAAGTCATCATCGGCCTGTATCCAGGTTCGAAGTCCAAGCCGGTCGCGGAGCAGCACGGTTTTGAAGTGGTGGATACGGCTGAAGCCGTGCGTCGGGCGGACATCATCATGGTTGGGTTGCCCGACATGAAACAGGCGGACGTTTACGCCAGCGACATCCTCCCGAACCTGAAAAAGGGCAAGACGCTGATCTTCTCGCACGGCCTGTCGGTCCATTTCGGCCTGATCAAGCTCCACAAGGATATCGATTGCATCATGGTGGCGCCGAAAGGTCCGGGCCACATGGTCCGCCGTTTGTATGCCGAAGGTAAGGGTATGCCGGCCTTGATTGCGGTCGCGCAGGACAAATCAAAGTCCGCCAAGAAGCAGGCGTTGGCTTGGGCCAAGGGGATTGGTTCAACGCGCGCGGGTGTGTTGCAGACGACCTTCAAAGAGGAAACTGAGACCGATTTGTTCGGCGAGCAGGCCGTATTGTGCGGTGGTGCCAGCGCGCTGGTACAGGCCGGTTTCGAAACTCTCGTTGAGGCAGGTTATCAACCAGAGATGGCTTACTTCGAGTGCAT
>JANODO010000021.1:0-6726 GCA_031412735.1 Rariglobus sp. | reverse complement strand
GGGGTGGTGCGGGGTGAGGGCGAGGTGGATTGTGGCGAGTTCATTTTGCGCTGGCTTCATGCCTGGTTTGGTGGGGGGGGGAACATGGCTGGAAGCCTGCGCTACTTTGGCGGAGAGAAAGGCGAATATCATGGTGGGTGGGCGGCAGGACGTTTATTCGGCGGCTTCGGGGGCGAGGACGGGGATGAACCAGCCGGTGGTGCTCTGGTCTTCGTCGAAGTAGGTGGTGGCGATGCGTTTCACTTCGTCGGCGGTGACCTTTTTGATGTCGTCGTCGAGCGTGACGTAGCGCGTCCAGTCTCCGCTGGAGATGTATTCGTTGAGGTTGCTGGCAATGGCAAAGGCGCCATCGCGCGCGTAGGCCGAGGAGGCGATCAACTGGCTGATGGCGGAGGCGACCTCGGTGTCGGTGACGCCGTCTTTTTTCACGCGGTCGAGCTCGGTGAGGGCGATTTTTTCAACTTCGTCGTGCTTCGCGCCGGGGGCGAGGCTGGCGTAAACGGTGGTGAGCGACGGGTCGTGGAAAAAGCCGATATCGGCGCTCACGCTGGTCGTGAGGTTTTTATCGGTGAGGGCGCGAAACAGGCGGCTGTTTTTGCCCGAGGTGAGGATCGTGCCGAGGACCTGGAGCGCAGGCATGTCGGGGTGGCGGGCGGCGGGGGTTTTGTAGGCGATGCCCACGACGCCGAGACGGCCGGCGCGTTTGAGGACGACGCGGCGCGGACCGGTTTGCGCGGGCTCCTCGGTGTAGAGCTGTGGGATGGGCGCGGGGGACTTCGGAATGGCGCCGTAGTATTTTTTGACGAGGGAGAGAGCGGCGGCCGGATCGATGTCGCCGATGACGGTGACGGTGGCGTTGTCGGGCCAATAGAAGGTGTCGTAGAATTCCTTCAGCTTTTCGATGGGCACGTTCTCGATATCGCTGCGCCACCCGATGGTGGAGTGTTGGTAGGGATGCGCCATAAAGGCGGCGGCGTTGATCTCCTTGTCGAGGGCCTGAATCGGGTTGTTTTCGCCGATCTCGAATTCGTTGCGCACAACGGTCATCTCGGGGCGGCGATCGTCCTCGCGCAGCCACAGGTTGCGCATGCGGTCGGACTCGATGGCGATGTAGGCCTCGAGGTGGTCTTTGCCGAGGTTGGCAAAGTAGTTGGTGCGATCGAGCCAGGTCGTGGCGTTGTATTTGGCGCCGACGCGTTCGAGGAGCTGGTCAACGCTGTTGCCCTTCTCGCGGTTAAAATTGGGCGTGCCCTTGAACATGAGATGTTCGAGCAGGTGAGTCGCGCCGGTGGTGCCGGTGACCTCGTTACGCGAGCCCACGCGGTAGGTGACCATAAACGTCACGACGGGCGCGGAGCGGTCGGGGAGCACGAGGACCTGGAGACCATTGGCGTCGAGGGTGTATTCGGAAATACCGCCGAGGGTTTTGACGTGGGTGAAGCCCTCAACTGCGGCCGACGCGGCGGCCGGGGTGGGGGGCGTCGGGGCGACGGTGGCGTGAAGGGCGGGCAAAGCCGCCAGCAGGCAGAAGGAGAGAACCAAGACGGGGTGTTTCATGAAGGAAGGGAGGCAGACCCCGCGTGGCGGGGGAAAGTTCAAAGATCTGCCGAGAAAACCGCAGCGAACACGCCGGGGCAAGCGCGAGGGTGAGCGACGGCCCCGGTAGTTAAACCAAGCCAAGCTGATACGCGCGAGCGGGCGGGGCGTGTTTGGCCTTTCCTGAACCGGCAAAGGAGGTAACGTCTGCCCATGGAGAAACCCGCTCCGCGCAAGGCGACCCCTTCACACTACAACGCCGAGCAGCACCGCCTTGCCGAGGATGCGAGCCGGGAGAAAAACTGGAAGCGCTGGGGGCCTTACCTGGCCGAGCGCCAGTGGGGCACGGTGCGCGAGGACTACTCGGCCGACAGTGAGAGCTGGGATTATTTTACGCATGATCAGGCCCGCAGTCGCGCCTATCGCTGGGGCGAGGACGGCCTGCTGGGCATCACGGACCGCGAGTGCCGGTTGTGCTTTGCCTTGGCGCTCTGGAACGGTCGCGACCCGATTTTGAAGGAGCGGCTCTTCGGGCTGACGAACGGCGAGGGCAACCACGGCGAGGATGTGAAGGAGGCCTACTTCTACCTCGATGCCACGCCCACGCATTCCTACCTGAAGGCGCTCTACAAATACCCGCAGGCGGCCTTCCCGTATGAGCAACTCATCACTGCGAACCGCGGCCGTTCGCGCGACCAATCCGAGTTCGAGCTGGCCGATACCGGCGTGTTCAACGAGGGCCGCTACTTCGACGTGCTGGCCGAATATGCCAAGGCCGGGCCGAACGATTTACTGATCCGTATCACGCTTGCCAACCGGGGGCCCGACACGGCCACGGTCCATGTGCTGCCCACGCTGTGGTTCCGCAACACGTGGGTGTGGGGCTGCGCCCACGAGGAGGGCTGCGAGATAAAACCTCAACTCCACGCCGTCGATCCGCGCCGCGTGGCGTGTTCGCATCCCACGCTGGGCGACTTCGTCCTTCAGCAGGAGGACGGCGCGCCGCTGTTGTTCACCGACAACGATACCAACAACCGCCACCTGTTCGGCAGCGCCAACGCCTCGGCGCACGTGAAGGACGCGTTTCACGAGTGCGTGGTCGACGGGCGCGGCCAAGCCGTCAATCCCGCGCAGGCCGGCACGAAGTGCGCGGCGCACCACCGGCTCACGCTGGCCCCGGGCGAGGAGCGGGTGATCCGTCTGCGGTTGCACGCCGCCGGAAACGAGCCGGCGAGCGGGGCGGCGTTCGGGCCTGCGTTTGAGGCGGTGTTTGCCGCCCGCCGCGCCGAAGCGGAGGAGTTTTATCGGGAACTGTTGCAGCATGTGGCGTCGGCTGAGGAGCGCCGGGTGGCCCGTCAGGCCTACGCGGGGCTGCTGTGGTCGAAGCAGTTTTACCACTACATCGTGAAGGACTGGCAGGCGGGCGATTCGCAGATGCCGCGTCCGCCCGAGAGTCGTCTCACGGGCCGCAATGCCGACTGGGGCCACCTGTTCAACCGCGACGTGCTGTCGATGCCCGACAAATGGGAATACCCGTGGTTCGCCGCGTGGGATCTGGCGTTTCATATGATCCCGTTTGCGCGCATCGATGCCGACTTCGCCAAGCACCAGCTCAACCTGCTGCTGCGCGAGTGGTATATGCACCCGAACGGGCAGATGCCCGCCTACGAGTATAATTTCTCCGACGTGAACCCGCCGGTCCACGCCTGGGCGTGCTGGCGCGTTTATAAGATGACGGGGCCCCGGGGCGAACGCGACCGGCTCTTTCTGGCGCGCACGTTTCAGAAGCTGCTGCTCAACTTCACGTGGTGGGTGAACCGCAAGGACCCGAGCGGTAAAAATCTTTTCGCGGGCGGCTTCCTCGGGCTCGACAACATCGGGGTCTTTGATCGCTCCAAGCCGCTGCCCGGCGGCGGCTCGCTCACCCAGGCCGACGGCACCGCGTGGATGGCGTTTTATTGCTCCACCATGCTGGCGATGGCGTTGGAGCTGGCCGAGGGCGATCCGTCCTACGAGGACATCGCGTCGAAATTCTTCGAGCACTTCGTGGCCATCGCCGACGCCATGAACAACCTCGGCGGCAAGGGGCTCTGGCATGAGGAAGACGGCTTTTATTATGATCAGTTCGTGCGACCCGACGGCCGGGCGGAGCCGGTGCGGCTGCGCTCCATCGTGGGCATCGTGCCGCTGTTCGCGATGGAGTTTATCAGCGCAGAACAGATGAAGGCGCTGCCGGGCTTTGCCAAACGCACGCGCTGGTTTCTCAAGCACCGCCCGGACCTGGCCAGCCAGATTTCGTGCCTGGCGAGCGATGGTTCCGAGACCGGGCAGTTCAGCCTCGCCATCCCGACACGCGAGCGGCTGGAACGGGTGTTGCGCTATGTGTTCGACGAGCGGGAGTTTCTCTCGCCGCACGGTGTGCGGTCCCTCTCGCGCACGTATTTGGAAAAGCCTTACGTGTTGCGCATCGACGGCGAGGAACACTGCGTGGATTACGTGCCCGGCGACGCCGCCTCCGGGATGTTTGGCGGCAACTCCAACTGGCGGGGGCCGGTCTGGTTTCCGGTCAACTACCTGCTGATCGAAGCGCTGGAGCGGTATCACCATTTTTACGGGGAGACGTTCACGATGGAGTTCCCCACGGGCAGCGGACGCCGGCTGACGCTTGCGGCCATCGCCCGCGAGCTGTCGCGGAGGCTGGTCAAATTATTCGTGCCGAACGCCGCCGGGCGCCGGCCCGCGTTGGGCGACGATCCGCGGTTCGCTGCGGACCCGCACTGGCGGGATCACCTGCTGTTTCACGAGTTTTTCCATGGTGACACGGGCCTCGGACTCGGGGCCAGCCACCAGACGGGTTGGACGGCGCTGGTCGCCCGGTTGATCGATCAATTTCCGGGCCAGCCGCTCGGTGATACCCTGCCGCCGTTTGCCTCCAGGCCGGCCCCCACGCCCGAGCGCGGCAAGGGCTGATGCCAACTACCCCAAGGTTATAGACTTTCTTGATTGAGGGAGGGCCGACCTCCGTGTCGCCCGTGCAGGCTGTGCAGGCCGCAACGGACCGGACGGAGCCGGTCCCTCCCAAAGTCCAAAAGCAAAGAGACGTTGGTATTATGCCCGTCCGCCGCGAGGGGCGTCGGAATGCAGGCGGGAAACCGGCGCTGCTTCCCGCCTGGTGGGTTTGAAGTGAAACTATAGCTACGCTCGAAGCTGAAGGGCCGGGTCATTTTTCCGTAGGTAGGCTGCCTGCTTGCAAGCGCGGTTCGGAGCGCGAGCGAGCTCGCGGCCTACGTAGTTTGATCAGCTTAACAAAGTAAACCTAGTAGCCTGTAACGACTGAATTTTCGGATTGGTGTGGGGCCTCACCTTGCGTGAGGCCGGGTAGTCTCTCGGTGTGTGCACACCCAACCGGCCTGACACAAGGTCAGGCCCTACATGCGTAATTAAATGTGGGACGGTATACTAGGGCCGGGGGGCCTTGCGTTTGTGGCGTGCAGGTTCGGACTCCCACGCGGCGATCGTGGCGTTGAGGTGGGCGAGCTGGCGCTGGAGGAGGTCGAGGTCCTCGCGGAGATCCGCTTCCAGCCGGCGCTGGAGTTGAGGCCGTTTTTTCTCCGACAACGTGAAGCGCCAGGCGGGCGAGCGGCGGTAGTCGCGGAGTTTGCGTTCGGTGTCGCGGCGGGCGGCGATGAGCTCGGCGATGGCGCGGCGCAGGCGGCTGAGCGAGGAGTCGGGGCCGATCTGATCGTTGGCGGTGTCCCACTCGATTTCGAGGCGGGCGAGCCAGTCGGCGTCGCGGGCGGCCCAGGCTTGCTGGACCTGGTGCCAAAGGTGTTCGCGGGCAGGCGTCCATTCGCCGCCGCGGTCGGGGTGCAGGTGTTGCACGAGGCGACGGTAGGTGTCGCGGGCTTCGGTGGGTGCGGGGGAAGGGGGCTTACCCCGCCGATCGGAGTCGTCGAAGCGGTCGTCGGTTGCGGACGAGTCGCGAGGATCTTCGTCGCCGAAAAGGCCTTTGAAAAAATCATCGAAGGCGTCGTCGGGGGGAGACGCTTCGGATGCACGCGGGTCGGCGTGGCGAGGTTCGGGCTCGGGTTGGGGCGGGTTGTCGCGTTCCCAGGCGCCGGGGTTGGCTTCGTAGTATTTGTGCTCTTTCCAGACTTTTTTGACGGAGCGGCCGCTCATCGAGGCCATGAACTGGGCGTTGTCCACGTCGCGAGATTTGCGGAGCACCTCGGCATGGAGTTCGCGCAAGGTGGTGACGAGTTGCGGGAACGTGCCGTGGAGCCAGCGCTCGTAGGCGAGCGTATCCGTTTCTTCGTGACGGTGGAGATCGGTGGCGACTTTTTCGGCGGCTTTGCGGGCGGCGTGGAACTCGGACCAGGCGGCGTGCTGGAGCGGGCGGGCGTCGATGAGGACGAGGGCGAGGCACCGGCTCAAGGGAGTCTCGGGGGTGGTGCGGCGGGCAGCGGGGTGTGCGATTCGAGAGGCCATCGGGGGTCGTGCTTGTTTACCGCCCTACCAAACGGCGCGGCGGGCGTTGTGCAAATCAAGTTTGGCCGGCCGTGCGGAGGGGATCGCCGCCGGGGGGACGCGGGGTGATGGCGGCGGGAGGGAGCGGGCTCTTCGCTCACTCGCCCCAGTCGGAGAATTCCCAGGCGCGCTTGACGACGGCGTGGCCGTTTTCGAGGAGGACGTTGTTCAGGAAAACGTCACCTGCGCCGGTCGTGAGAAAGACGTCGGCGAGGTAGCGGTCGTATTTGTCGGGCTTGGTGGTGCAGATCGTCACGGCGGTGGCGCGGGCGAGGAGGGACTCGGTGAAGCGTCGGGCCGCCTTGCCATCGGGGGTGAACAACTCCGGGCAGTCGAGATCGCGCAGGCGCAGCTTTTGTTTCACCCAGTGGCCGGGGCGCAGGTAAATTTTTACCCAAAGCGTGTCGCCATCGACGACTTTTAAAACAGTGGCGGGGTAGGTGAAGAGGTCGGCTTTGTTCGCAGCGGGGGCGGTGGTGATGCGACCGGTGGAGGTGGATTGCGCGAAATCGCCGGCCTTGAGTGGGGTGTCGGCGGGCAGGTCAAGGTAAGTGGCGAAGCCGAGATCGACGGCGAGGGTGCCGTCGCCCGAGGCGACGACCTTGCAGACGCCGGGCACGCCGCGTCTGGGCGTGAACGGCTTGGGCGGTGCGGCGGCGGAGT
>JANODO010000020.1:0-2846 GCA_031412735.1 Rariglobus sp. | reverse complement strand
ATTTTCTGCTGCTGCTCTCCAGCCGCTTCCAACATCATTCGTATATCCGCCCAGTCTTTGGTCGCACGCTCCGGATTATTGATCAACGCCTGCACCTTTAAACCTGCGATATCCTCGATGTGCACCACCTTGATACCCAGGTCATCCAGCACGGGTAAGACCTCAGCGCGTTTAAGCATCCCCAGGGTCGGTCCACGGAATGCATGTAAAATATCAATCCGCCCCCAATCTCGGTCAGCAGAGACATAGTGGGAGACGTTTTCCGAATGAAACACGCGCTCGTAGCCGCAGCCCCGCAGAATACAATCCGCCTTCGCCAAATCCTCCATCATCAGGATAAAATCCAAGTCCATCGTGGACCTCTGCAACCCGCGCAACGACATGGCGAAACCACCGATCAACGCATAGTGAATGCCTTCCGCCTCCATTTCGCCCACCACCCGGCGTATGACGCGTTCAAAATTCATTGCCCCGTCAGGCTTGCGGCCGCCTACCGGCAAGTCCAGCCCCGCAGTTCCCTCCACCGTCATCACCGCTGATACCCAAATCAAATCACCCGCTTGATTTTTTCCACCGCCCGCTAATATAGCGGGCTTTTCTGTTTCCGACCCTCAACCCTCATCTCTCAACCCTTAACTTCGTCCGATAAACCATGTCCACCGCCACTCCGCAAAAATTCGAGTTCCAAGCCGAGATCAAACAGCTGCTCGATATCGTCATCCACTCTCTCTACACGGAGAAAGAAATCTTCGTCCGCGAACTCGTCTCCAACGCCTCCGACGCCATCGAGAAGTTTCGCCACCTCCAGCTCACCGAGAAGGACGTCGCCGATGACTCGCTCGCCCTTGAGATCAACCTCACGACCGACGATACCGCCAAGACGTTCACCTTGACCGACGCCGGCCTCGGCATGACCCGCGCCGAGCTCATCGAAAACCTCGGCACCATCGCCCACTCCGGCTCCAAGGCTTTCCTCAAAGCCCTCTCCGAAGGCGGACAGAAAAACTCCAACCTCATCGGCCAGTTCGGCGTCGGTTTCTACTCCGCGTTCATGGTCGCAAAGTCCGTGAAGGTTTACTCCCGCTCCTGGAAAAAAGACGAGCCCGCCCACGTCTGGACGAGCGACGGCTCCGGCAGCTACGAGATCGAGGAGGTCGAAGGCCAGCAGCGCGGCACCAAGATCGTCATTGAGTTGAAGGACGACGCGCACGAGTTCGCCACCGAAGGCCGCATCAAGGGGATCCTCGAACGCTACAGCGCCTTCGTGTCGTTCCCGGTCAATCTCAACACCAAGCACATCAACACGGTCGAGGCCCTCTGGCTGCGCTCGAAAAACGAGATCACCGACGAGCAATACACCGCGTTCTACAAGTTCCAGAGCCACGCCTACGACGAACCTCGCCTGCGCCTGCACTTCTCGGCCGACGCCCCGCTGCAGATCAACGCCCTGCTCTTCGTCCCCAAGGACAACTCCGAAAAGTTTGGCATGGCCCGCCTCGAGCCCGCCGTCTCGCTCTACTGCCGCAAGGTCCTGATCGACGCCAAGCCCAAGGACCTGCTCCCCGAGTGGCTCCGCTTCATGAAGGGTGTCGTCGATAGCGAAGACCTTCCCCTCAACATCTCGCGCGAGACCATGCAGGACCGCGCCCTCATCGAGAAGTTGAACAAGGTCATCACCAAGCGCTTCATCAAGTTCCTCTCCGAGGAAGCCAAGAACCGCACCGACGCCTACAACGAATTCTACACCGAGTTCGGCGTGTTCCTCAAAGAAGGCGCCGCTCTCGATTACACCCACAAAGACGAGTTGGTGAAGCTCCTCCGCTTCGAGTCCTCGCTCACTGAAAAGGGCAAGACCACCTCGCTCGCCGACTACGTTACCCGCATGGGTGCCGACCAGAAGGAAATCTATTTCCTCCTCGGCCCGAGCCGCAGCGCCATCGAAGCCGGCCCGTATCTCGAAGGCTTCAAGGCCCGCAACCTCGAGGTGCTCTTCTGCTACGAGTCGGTCGACGAATACGTGATGTCGAACGTCCGTGAATTCGACGGCAAGAAGCTCATCGCCGCCGACCACGCCGACGTGAAGCTCGCCGACGCGCCCAAGCCCCCGGCGGCCGAAGGCGACCTCAGCGAAGACGACGCCAAGGCCTTGGCCGAATGGCTCAAGACGACCCTCGGCGACCGCGTCGAAGACGTTAAGCCCAGCGACCGCCTCGTCGATTCGCCGGCCCTGGCCGTCAACGCCGACAAGTTCATGTCGCCCCAGATGCGCCGCATGATGAAGGCCATGAACAAAGACGGCGCCGACGCCCCGGTGAAGGTGACGCTCGAGATCAATCCGCGTTCCGCCGTGATGAAGCACCTCAACGCCGCCCGCTCCGCCTCGCCCGAAAAGGCCGCGTTGATGGCCGAGCAAATCCTGGACAACTCGCTGATCAGCGCCGGCCTCTTCGAGGACCCGAGCAAGATGGTTGCCCGTCTCTACAAGCTGCTCGAGACGGTCTAATCAGAGCGTTTCAAGTAAAACCCTCGCGCCTGTCCGGTGGGCGATATCTCCGGATGGAGACGGGGTCTCCCGACCCCGTTGCCGAGCGTTTAGGCATACGGGGTCAGGAGACCCCGTCTCCATTCCGGCCCGAGCATCGCGCATAAATGCGCTCCTACCTGCGGACCCACCCCGGAAGGTAGGAGCCCGTTTACGGGCGATGTTGGACGTGCGAATTTTTTTGGTTCTCGAACGTCGCTCATCGCCTGCAAGCAGGCTCCTACATTTTCCGACCCCACCCTGCGCGTCGAACCATCGCCCATACATGGGCTCCTACCTTTCGGAGCCCTTACCTTCACTTGAC
>JANODO010000019.1:0-8490 GCA_031412735.1 Rariglobus sp. | reverse complement strand
GGCTTGATGCCGGCGTTGTTGACCGAGATGCGGTTGTTGCCGGTGTTGGGCGCGAGCTCGGTGTCGGGGAGCGTGAGGCCGCCGGCGTATTGGTCGAAGTTGGGCCGGCCGATGGAGGAGTAGACGGAACCGCGCAGGATGAGATTTTCGCGCAGGTCGTAGCTTGCGTTCAGATTGGGAAACCAGCGGAGGTATTCCTTGTTCACGTTTTGGCCGCGGTCCCGGTAGGTGAGCCGCGAGACCGCGAGGGCGTTGGAGATGGTGCCGGTGCCGTTGGGGTTGGGTATCGTGGTCTGCTCGATGAGCGCCGGGAGCGGCGTGCGGTTATTGGCGGGGCCGGTGAATAGGATGTTGCCGTTGGCGTCGCGCCGCGGGATCACGTTGCCCTGCGCGTCGCGCTGGAAGTTACCGGTGGGATCGGTGAGCGGGCCCTCGGCCTTGATGTTGGTCTGCTCGGCGCGGATGCCGCCGACGATCTTGAGGCGCTTGAAGAAGGCGGTGTCGAAGCGGAGGTAGGCGGCGGAGATGATCTCGTCGGCCTTCTTCGAGCGGCCGACGGCATTACGGTAGACGGCGTTCTGGTCGATCGTGTAGTGCGAGGGGTTGGCCTTGTAGTATTCCCAGAGGTTGTAGTTGCTCGGATACTGGATGCGCGGGAAGCCCCAGGGGCCGATGCGCTGCGAGAAGATGGGGTCGAGCGCGAAACCGGCATTGTCGTCGGAATTGGCGACGCTGTTGCCGTAGGTCAGGCCGTCGCGGCCGACGTGGGTATAGGGAATGGTGTCGCCGCGGATGTCGCGGATCGAGTTGCGGAGGTTGAAGCCGCCCTTCAGCGAGAGCGGGATGTCGCGGATGAAGAAATCGCGGCGGATGTTGCCAAAGGCGCTGCGCTGCACGTCCGAGGAGGTCCAGGTGTCGCTGCTCGACGTGGTGAGATAGTAGGTGCTGAGGGAATAGGGATCGACGGGGGCGCCGGTGGTGCCGTCGGTGACCTTGATGACGCGGGGGCGGAGGTAGAAGATGTCGTCGAAGGTGACAGTGACGTTGGAGCGCTGGGTGGAGGCGCCGTTGAAGAAGCCCTTGTCGATATCGCGGTAGCGGTTGCTCGCGTGCGAGTGGCCGATGCCGGCGTCGATTTTCCAAAGCCGGCCCTCGTGGAACCAGCGGAGGGTGGGCATCCAGGTGGTGCCGGCCTTCTGGCGTGCGCCGTTGCCGACGGTGATGGTGCCGAAGCCCGCGGTGCCGGCGGTGAGGGTGGGGCTGAAGTCGCCCGGGTTCACACGGTTGGTGTTGAAGGTGAGGGAGCGGTTGTTGAAGAACGCGTCGAAGAAAGCGTATTGGAAAGAGAACGCGAAGCGGCTGTAGGTGGAGAGCTTGTAGTCGAGCGTGGCGCCGACGGAGGAGCGGGTGGTGACCTTGGTGCCGTCGCGCACGGTGAAGTTGGAGAGGTAAGGGCGGTCGGGCGTGGTGGCGGGGTAGCCGTTGAAGGCGTTGGCGGCGACCGTGGTGGCGTTGCCCGCGCCGCGCCATGTGTTCGTGAAAAGATCCTGCGGGGTGTATTGCGAGGTGTAGCCGCCGGAGAGCGTGAAACCGAATTTCTTGTTCACGGGCACGACCCAGGAGAAATCGAAACCAGGATGGATTTTGTGGGTGGCGTCGCGGATGGGGCCGGGCGTCTTGCGCAGGCTTTTCTCGGCGTCGCGAAACAGGTAATAGACGCTGCCGCTGAACTGGGGCCGGGCGCGCTCGAACGCGCCGCGCGGCACCATGTTGACGCCACCGGCGAGCGCGGAGCCGGGCGACTCCGGCGTGGGCGAGTGGTAGACCTCGATGCGCGCGATATTGTTGATCGAGACCTGCTCGAGCTCGACGGTGCGGCCGGTGCCCGAGGAAGCGGCGCTGGCGAGATCGAACCCGCCGACGCTCACGGGCACATTGCCCGAGGGCACGCCGCCCATCGAGATCGTGCGGGCATCACCGCCCACGAAGTCGATGGACATGCCGGGAAGGAATTTCAGGAACTCGCCGACATTGCCCTCGGCGACGTGGCCGAACTCGTCGGCGGCGACGACGTTCATCATGTTGGCGGCGAAGCGCTGTTCGTTGATGGCGATGGCGGCACCGTCCATCTCGCGGGAGTTTGAGACGACGAACTGGTCGAGCTTCACGACGGCGCCATCCTTGGGGGCGGCACCCGGCTTCACGCTCGCATCGAGCAGATCGAAATTCTGCTGGACGGACTGGCCGGGGGCGACGGTGACGGTGCGCACCTGAGCGACGAGCCCGGTGTGAAACACGCGCACTTGGGCGGTGCCCGCGGGCACGCCGTTGAGGCGATACTGGCCGGTGGCATCGGTGAACGTCTCGATGCGCGTGCCTTCGACGGTCACGCGGGCTTTCTCGAGGTATTCGCCGTTGCGGGTGTTGAGCACGCGGCCCTCGATGGTGCCGCTGGCAGGTTGGGCGCCGACCGGCAGCGACGCGCCGAACGCGCAAAGGAAAACAGACAGGCAACGAAGGAACGAACGCATGGGGGCAGTCGGGGTTGGTGAGGGTTAGGGCGCGGCCCCGGGGAAATCGCGGGACCGTCGGCACAAAACCGTTGGCATCGCCGCGAACGAAGGCAAGGAAGACGCTGAATTCCCCTTCCCCCTCTTTTGAGCGATGACCAGCCACGCGATCCTATCCTTCGGTGAAGTGCTATGGGACCTGTTTCCCGACGGGCCGCGCTTCGGCGGCGCGCCGGCGAATTTCGCCTGCCATGCCGCGCGCCTCGGCGCCACGGTGTCGATCTTGAGCGCTGTGGGCGCGGATGCGCGCGGCGGCGAGGCCTGCGCGATCCTGCACAAATTCGGCGTCGACACCTCGCTCGTGCAGCGCAGGACGGATGCGCCGACCGGAGCGGTCAGCGTCACACTCGATCAAGCGGGCAAGCCCAGCTTCCGCATCGAGCCGGGCGCCGCATGGGACAAAATCGACCCGCCCCCGGACGCCGCGTCTGCGGCCGGACGAGTCGATGCCGTGTATTTCGGAACCCTCGGCCAGCGCGGACCGGTCTCCCGCGCCACGTTGCGCGAAATCCTCCGGCGCGCGCAGACGCGAGGCCTGCTCCGCGTGCTCGATGTCAATCTGCGCAGTCCCTTCCACGACCCCGCGCTCATCGTCGAATCCATCGGACTGGCCAGCGTGCTGAAGCTGAGTTCCGACGAGCTCGCTGAAGTCGCGCGGGCCAGCGGGCTCGCGCTCTCGGCCACCCCGGAGACCACGCTCCGCTCGCTCCTGACGCGACATCGGCTCGCGCTCGTCGCCATGACCTGCGGAGCCGAAGGCGCGGTGCTCGTCTCGCCGAGCGAGACGATTCACCAGCCCGGCATCCCCACCCTCGTCCGCGACACCGTGGGCGCAGGCGATGCGTTCACCGCCGCGATGACCGTGGGGCTCCTGCGCGGCGAACCGCTGGATCGGATCGCCCGGCACGCGTGTGAACTCGCGTCGGCGACCTGTGCCCATGCGGGCGCACTGCCGGAAAAAAACCGGGCGCACGGGGGTTGAAGCGAAGTCTTCGTCGCTGTGCTTAAGTGGTGCCCGGGAGCGGACTCGAACCGCTACGCTGTTAGGCACAGGCTTCTGAGACCTGCGTGTCTACCAATTCCACCACCCGGGCAAAATCGGATGGGCACGACACACCCCACCCCCGCCCGGCGCAAGAAAATTGATTTCCCTCGCCCATCGCGAAAGCCACACTCCGCGCGCCCATGAAGAAAGACGCCATCCTATCGAAGATTAAGTCGGAAAAGGTCATCGCGCTCATCCGCGCCGATTCGCCGGATGGCCTGCTCGATTGCGCCAAGGCCCTGGCGGCCGGGGGTCTCACGAGCATCGAGCTGACGATGACGACGCCTGGCGCAATTCGCATGTTGGAGAAGGCGACCGCCGAGCTGCCCGATTTTCTCTTCGGTCTCGGCACCGTGCTCGACGCCGAGACGGCGCGGGCCGGTATTTTGGCCGGTGCGAAATTCATCGTCACCCCGGCGTTGCGGCCGGATGTCATCACGCTCTGCAAGCGCTACAGTGTGCCCGTCTTCAGCGGTGCCTTCACCCCCACCGAAATCGTGAATGCTTGGGAGGCGGGCGCCGATGCAGCGAAGATTTTTCCCGCGGAGTTTTTCGGCCCCGGCTACATCAAATCCGTCAAGGCCCCGCTGCCGCACATCGAGATGGTGCCCACCGGTGGCGTGAACGAGAACAACGTCGGCGAATTCCTGAAGGCCGGCGCGTTCGCGACTGCGGCGGGCAGCTCGCTCGTGGACGCCAAGGCTTTCAAGGAAAAGAACTGGGCCGCCATCACGGCAAAGGCGAAGGCGTTTGTCGCGGCGGTCGCCGCGGCGAAATAGAGGGACGCCGGCACCACCATGCGTCGCCCTCCCGCGAGCGTCGCATTCGTCGCCCGCACCCACTGGATCGTGGCGGGGGCGGTCGTCCTCGCAATATTGCCCCTGCACTGGATCGGGCAGCGCCTCCCTGGTTTTGAGATCGTGCCACGCACCTACATCACCGTCGCATGCGTAGGCCTGACCTACGCACTCGCCGGAGCACTCGTGTGGTTCGGCGCACCGCTGGGCCGCACCCTGAGCCGCATCTGCAGCCTGCTCTATCTGCCCCGCCCGCACTTCGGATCGCGCGTGTGGGACACGATGAACCGCGCGGATTTTCAGGCGCACTTCAGCCGGAAGTAGGCGCAGGCGGGAGAAACTTGGAGATATCCGGGAGACGTTTCGCGCGCCGTCCCGCCGCGTCCCGCGCAAAATAGGGGTCAACCTCCGGCGTCGCCTCGACGTCCTCCTCCCCGTCCTCCGTCTCTTCCTGCTCGTCGATTACCTCGCCGTCGGCGTTGGTGAAGATCCACTCCTGCTCGGCATCGAAAACGTGGGACACGCGCCGCGCCTCCGGCTCGAGCACGAGGGCGGGATTCCTCACGCGCCCGTCCTTCACCGGCTCAAACAGGCAGGGAAAGAACTGCTTCTTGAAATGGCCCACGAAGTCGCTGAGCCACTTATTGTCGACGCTTTCGCGGTGGTTGAGGAGGACGACGTCCGAGAAATGAATGCAGGCCTCGAACCACGCGAAGAGCGGGGGGTTGTCCGCCGCGAGCCGGCAATCCACGACGCAGAGAACGCGCGCCAGTTCCCCACCCTGCTCCGCCATCCAACGCGTGAAAGCCTCGATTTGTTCGACAGGATTCAGCCGCCCATCGGTGACAAAAACCACCTGTCGCGAATCGGGAACCTCAACGGCGGAGATCGCGTTGTCACGCCATTCCCATCGACTGATTGCCGGCAAGGAAGCTTCGCTCGCCGAGTGTGATTCACCCGTGGAAAGCATCACCACGACTCCGTCCGATTCATCGAATCTCGATTCAATCAGGTCCGACAGGACTTCGCGGCGGCCACTACCGGCACAACCAAGAATGAGATAATATTGCCGCTTCGATTCGTTCACTCATGCACGTTAGCGCTCGCTCAAACAGAGGAGAGCAAAAACAGCCGCCACCTGCAAAACCTGGGTGAGGCGGACCGGGTCAGCGGGAACCGGCGGTCGCCAGCGCCTGCTGCCGCCGCCGGAACGCCACAAAAGCCAACGCTCCCGCGCCAAAAATCGCGGCGATTGCTTCCGGCTCCGGCACCGGGGTCACAAAACCGCTCGCATCAATCTGCGCACCGATGCCATTAAAACTAATGGCCGCCAACTGCGAGCCGCTGAGCGCACTGCTACTGGTGCCAAAACGCAGAGTATCACCCCCCGCCGTGCTGAAGCTTGAGACCGTCAGCGTGCCAGTCCACGTCTGGCCGCTGGAATCGCCAAAAACGATCGCGCTCGCCCCAAAGCCGCTGCCAAAGTCCAACGTGCTGCTCGACGACATGCTCAATGCCGTAGTGAGAGATTGATTGAAGGCTCCAGCCAATGCGAGCGAGCCACCTGCAAGTGTCACGCTGGTGGCTGCCGGCAGGGCGTTCGACGCTCCGATCTGCAACGCCCCCCCGGCATTGACCGTAGCTGGGCCGATATCGGTGTTGGCCGCCGAGAAGCGAATCGCGCCACCGCTGATGGTCGTGCCACCGGAATAGTTATTGGTTGTGGTCACGTTCATCGAACCCGTGCCAGCTTTTACCACGCTTCCAGTTCCGGTGATGATAGTATTCAGCGTGGAGTTGGACGACGAATTGAAACTAAGGGTATTGGAACCCAAGGAAATGGTCCAAGTCCCCTGGACGACAGAGACCGTGCCCACATCGATACTGCCGCCGAGGAAAGCCGTATAGGAGCCTGAACCGGTCCCATTCCCGAGAACCGCGTTGTCGGGCGGAGCGACGTTGCTCCACGCGGACCGACCTGCATTGCCTGCCGGATCAGTTGTCCAAGTGGCGGAAAACGACGTGTTCCACAAGAATGACGCCGGATTGGCACCAAACCCAAGTCCTGCATCAGTATCCAAATAGACGGTTGTTTGGCCACGAGCCACTCCGGCACTCAAAAAAACCAAGGTGAATACACCCATCACCATCCGCACCCGACGAGTAGCGAATGCTTTGTATACAGCGCCACGAACCGAGGGCGATGGACTAGAAGCGATCACGAGGTCAGATGAATGTGTAAGAATGGATGACCAGAACCAGCCAATGCATCGTCACACGAAAGGTCATGAGGGCGGTCATCGGACGATGCAAGTTTTCTTCGAGAAGTCTGTTTCACATACTTCGACCCATCGAATCCGAAAAAAACCGCAATCTCGGGACGCACTTTCTGGACACCAGACGCAAAAAAGCGGCGGGATTTGCATCCCGCCGCTTTTCGTAAACTAGGCTGGTGTCCGATTAGCTCTGGAACTTGCGGCGAAGACCCGCGAGAGCAAGCATAGCCGCACCAAGGAGGGCGATCGTGAGGCCACCGTCCGGCGCGCGAACAACGGTCAGAGACGACCAGTTAAAGGTCGAGGTGCCGTTGGCATTGCCACTCCACTCCCAATCACCGATGCCATCAAAACCGTTGCCTTGGACGAAACCGCTACCGCTCAGGACGAGGGTTTGATTGAGACCACCGGTGTTACGCTGCGGAGTGTCGAAGGTCGTCAGGTTGAAGGTAAAACCGCCGACGGTCCAGAGCGGGTTGTTAGCAAACGGATTGGCGAAGACCAAAGGCGTGCCCATGGTCACAGCCGATCCAATCGCAACCGAGGTAAACGAGCCCGTGCGGAAATTGACCTCAACGGTGCCGAAAGACGTGACCGACTGGAAGTCGGCTACAGTCGTGCCACCGCCGCCAGTCCAAATCGTATTACCCGCGCTGGTAAAGGAGATGGCAGAAGGAATAGCAAACGGAACGGCCTGTGAAACGAGGGCAGAACCGGCAAAGGCCAGCACGCCGAGGAGTTTGATGAACGAGTTTTTCATTTGGATTTCTTAGTTGGAAGAAGTTTTGATTGTTAGGACGTCACCCAATTAGCGAAGCCCGTGCCAAACGCTCGAATATCAATAATCGTTTTGCATCCCATTCTATATCCGAGTTTACTAACTCTTGCTTCGCAAAAAGTCCGCTGATTCCATAGCCAGAAATTGTAAACCTTTCCGACGGTTTTTCTCGTTTCCGACAACCTAGCAGTTTGTCGGACTTTCCCGGCGTGGACGCGGATCGTTTGGGCGGGCGGCGCGTCGTGCGGGTATGCCCGCCAAATTCGTGACCGTGGATCGGGACACCGCGCTGTTGCTGCCGCCGGACATGCGGGAGTGGGTGCCGTAGGATCACTTGGTGCATTTCATTCTCGATTCGGTCGAGCAGCTCGACCAGCGCGCGGCCCGGGTGAACGAGCGCGGCACGGGCAGCGACCAGTATCCGCCCTCGCTCCTCCTGGCGCTGCTCATCTACAGCTACGCCTCGAGCGTGTTCTCCAGCCGCCGAATCGAGCGCTCGACCCACGACAGCGTGGCGGTGCGCGTGCTCTGCGCCGACACCCATCCCGATCACGACACGCTCTGCGCGTTCCGCCGGTAAAACGCCGCTTTGCTCGCCGCCGCGTTTGCGCAAGTGCTGGAGCTGGCCGCGCACTGCGGCGTGCTCAAGGTGGCGGGCATCACCGTCGCGATCGACGGCACGAAAGTCCTCGCCAACGCGAGCAAGCACGCCGCCACCAGCTACGGGCGAGCGGGCGAGACGATGCGCCAGCTCGACTTGGAAGTGGCCGAACTCCTCGCCAAAGCCGAGCAAGCGGATGCCACGCCGCTGCAGGACGGGCTCTCGATTCCCGCCGAAGTCGCCCGCCGCCAGGAGCGCAAGGCGAAGCGCGCCCAGGCGCGCGCCGCGATCGAGGCCCGCGCCTACGCCCGGGCGATGGCCGACCAAGCGCAGCGCGCGCCCGACCAGCCCGGCCCGCCGCCCCCGGCACCGCCGGCGCCCAAGGAGCAGGTCAACTTCACCGACCCCGACAGCGCCATCATG